>JAMFSI010000007.1 GCA_026225215.1 Sphingomonas palustris | reverse complement strand
TGATCCGCCGCCGGGCGCCGGGCAAGCTGGTCAATCTGGTGCGGGAACTGGCGCAACATCCCGCGCCGGGGCTGGTCGGCATCGCCCATACGCGCTGGGCGACGCATGGCGCACCCACCGCCAATAACGCCCATCCGCATGCCACTAGCGAATTGGCGCTGGTCCATAACGGCATCATCGAAAACTTCCGCCAGCTCAAGGAGGGGTTGAACCAGCGCGGTCGGCAATTCGAGAGCGAAACCGATAGCGAAGTCGTCGCGCATCTGATTTCCGAGCAGGTCGAGGCCGGGCTCTCGCCCCAGGAAGCGGTGAAAGTAGCTTTGCCGCAGCTACGCGGCGCTTTTGCGCTGGCGATCGCCTTCCGCAGCCATCCCGAATTTCTGATCGGTGCACGCCTCGGCTCGCCCCTGGTGGTCGGTTTCGGCGACGGCGAGACTTTTCTGGGCTCCGATGCTTTGGCGCTGGCGCCGCTCACGCAGAAAATCACTTATCTCGACGAGGGCGACTGGGTGGTGATCACCCGCGAGGGTGCGGAAATTTTCGACAAGGACAATAATCCGGTCGTGCGCGAAGTGACGACCTCGGGCGCGTCCGCGCTGGCTATCGAAAAAGGCAATTATCGCCACTTCATGCTCAAGGAGATCTACGAGCAACCGACGGTGGTGGCGCAGACGCTGCGTAGCTATATTCGCCAGGTCGATCAGACCGTCGCGCTGCCGCAGATCGATTTTGATCTGAGCCGGATCAACCGCATCACCATCGTTGCTTGCGGCACCAGCTATTACGCCGGGCTCGTCGCCAAATATTGGATCGAGCAATTCGCGCGCCTGCCGGTCGATATCGATGTCGCCAGCGAATTTCGCTATCGCGATCCGGTGCTGGAGCGGGGTGGGCTGGCATTGTTCATTTCGCAATCGGGCGAGACCGCCGACACGCTGGCGGCATTACGCCACTGCAAGGCGGCTGGGCAAACCATCGGTGTCGTCGTCAATGTGCCGACCAGTTCGATGGCGCGCGAGGCCGATTTGCTGCTGCCCACGCATGCTGGGCCCGAGATCGGCGTCGCCTCGACCAAGGCGTTTACTTGCCAGCTTGCGGTGCTGGCCGCACTCGCCGCCCATCTGGCGGTAAAACGCGGAAGGCTAAGCCGCGAGGAAGAGCGCACGATCGTCGAGCATCTCGTGCAAACCCCCGCCGCGCTCAACGCCGCCCTGGCGCACGAGGATGAAATTGCCGCCATGGCTCACCTCATCGCCCCGGCGCGGGACGTGCTCTATCTGGGGCGCGGGCTCGATTATCCCCTAGCCCTTGAAGGCGCGCTCAAGCTCAAGGAAATCAGCTATATTCATGCCGAAGGTTACGCGGCGGGCGAAATGAAGCACGGGCCGATCGCGCTGATTGACGAAGCGGTGCCGGTGATCGTCCTCGCGCCCTCGGGGCCATTGTTCGAAAAAACCGTCTCGAACATGCAGGAAGTGCGCGCACGCGGCGGCAAGATCGTGCTGATTTCCGATCAGGAGGGCCTGGACGAAGCGGGCGAGGGCTGCCTGGCGACGATTGCGATGCCCAAGGTTCACCCGCTGATCGCGCCGCTGGTCTATGCCGTGCCGGTGCAATTGCTGGCTTACCATGTTGCCTGTTTGAAGGGCACCGACGTCGATCAACCGCGCAATCTGGCAAAAAGCGTGACGGTGGAGTAGGCTGCGATGTGCTTTGGCGCCCAGTGTGGCGCCCAAGCAACGTAAACCGTGCTAAATCAGACTTGGGGTTTACGTGGTGCTAAGCATTTGTCCCGTATGGCGGTGGCATGTCCACCAAGCCCTCGAATGCTGCGCCAGCCAGGGAATTATCCATCCGCATGGTGCTGGGGCTGACCCCGGCCGGCGCCGACGACTGGGCGCGCATGCGCGCGTTGCAATATGGCAGGTTGTTCGAGGCGACCCGCCTCAAACTGGTCAGTCATGCGATTGCTGCCTTGGCCTGTGTCTGGCTGTTCCGCGGCGTGGCATCCTGGCCATTCATCGTAGCCTGGGCGGTGACCCTGGCGGCGATGCTGACCTATGGTGCGCGCGTCGATCTGGCGATGCACGATGTCCATCGCCACAAGCTCAATGGTCAGGAATTCCGCCGCCAAGTCGAGATCGCGGCGTTGACGGCGCTGGTCTGGGTGGCTCCTGTTGTCTATTCCACTGACCATGCGCCGGCATTCGTCCGGCTGGAGCTGTGGACGATTCTGGCCTTGTTGCTGACCGTATCAGCGGTCGTGATTCCCGCCGCGCCGATGGCTACGCTGGTGTTCACCGCAATTCTCGGGCTGGCGGTCACCCTCGGCTTCGTTGTTACCGGAGCGCTGCCGATGGCCTTCATCGCGGCGTTGTTCATCGCTACGATCATGCTTGCCGCCACCGAAACCGCCCGTCATTTCCTGCTGTCACGACTGGGCGAAGCCGGTGTGGCCCAGCGCAATGAAGTGGTGTCGCTGCTGCTGCGCGAATATGAGGAGGGCGATGCCGACTGGTTGTGGGAAACCGATACCAATCGCAAGGTGCGCGGCGTCAGTGGGCGTTTCGCGTTTGCGCTGGGCCTGGAGCCCGAACAAATCGATGGCCAGCTTTTCATCCAATTATTGGCCGGATCGGCCTGGACCACCGGCCGCTTCCACCCCAGCATGCACGACCTGGCCGAGCGCATAAAACGCCGGGAGCGCTTCACCAATATGCCGGTGCTGGTGACGGTGCAGGGAGAAGCGCGCTGGTGGGAACTGTCCGGCGCGCCGCGCTTCGACGACAAGGGCGCTTATGACGGATTCCACGGCGTCGGATCGGACATCACGCAGCAGCGCGCGAGTTCGGAAAAGATCGCCTGGCTGGCGCGCTACGATACGCTGACCGGCCTGCCCAATCGCATGATGCTGACCGAAGCGGCGGGTGAGGCGATGATCTATGCCGAGCAATGGCGGACGCGTTGTGCTTTCCTGATGATCGATCTCGACCGCTTCAAGGCGGTGAACGACACGCTGGGGCATCTGGTCGGCGATCAATTGCTGGCGCGGGTGTCCGACCGGCTGAAGTCGCTGATGAGCGAAACCGAATTGTGCGGCCGCCTCGGCGGTGATGAATTCGGCGTGGTGATCCGTGATGCCTCCGATCTTTCGCGCGTGAACCGGATGGCTCAAGCGGTGATCGATCGCTTGTCCGAGCCCTATACCGTGGAAAATCATGTCCTCTATGTCGGCGCCAGCGTCGGAGCGGCAGTGGGGCCGCGCGATGGCGCGACGGTCGAGGAATTGATGCGCAACGCCGATCTGGCGCTGTATCGCGCGAAAGATGCCGGCGGCGGCCAGCATTGCATGTATGAGCCGGCGCTGCTGGCTGAGGCGGAGGAGCGCCGCAAGCTCGAATTCGCGCTGCGCCATGCACTTGATCGCAATGAATTCAGCTTGGTCTATCAACCTGTTGTTGAGGCCAGCGAGGAAGGCGTGGTCAGTTTCGAAGCGCTGTTGCGTTGGGAGAATCCCGAGCTTGGCAAGATCGGTCCGGACAAATTCATCCCGGTGGCCGAGGATACCAGGCTGATCGTGCCGATCGGCGATTGGGTGATGAAGCAGGCTTGTTTGCAGGCGATGAAATGGCCGCGGCATATCAAGGTCGCCGTCAATGTTTCCGCCGAGCAATTGATCGATCCAAATTTTCACAATTGCGTGGTCAGCGCGCTGGCTATGGCCAATTTACCGCCGCAGCGCCTGGAAATCGAAGTTACCGAGAGCATTTTTCTCCGCGATGCCGCGACTGCGCGGATTGCCCTGGAGCGGGTGATGGCGCTGGGTTGCGGCGTTGCTCTCGATGATTTCGGTACCGGTTATTCGTCGCTCGGTTATATTCGCAAGCTGCGCTTCTCCACGATCAAGGTCGATCGCAGCTTTGTTCAGGGCGCCGCTGCGGGAAGTCGGGAAAGCCTGGCGGTGATCCGCGCGGTGGTGGCCATGGCCGACAGTCTGGAAATGTCGACTACGGCGGAAGGCGTCGAAACCGAGGCTGAACTGGCACTGGTCCGCAAGCTGGGCTGCAAGAAGATCCAGGGCTATTACTATGGCCGGCCGATGGCCGCCGATGACACCCTGGCGCTGTTCAAAAAAGATCAGATACGCAAAGCTGACTCGGCGGCTTAAGCGGAACCCAGATACTAAGCGCCAACCAGTCCTCTGGCCACCGCAGCAAACAATGCACGGCCGTCGCTGCCGCCTTGCGCGGGCTCGATCATCCGTTCGGGATGCGGCATCATGCCGAGCACGTTGCCCGCTTCGTTCAGCACACCGGCGATGTCGCGGGCCGAGCCATTGACCGGCTCGGCATAGCGGAAGGCAACTCGCCCCTCGCCTTCGATCCGATCGAGCGTCGCCTCATCGGCGAAATAATTGCCATCATGATGGGCGACCGGGATGCGAATCTGCTGGTCCTTCCGGTAGCCGGCGGTGAACAGCGACTGGGTATTTTCCACGGTCAGCGCCACTTCCCGGCAGACGAAGCGGATACCGGCATTGCGCATCAAGGCTCCGGGGAGCAGCCCGGCTTCGGCCAGGACTTGGAAACCGTTGCACACGCCCAGCACGGCGACACCCCGTCCGACTGCTTCGACCACTGCCCGCATCACCGGACTACGCGCGGCCATCGCCCCGGAGCGTAGATAATCGCCGTAGGAGAAGCCACCGGGCAAGGCGATCAGGTCGAGTCGCTCGGGCAGGACGGCATCGCCATGCCAGACGCGGTGGATGGTGCCGCCACAAATCTCATCGATCGCCACCGCCATATCGCGGTCGCAATTGGAGCCGGGGAAGGTGATGACGGCAGCGCGAAAATTGCTCATGGCCGGCTCCTGAATTAAGCTACCCGCTCGATGCGGTAATTCTCGATCACCATATTCGCCAACAACTGCTTGGCCATCTGGTCGAGCGCTTCGTCGGTGACGCTGCCATCGACTTCCAGTTCGATCAACCGCCCGGCACGCACGTCGCTGACCCCGGCGAAGCCCAGCCCTTCGATCGCATGGTGGATCGCGCGGCCCTGTGGGTCGAGCACCCCGTTCTTGAGGCTGACGTAAACACGCACTTTCATGGCGCGGGCCTTTCTCGATAATGGATTATTTGCGGGTGCCTATGGCTTGGCTGAGGCGTCGGGGCAAGGGCTCTGCACAAACCAGTCGGCCGGCCAGTGAATTAGCGAATGCTTCAACCAGTTCGACTTCGATCAGATCGCCGATCGCCGCTTCGCCGATGATATGCACCGATTGCAGCCACGGCGATTTGCCGAGCCACTGGCCGGGCAGCTTGCCGCGTCGTTCGATCAGCACCTGGCAAGTCCGGCCGACCGACTGCCGGTTGAACGCAAGCTGGCCGTGATTGACATGCGCCTGCAAGCGCTGGAGTCGGTCGTCCATCACCGCCGGCATGATCTGGCTGGCCAGGTCGGCTGCGGGCGTGCCGGGGCGGGCGCTGTATTTGAAGCTGAATGCCTGGGCATAACCGACAGCATCGATCAGCGCCAAGGTCTCGGCGAACTCCGCTTCGGTCTCGCCGGGAAAGCCGACGATGAAATCGCCCGACAAAGCGATATCGTGCCGCACGCCGCGCACTTTTTCCAGCAGCTTCAGATAGCTTTCGATAGTGTGGCTGCGGTTCATCGCGCGCAGCACCCGGTCGCTGCCTGATTGCACCGGCAGATGCAGGAACGGCATGAGTTTTTCCACCTCACCATGCGCGGCGATCAAGCCGTCGCTCATGTCGTTGGGATGGCTGGTGGTATAGCGGATCCGGGCGAGATCGGGCAGGCGTGCCAGCGCCCGGATGAGCCCATCGAGGCCGACGGTGCGGCCCTTGTCGTCTTCGCCCGTCCAGGCATTGACGTTCTGGCCGAGCAGCGTGATCTCGCAGGCTCCGGCCCCCACCAATCTCTCGGCTTCGGCGACCAGATCATGGAACGGTCGGGATATTTCGGCGCCGCGCGTATAAGGCACCACGCAATAGGTGCAGAATTTGTCGCAGCCTTCCTGGACGGTGAGAAAGGCGGTGGGCCCAACCTTGCGGCGCGCCGGCAGCGCGTCGAATTTGGTCTGCGCCGGCATGTCGGTATCGGTGACCCGCTCGCCCATACCCGCGCGGGTGATCATGTCGGGCAAGCGGTGATAGGCTTGCGGCCCCACCACCATCCGCACCGCAGGCGCGCGAGTCATGATTTCCTCGCCCTCGGCCTGCGCGACGCAGCCGGCGACCGCAATCAGCGGCGAAGTGCCATCCTCGCGTTTAAGCCGGCCGATGTCGGAGTAGACTTTCTCGACCGCCTTCTCGCGAATGTGGCAAGTATTGAGGACGACGAGATCCGGTTCCGCGCCTTCCGCCGCCGGGCTCAGCCCGGTGGCATCGAGTAATTCCGCCATGCGCTCGCCATCGTAGACATTCATCTGGCAGCCGAAGCTTTTGACACGGTAGGTCTGTGGGGGCGGGGTTTTGGCCATCATCGCCGCGCGATAGGCTAATTAATGGGTGATTTGAAGGGGCTCAGGCAGTGTTGTCGCCGCCATGACCTGAGTGATCGCTGCAAGTGCGCTCGCGGTGATCGATTTGCGATCCGCCAGCATGTTTCCGCTTAACGGTTCGAGGAAATGAACCGTCAGCAGCAATGGCTCACCCCGGGCGATGATGCGCTTGAAATTCGCCACGCCGGGTTCCTCGCCGACCCAGGCAATTGTCGGTGCCAGCGGTCCATAGTCGAGCCAGACCGGCTGCACGGTAACCCCCCCGGGCAGCGGATCGAGCGCGGCCAGCAGCGAGGATTTGAACGGTAACAGCGCTACCCCGTCGCTTGTAGTCCCTTCCGGAAAAATGGTGACGCTGGCGGTGCCGACCAGCGCCTGGCGCAGCATTTCGACCTGAGCGCCGACGCTGCCGCGATCGTGGCGGGCGACGAAGATCGTGCGGTTCATTTTGCAGAGCCATTTGAGCAGCGGGACGCCGGACAAACCATCATGGGCAACGAACGCCGTTCCGGTCGTCGCCGACAACGCCGGGATGTCGATCCAACTGACGTGATTGGCCAATAGCAGCAGACGCCCTGACGCGGGCTGACCCGTGACGCGAATGCGAACACCGGCAATACGCGCGATGCCGCCCAGAAACCGACGAGGCCAAGGATTTAGTCTGGGGGGATTGGAGGCCGGGACCAATCGCCACAGGTAAAACAGGACGACACTGACGATCAGCAACGCAGCCATGGCGAGAAGGCGGGCCGCTATCCGCAACATGCCGCAAATTGCGCTCGACGGGCGTGCGACCGTCACTCTTGTGCGGTCACTCTTCCGATTGGGAGCTGCCGGACGCCGCTTCGCGGTCGAGACGCACCCCGTATAATTCCAGACGATGATCGACCAGACGATAGCCCAATCTTTCGGCGATCCGGCGTTGCAGCGCCTCCAGTTCGGGATCGACGAATTCGATGACTTTGCCGCTTTCCACGTCGATCATATGATCATGATGGGCTTCGGGCGCCGCCTCGTAACGCGCGCGACCATCGCCGAAATCGTGACGCTCGAGGATTCCGGCTTCCTCGAACAAGCGCACCGTCCGATAGACCGTGGCAATCGAAATGCCGGGATCTATCGCCGCTGCCCGAGCATGGAGCTTGTCGACATCGGGGTGATCGAGGCTGTCCGAAAGTACGCGCGCGATGATGCGTCGCTGGTCAGTGATCCGCAGGCCCCGCTGGGCGCACAGCGCTTCGATGTCGATCGGCTGATGCACCGGTAATATCCCGCTTTAAGAAAATGCCTGCCGATATTAGCCGAGCGAGCAGATTCTGCAATCTGCGAGTGCTGTTAGAGCGGGCAGCGTAATATAAATCACGCTGCCCGCTCTAAGCTTTTGTTGTCGCATCGTTTAATGCGAAAAACCGGTGCCCACTTTTTCGCACGACGCTCTAATACGCCAACGCCCGGGTTCGAAGCTTGGCTTGTCGAACCCGGGCGTCATGCGTCAAAAGAACTCAGGCAGCCTTGGGCTTACGGCCCCGGCGAGCGCCGGGCTTGCGGCCCAGGCCAATCTTCTTGGCAAGATCGCGGCGCTTTTCAGCGTAATCCGGCGCCACCAGCGGGTAATCGTTGCCCAGGTTCCAGCGGCTGCGATATTGATCCGGCGACATGTTGTGGTGCGTCATCAGGTGGCGCTTGAGCATCTTCAGTTCCATGCCGCAATCGAGGCAGACAATCTTGTCCGGCTTGACCGAAGAACGGATCGATACAGCTGGCTTCGGCGGAGCTTCTTCAGCAACCGGCGCCGCTTTGCCCAGTCCGGCGAGGGCGCCGTAGACATTGCTGATCAGCGTGGACAGATCGTTTACGGATACATCATTGTTGCTGACATGCGCGGCAACGATATCCGAAGTCAGCGTAACGAGCGTTTCGTTCAAATCGCTCAGACTATTTTCCATTTCCATTCCTTTTTTTCTTCACGACCGTTTTTTTGGACATAGCCGATAGTTGATCTTCGGCCTTGTTGGTTTGCTGCAAGCATATGTTGATCAGAAAGAGGCTAATTCCTTCAACATAGCGCTGCCAATGAACCCTTTGGGCAGATAGTTCAAGTGATAAGTAACGCCGCTGAAAAACAATAGAGATTTTCTGTGGTACGTAATGTTCTCAATCGCTTGTTACGCGAGTATGTTGCAAAATGTAATCGCATCGATACAAGCGCCGTCACGGAGACGATAGTAATTTGGGCGCAGGCCGATGCGGTCGAAGCCATGGGCCTTGTAGAGTGATTCGGCGCTATTCCCGTGGCGCATTTCCAATAAAATCCGGCGAATGCCACGGCTTCGTGCATCGCTGTCGATCCATTGTAACAATTTTGTTCCAAGCCCTTGCCGCCGCCAGCGCGGATCGATGGCAAAGAGCAATAATTCTTCTTCTTCCAAGACGGTCCGCAGCAAGGCAAAGCCTGCCGCAGTCTCACCGTCCATGGGGCGATTGCCGTCGGCGGCGATCAACTGGTAATGGCAATTGCCCATCAGTAATGCGCCTTCGACTTGAGCCCGCGTCCAGGCTTCGCCAAAGGCGGGGTCGAAAGCTGTATTCATGACCGCCATGATGCGATCGAGATCGTCATGTATCATCGGCACCGGCCCAGCCATGTTCATCCGCCTGCGGTGAGCAGGGCGCCACCGGGCAGGCGGGCATCCGGCGCCCGTCCATACAGCGGGGTCAAGTCGCTGGTCAGTGAGTCTGGCGGCAGAAGCGCAATTTCGCGGGCATCCGGCCACAGCGGCAGCGCCTCGCCGGTTCCGCGCCCGGCGACCAGGGCTTCGGCCTGGCTGCCGGCAACCAGGCGTTCGGGCAAGTGGACGGCGTCTTGCGGGGATAGTGAGGCCAGAATGCGATTGGCGGCACCGTCCGCCGCGAATGCCTGCGTGAACCATTCGCCATGACCGCCGGTCATCGCGATCAATACTGGCCGTGCGCCCCGCGCCGCGCGCGCCATTGCCGCCACCAGCGCCAGCGTAGGATAGGCCAATACCTCCACTTGCCATGCCAGCGCCAAGGCCAGCGCGGCGGCCAGACCGATGCGCACGCCGGTGAAGCTGCCGGGACCAAGCCCGACGACGATACGGTCGGCGCGGCCACGGCTGGGCAAGGCGGCGATCATCGGCACCAGCGCTTCGGCATGGCCGCGCCCCAGCATCCGCCAGTCCCCCGCCACCAGTTGGTTATCGGCAAACAGCGCGACCGAACAGGCCTCGGTGGTGCATTCGATTGCCAGAATATCGGTCATCGCGAGGCGCCGTTACGTTTCAAGCCTCTCATCGGCTGGTCAAAGTCTGATTCGCAATTCGCCGAAGGCGAATTGGACCGCCAGAAATTCCGAGAACCGGAATTTCGAACCAGACACTCAGACAGCGCGGACTTCGCTGACTTCGGGCACGTAATGGCGGATCAAACTCTCGATGCCGTTCTTCAACGTGGCCGCCGATGACGGACAACCCGAACAAGCGCCTCGCATGGCGAGATAAACCACACCCTCGCGGAAACCCCGGTAAACCACATCGCCACCATCGTTAGCGACGGCGGGACGAACCCGTGTCTCGATCAACTCGCGGATCTGATCGGTGATGTCGATATCGGCTGGGTCGTCACCGATATCATCGGCCGGATCACCGGGCACAGTGATGGCGGCGGCGTTCCCGCCAGCAAATAGTGGCGCTTCCGACACGAAATGGTCGAGCAGCATGGCTACCACTTGCGGCTTGAGCGGCGTCCAGTCGACGCCGGGGCCAGCAGTAACCGAAATGAAATCGCGCCCGAACAGCACGCCGGTCACATCGCCCAGGCTGAACAGCGCCTCGGCCAGCGGTGAGGCCGCAGCTTCCTCGTCATTGGTGAATTCGCGCGTTCCCGAGACCATGACCTGCCGGCCGGACAGGAATTTCAGCGTCGCGGGATTGGGCGTGGTTTCGGTTTCTATGAACATGCCCTTGCATGTAAGCGCGGCGGGCGCGAGGTCAAGGGTTGGGGGAGTCAGAGTCTGATCCGAAACTTCGTTTCGGATAGTCTGTGCCGGCCCGCCACACTCGCCCCGCTTGCCTCGCATTCCCCGCGCGGATACCAGAACGATAAAGGAGCTTCTCATGACGCGTTCGATTATCGTTACCGGCGGTTTTGGTGTATTGGGCCACACCGTGGCCGAGGTTTTCGCGGCGGCGGGCGACAAGGTAGCGCGAATCGATTTTGCCGCCAGCCCGCGCGAGCCGATTGCCGGTACGCTGGATATCGGCGGGGTCGATCTGACCGATGCCGGGGCCACGGCAGCGGCGCTGGATAAAGTGGCGGCAGCGCATGGCGGGATCGATGTGCTTGTCAATATTGCCGGGGGATTTACCTGGGAAACGCTGGCCGAAGGCAGCCTGGAAAGCTGGGCGAAGATGCAGGCGATGAACCTCACCAGCAATGTCACCGTCACCAAGCTGGCGCTGCCCTTCCTGATCAAGGCCGATGAGGCTCGCGTGATCAACATTGGTGCGGGCGCGGCGATCAAGGCGGGGATGGGGATGGGGGCTTATACCGCGAGCAAGGCCGGCGTTCACCGCCTGACCGAAGCACTGGCCGAGGAATTGGCCGGGCAGGGCGTGACGGTCAACGCCGTGCTGCCCAGCATCATCGATACTCCTACCAATCGCGCGGATATGCCCGATGCCGATTTTTCCGGCTGGGTTACGCCGGCGGCGATTGCCGATGTCATCGCGTTCCTGGCGTCGCCGGCCGCGCGCGCCATCACCGGCGCGCTCATTCCGGTGACACGCGGCGGTTAAAAGCTTTTCCGAACCAGACTATCGCTGATAATTCTGGCGCTGATAATTTTTGGCGCTGATAATTCTGGCAATCGCCGCCGGATTAAGGCGCGTTGCTCGCCACTTAGCATCGCTATTCACCAGCCCTTAATCCGGCTGGCTCTTATAGGACGACCATGAGCCCAGATTTGCGCGCCGTTCGCGGTTTCGTCGTTACCCTAATGCTTGGCGCGATGGTGGTCACGCCAGTGATGGCAAAGCCTGTCGCGGCCAAAACAGCTGCTCCGGCTCCTGTCGCGGCAGTGGCGTCCAGTGCATTGCCGCCGCTGCCCCCGCAGGACAATCCGTGGCTTTATCAAGGCAGCGACATCCCGCACGACAAGGAATGGATTTTCGGCACTCTGCCCAATGGTTTGCGCTGGGCGGTGCGCAAGAATGGCGTGCCGCCGGGGCAGGTATCGATCCGCATCCGCATGGACGTCGGTTCGCTTTACGAACAGCCGCAGGAAGCGGGCTTTGCCCATCTGCTCGAGCATCTGGTGTTTCGCCAGTCGAAGTATCTCGGCGAAGCCCAGGCGATTCCCAGCTGGCAGCGGCTCGGCGCGACTTTCGGCACTGATACCAACGCCGAGACGACGCCGACGATGACCGATTTCAAGATCGATCTGCCCGACGCTACACCGGCGGCGCTCGATGAAAGTTTCAAACTGCTGTCGGGAATGATGATCGCGCCGACCTTGTCGGAAAGCGACATCCGCACCGAAGAACCGATCGTTCTTGCCGAAAAGCGCGAGCATGGCGGCGCGCAGGAGCGCGTGCTCAATGCGACGCGCGAGACATTGTTTGCCGGCCAGCCGCTGGCCGATCACGCCACCATCGGTTCGATCGCGACGATCCAGAATGCGCATCAGGATGCGGTGCGGGCGTTCCACGATCGTTGGTATCGCCCGGAAAACGCCGCGATCCTTGTTTCAGGCGATGCCGATCCGGCTTTACTCGCGGCGCTCGTGCAAAAGTGGTTCGGGGATTGGCAAGGCATTGGGCCACGGACACCCGTGCCCGATTTCGGCCAGCCGACGGCACCCGCCGGCAGCGATCCCGCCAATCCGGTCGGGGAAAGCCGGGTGACCGTGGCGCCGGAACTGCCGCGTTCGCTGACCTATGTCGTTGCCCGACCCTGGCATGAAAAGCACGACACCGTCGTCTACAACGAGGGCCTGATGATCGATCAGGTGGCGCAGGCGATCATCAATCGCCGGCTCGAACAGCGGGCGCGGGCGGGTTCGGGTTATCTCAGCGCGCAAGTGTCGCAGGAGAATATCAGCCGCTCGATCGACGGCACTTTCGTCAGCATCGTCCCGCTCGACGCGCATTGGCAGGCGGCGTTGCATGACGCGCGCCAGGTGATCGCCGATGCGCTGGCCCGGCCGCCGAGCCAGGAAGAAATCGCGCGTGAAGTCGCGGAGATCAACGTCACCTTCGAATCGATGGTTGAACAGCGCACGCTTCAGCCCGGCGGACGGCTGGCCGATGATCTGGTGCAGGCGCTGGATATCCACGAGACCGTGGCTGCGCCGGAAGTGGTTCTGGATATTTTTCACCGTTCGATTCCGCTGATAACGCCGCAGGCGATCCTCGACCATAGCCGGGCGTTGTTCTCGGGAACGGCGATCCATGCGCATTATGTCACGCCGATGACGGGCGAAGCGGATAATGCCAGTCTGCGCGCGGCGCTGCTCGAACAAGTGCGCCCGGATGCCCATGCGCACGCCGACGCCAAGCCGGTCAGCTTCGCCGATCTGCCGGCGATCGGCACGCCGGGCAAGCTGATCAAGACGATTCCGACCGGTTTGCTGGGTATCGAACAGTTTAACTTTGCCAATGGCGTCAAGGTGCTGCTGTGGCCGACGCAGGACGATCCCGGCCGCGCCACGGTGAAAGTGCGCTTCGGCGCGGGCTATGGCGCCTTCACCGGCGCCGACGCGCCCTATGTGGCGATGGGTACGACCGCGCTGGTCAGCTCGGGCGAGGGCAAGCTCGGCCAGGAGCAGCTCGACCAGATCTCCACCGGTCGCAAGATGGGGTTCGAATTCACCATCGGCGACGGCGCTTTCCTGCTGTCCGCCGATACCAGGCGCGAAGACCTCGCCGACCAGCTCTATCTATTCGCCGACAAGCTGGCGATGCCGCGCTGGGATGCCGCGCCGGTGTTGCGTGCGAAAGCTGCGGTACGGCTGCAATATGAAACCTATGGCGCTTCGCCGGACGGCGTGCTGCAGCGCGATTTGCGCTATCTCCAGCGCGATCGCGATCCCCGGTTCCGTCCGCCGACGCCCGAGGAACTGAGCGCGGCGACGCCCGAGGGCTTCCGCAAGGTCTGGGCGCCGATACTGGCCTCCGGCCCGGTCGAAGTGCAGGTGTTCGGCGACGTCGACCGCGACGCCACGATCGCCGCGCTGACCAAAACCTTCGGCGCATTGGCGCCGCGTAGCGAAACCCCGGCTCCTCCTGCGACTATTCACTTTCCGGCATCCATGCCTCAGCCGGTCACGCTGTATCACCACGGTGATGCCAATCAAGCTGCGGTGGCGGTATCCTGGCCGACCGGCGGCGGCGAAGCGGGGGTCCACGAAGCACGCCAGCTCGAAATTCTGGCGCAATTGTTCTCGAACCGGCTGTTGCTGGCGATCCGTGAGAAACTGGGGGCAAGCTATGCCCCGCAGGTTTCGGCCGACTGGCCGCTCGATCTCAATGGTGGCGGAACGATCACCGCGATGGCTCAGCTGCAACCGGAGAATGCACCGCGCTTCTTCGCCGCAGCCGATCAGATTGCTGCAGACCTTGCTGCGCGACCGCCCAGCGCCGACGAACTCGCGCTGGTGATCGAACCGCTGCGCCAGCAACTCAACCGCGCGGCCACCGGTACGTCCTTCTTCATGTGGCAGCTGGAAGGGGCGACGCAAGACCCCGAGCGTTATCGCGCGCTGACCACGGTGATGAGCGATTCGACCGAAACCACGGCCGCTGCGATGCAGGCGCTGGCGCAGAAATATCTGGTGGGGAACAAGGCATGGCGGTTGCAAGTGCTGCCCCAGCCGGCAGGCGCCGCCGCGACACCGGCGCGTTGAAAGCCGGACGGCACGGCCCCATCTAGCGCGAGCGCGGTGACAATCGCCGGCGCATTTTGCATTGCGGACCTTGGCAGGCTATGGGCGCCGGTTCGTAAAAGGAGCATATAAAGTGTCGAGTCAGTCGTTGTGGACCCCCGATAGCTGGAAGGCGGCAGAAGCGCGCCACCTCCCGGTGTACGAAGACGCCGTTGATCTCGGCCGGGTGGAGACGACTCTGGCCAAGTTTCCGCCGCTGGTCTTTGCCGGTGAGGCGCGGGCGCTCAAAGCCGATCTCGCTAACGTCGCGGCCGGTAAGGGTTTTCTGCTTCAGGGCGGCGATTGCGCCGAAAGCTTTGCCGAATTCCATCCGGACAATATCCGCGACACTTTTCGCGTGCTGCTGCAAATGGCGGTGGTGCTGACCTTTGCCAGCAAGCAGCCGGTGATCAAGCTCGGCCGGATGGCCGGGCAATTCGCCAAGCCGCGCTCCGCCCCCACCGAAACCCAGGGCGGGCTGGAACTGCCCAGCTATCTCGGCGACATCATCAACGGCATCGAGTTCGATGCGGGGACCCGCCGCAACGATCCCGAGCGGATGCTGCGCGCCTATAGCCAGTCGGCCTCGACGCTGAACCTGCTGCGAGCCTTCTCCACCGGTGGCTATGCCAATCTGCGGCAAGTCCACAAATGGACGCTCGATCATATCGCGCGTAGCCCGTGGACCGATAAATTCGCCGACATGGCGGATCGCATCGGCGAAGCATTGGATTTCATGGCCGCCTGCGGGGTCGATCCGACCACCGTGCCGCAGCTTCAGGGCACCAGCTTCTACACCAGCCACGAAGCGCTGCTGCTGCCCTATGAGCAGGCGCTCACCCGCCGCGATTCGCTGACCGGCGACTGGTACGATTGCTCGGCGCATATGCTATGGATCGGCGACCGCACCCGGTTCGAGGGGTCGGCGCATGTCGAATTCCTGCGCGGCGTCGGCAATCCGATCGGGATGAAATGCGGCCCCAGCCTGACGCCCGATGCGTTGCTCAAGCTGCTCGATACGCTGAATCCCGGGCGCGAACCGGGCCGGATCACCCTGATCAGCCGCTTCGGCGATGACAAGGTCGAGGCCGGCTTGCCGGCACTCGTGCGCGCGGTGCAGCGCGAGGGCCATGTCGTGGTGTGGTCGTGCGATCCGATGCACGGCAATATCATCAAGACCAACAGCGGCTACAAGACGCGCCCCTTCGATCGCATCCTGCGCGAAGTGCGCGGCTTCTTCGCCGTACACCGGGCCGAGGGCACCCATGCCGGGGGCATCCATATCGAGATGACCGGACAAGACGTCACCGAATGCACCGGCGGGCTGGTCGATATCACCAACGAGGCGCTGGCCGATCGCTATCACACCCATTGCGATCCACGTTTGAATGCGGCGCAGTCGATCGAACTGGCGTTCCTGCTGGCGGAGATGCTGAACCTTGAGGCGACAGATCGGGCGAAGCAGGCGGCTTGAATGGGTTGGTAAGGGAGTTGAAGGGATAGATTCTGGGGCCAGGGGCCCCAGGCCCCGTTACTGTCGTTGTCGCGCATCATTTCGATCTTACGCAGTGCCTTAGCGCCGCAGGCTTTATTGCCGCTTCGCGGCGAGACGTAATAACGGGATGGGTCGCGACGAAAAATGACGGGGAGCGCGAGGGGGTTACCCCTCGCACCTTCAATCCAAAAAACGAGGTGCCCGATGGAAGCCGCTGATGCGCATGAGCTGATCGAGGAGGCGCTGGAGGAGAGCGAGGCCCGCCACGAGGCCGCCGAGCGCCGCCACAAGAGCGAGGAGCGGCATTTTCGCGATCGTGCGTCAGTGCTGGTGGGCCTGTTTGCGGTGCTGCTGGCGATTGTCCATAGCGCTGCCGCCGGTGCCCAGCGCGAGAGCATGTTGGCCTCGATCGAGGCTTCGGACAATTTCGCTTACATGCAGGCCAAGATCGTGCGCGAGACGGTGTTGTTGACCGCCTCGCGGATGCCGGGGTTGGAAGGCGAAACCCGCGCTAACGAATTGGGCGAGGCGACGCGGCTGGGCCAGCCCGATGCCGCGGGTCATGGCATTGGCCAGCTCCAGGCGATGGGAACGCAGCAGCGCCAGCGCAGCACTGAGCGGGCGATTGCCAGCGAAGGCTATGAGCTGGGCGAAACCGCGCTGCAGGTGGCGATCGTGCTGTTGTCGATCGCGATGATCACCTTGAGCAGGCGGGTGATATGGGTAGCCGGCGTGCTGGCCGGCTGTGGGGTGGTGCTGGCGCTGCTCACCGCCATCGGGGTGCAATTACCCTGATAGGAGGCAAGGATCAGCCGTTGGCGCGGATCTGGGGGGTCTGCACGACTAGAGCCGGGACATCGGCCGAAGTCATCTCGACCCGCGGCACGAAGGGTTGCAGCTTGCGGGCATATGCGGCCAATTCATCCAGGCGCGACGAATAATCGAAAGCGAGACCATGATCGTAACGGTTACGCCAGCGCACTAGGGCCAGACGCTCGGGCAAGCCGTCGATGACCAGCCGCACGGGCTGCTGTAGCGCCAGCCAGGTGGTCGTTTCGATCCGTGCGCCGGCTTGCGACAAATCGCGCAGGATCACTGGCGCACTGCGTCCGCTGCTGAACAACTGGCCATGAGCTTCGACGCGCAGCCTGATCGGGCGGCGGGGATAAGTACTGGTTTCGGTGATGAAATTATCGACGTCGATCGGTTGGGCAAAGCGAAATCCGGCTTCGTTGCCACGGCACCACCGGTTTTCCATCGGATAGACTTCGCCATTGGCCAATTCGAGGAAAACGAAGGTTTCGGCCGGCATGGCATGAAACAGGCGCAGCCGGACGCCACTTTGGGAGACATCGCGGATCATGCAGGCATATTCACCGGTCTGGCAAATCAGCTTCGCGGTGCGGATCAGCAAGGCCGCGCGATCGGCACCGCGCTGGTCGGATTGCCCTGCCGGAGCAAGCGATGCAGTCTCGTTCAACTCGGCTTTTGTCATGATCACACGTCCGTAAAACTATGGCGGAGATCATTTTTTACAGAATGAGGGTAAAGGGGTAGTTAACCAAGCACTGCGGCTTCAATGCTGGGATTTCGAAGAAATTCCGACCGGGATATTGGCGCACTATAGCCGGATCGTGGTGCCCATATGGCAGTCCGCACCAAAGCTCGCGGCGAGCTTTGGTGCGGACTTTAGCTTCTTCGCAAACTCGCCTTACTTCGGCGGCATGCGGATCGCGCCGTCGAGACGGATCAGCTGGCCGTTGAAATAGGTGTTACGCGCCAGTTCCATGACCAGGCTGCCGAATTCCTCGGGCTTGCCCAGGCGGCGCGGGAAGGGGACTGCGGCTTCCAATCCGGCGAAGATCGCGGCGTTATAGTCCTTGACCTTGAGCATCGGCGGGGTGGCGAAAGTGCCCGGCAGGATGGCGTTGACACGGATGCCGACGTCCATCAGGTCGCGCGCCATCGGCAATACCATCGAATTGACCGCGCCCTTGCCCGAACCGTAAGCGACCTGGCCGATCTGGCCATCCTGCGAGGCGGCGCTGGAGGTCAGGATCAGGCAGCCGCGTTCGCCATCGTCATTGACCGGGTCTGAATTGGCCATGCCGAGCGCGGCGATCGAGGCGATGCGATAGGTGTCGACAGCGATGCCGAGCATCGACTTCTCATAGCCTTCGGTATCGCCGCGTTTGTAGCGCTTGTTTTCCTTGTCCCAGCCGATCGTCTTGGCGCCGCCGGCGACCACGGCGCAGTGGACGACAACGCGTTCCTGGCCATGCGCGGCGCGAGCCTTGTCGAAACCGGCCTGGACGCTGGCTTCGTCAAGGATATTGACGTTGCAGAAGATGCCGCCGATTTCCTTGGCGAAGGCTTCGCCGGCTTCTTCGCTGATGTCGAAAATGGCGACTTTGACGCCGGCTGCGGCCAATGCCGCGGCACTGGCGCGGCCCAGGCCCGAGGCGCCCCCGGTGACGATTGCGGCGATGGTGTTATCAATTTTCATCGGATTTGCTCCTTCGCAGGAATGGGTCGGAAATTCGCGAGACTGCTTTAGGAAGATCGCGGTGTTGCGCAAGATGCCAGCCATGCCATCGCCCACACGTTGGCGGGCACAGCGGTCCGGGGCAAGGCAGCTTGCGGCATAGTACCATTTGGTTTTGACCGGGAGCCAGCTACTCTGCCGTGAGGACATTCGCACCGACGGAGAGCGCCATGGCGAGCGATCGCGAAGATATTATCCAGATCATCAATCTTTACGGACTGGCGATGGACAGCCAGCGCTGGGATCTGTTCGATCAGTTGTTTACCGAATATGTCGACGCCGATTACGGACCCGGCTCGCACTGGACCGCGCGGGCGCAATTCAAGGCCGACTTCGGCGCGTTTCACGCCATGTTCGACGCTACCCAGCACATGATGACGACGCATGTCGTGCGCGTCAGCGGCGATCTCGCCCATGCCATGACCTACGGTAGCTGGCGGCTGGTCCGTCATGCGGCCGAGGGTTCGCCGCTGTGGGATGGCACCGGATGGTATGACGACGAACTGGTCAGGACGCATGCCGGTTGGCGTATTCGCAAGCGGGTTTGCCGAGTGATCTGGGCTTCGGGCAATCCCCTGGTCAAGCAAACCATACCCGACGTCAGCTTCGAGGATACGGTCTATACGCTGCGCACCGAAGGGCAGGCGGGGCGTGTCGCCATGCTGAACGCCATCGACGCGCGCCTGGGCGAATGAGGTATCGCATTGGGATTGAGGGCTCGACATCGGCGGGTAACTGAGTGACAGACGGGTAAAGCAGACGCCTGGAGAGGTTGTGATGAGTTACCTCGGCGAGTTTCGCCAGAACGCGCGGCCGCTGGCTGCCGCCGCTATCGGCAGTGGCAGCGGCTTGATGGTGGCCGCCTATACCACTTCGGTCTTCTCGCCTTATCTGCTCAAGGACTTCGGCTGGTCACGGTCGCAATTCTCGCTGCTCGGGCTGACCATGTTCAGCACGGTGCTGGTCCTGCCGCTGATCGGCCGGCTGACCGACCGGCTGGGGGTGCGGCCGGTGGCCTTGATCGGCGCCTTGCTGATGCCGCTGTGCTTCATCGCCTACAGCCTGCAGAACGGCAGTTTCTACGTCCTGCTCACGATTTCGGCTTCGGTGCTGGCGGTGGGCAGCCTGACCAGTCCGGTGGTCTATTGCCGGTTGATCGCGGAGAACTTCGACAAGGCGCGCGGGCTGGCGCTGTTCGTCGTCACCGGGGTGCCGGCGTTGGTCGGGGCGGTGCTGCCACGGGTGCTGGTCGCGGTGAACGATCATTGGGGCTGGCGGGTCGGTTATCGGGTGTTGGCGGCTTATTTCCTGGTCGGCGGGCTTATTGCGGTGATGCTGACGCCGCGCCATGAACGCGGGCTCGATCATCGTGGCGACGCCGCGTCGGAGACTGCACAGACGCCCTCTTCGCTCGATCGTCAAAGCGCCTTTCGCGAGATCGTGCGCAAACCGGCGTTCTGGCTGATCTCGGGTGCGATCCTGCTGTGCGCGCTGCCGACATCGCTTCACGCCTCGCAGATGATGCTGATGCTGCTCGACACCGGCATCGACAAGCCGAGCGCCGCCAATGCCATTTCCGCCTTTGCGCTGGGATCGTTGCTGGGTCGGGCCGGGTGTGGTCTCGCGCTCGACCGCTTCCCGCCGCCGCTTGTCGCAGCGGCGGCTATGAGCCTGCCGGCCCTGGGTTATCTGCTCATTGCCGGCGCGCATGGTTCGGTACCGGTGGTGACGCTGTCGATGCTGCTGATCGGGGTGTCTTTCGGCGCTGACGCCGACATCCCGTCCTTTCTCGTGGCGCGATATTTCCGGATCGAAGTGTTCAGCTCGGCAATGAGCCTGACCTATTGCGCGATCCTGCTCGGCTCGGCGAGTGGCGCGCTGCTGCTCAGCGGATCGCTCGCGCATTATAAGAGCTTCGAGCCTTTCCTATATCTGATGTCGGGCGCGGTGCTGGCTGGCTGCCTGCTGTTTCTGGGCCTGCGGCGGCCCGCACCGCCCCCGCAAGTGGCCGAACGATTTGCCTGAGGCATCGTGCCCAGAGGAGAGGGACGAACCATGAGCGCGACAACTTACAAGATTCTGCTGTTCATGAAGCGCCGGCCCGGCATGTCGGTCGAGGCGTTTCGCGATTATTACGAGAACCAGCATGTCCCGCTAGCGATGAAGCATGGCGGTGGGGTGAAATTGTCGCGCTATGTCCGGCGCTATCTTGAGCCGCAACCGCATGCCGAGAGCGGCACCAATGAAGAACTGCCTTATGACGTGATCACCGAATTGTGGTTCGATGACGAGGCAATGTGGCGCGGCACGGTGCAGTATCTGTCGACGACGGTGATGGTGGACGCGGTGGTCGAGGATGAGAAAAACCTGTTCGATCGCCGGACGATGCGGATCGCGACGGTGGTGGAGCGTGAAGGCGTGCCGGGCTGAAGGTTTTGGGTTGAAGGGGTGAGGGTAACCCCATTGGGTTCTCCGTCATTTTTCCTTGCGCGTCGCCTTGTTGTCATGTCGCGACTTAAGGCGAGGAGGAGGTCCGCAGCCGACCCCGTTGTTGCCATTCAAGATACCCGATCGGTGATCGCAAACTTGTCATTCATTCAGGGAGCCGGCCACGGGGTTCTGGTGACTTTTGGTGGACAGCTGACTGTCGGAATTTGGCATGAAAATCTTCACATTGGCCGTTCGCTTAACGCAGTCTTTGTATCAACTGCTTCGCTACGAGCAGACATCCTAGCGGCACCCGAAGGGCACCAAATTCGCCGCGGACCATGAAATTCGCCAGGAAAAATAGTGCTGCCGGATGCCCGCGTCTCGCCGCATTTTCAAGCAAGCGCTGCGTGCTCCGGTTCAATTTCCGATTTTCGGGCTGCTTGTGACGATACCATGCCATCCAGAACATGGCGGGAACCCAACCCTGATTGACCCCGACGGTCAATATTGCCTCGCATGCCGTAAAATCGCCGCGCCGTGCCGCAGCCTTAGCGCATTTTAGCATTGCCTCCTGTGACCCGCCCGCAAAGGCTCGCTTGTACCAATCTTCGGCTTCGGCGGGGTCGCAAGTCACTCCGCGCCCATATTCGTAGCACCGAGCAACTTCGATCATAGACCAAACCGACCCCATCTCAGCTAGACCGCGCCAGATTTTGAGTGCGTCTGAGCCATAGTCTTTCTCGTAAAGCTTTATGGCCTTCCAACCACGCTGAATGTCAGTCTCACGCGCCTCCAGTTCATCACGGTTAGCTTCCGCTTGATCCCAATCATTGACCTTCTGCCACATCAGCGCAGCTTGTTCACCGTTCCAAGCGGCAAATTCCTCATTCCAGTGCTGCGCGAATTTGGGCATAGGCAAAAAGACACGTCCCTTGCGAAAGCTCGGCTCCTATCCGGTACCTGGACGAGTGACCGCTTAGCGGCAAGCCGATCTATCTCCCAAAAGGCAGAAAAGAAGGGCGCAAGCTGCCGACGCTTCTCAGTTCCACCGCCATCATCCGGGGCAGTGCCCCCTCCGGAAGAAACCGCCCTTAGAGACGGACCTGGGACACGGGCGTGCCTTTGCCTAAAACGGGCACTCGGCAAGCACGTTTTCGCCACTAAACGGCGAAAAAATCCGAAGCTTCCAGCGTCCCGAAAGCGAGGTCGTGTACTGAGATACGAGCGCGACCGAAGGGCTACACATTTTAATCGCTTCCCTCGCATTGGTGTCAATCCGAACGTCAACAGACGAATTCCAACCGCTAACGTCGCATTTGCTTACGAGATTTGTGGTCATCATCGCCTTGCAGACGCGATAGGCGGCATCGACCGCATCATTTGTACGCTGCTGCTCCTGCGATGGAGACGAACCACATGCGGAGGATAAAGCGAGGAGCGCGACGGGCGTCGCTAACTTCGTCATCCAATGTGGCATATTAAGTTTTCCCTGAACCCGCCGCTTACAATAGTTGAGGCGTTCGCGCGAGTCACTGCCTGCCGCCCGTTGGCTTAGAGACCGACTACCGTCCGCTTCCCACCTAAAACCTGCCTGACCGGACCCACCTCATCTCGGTCATTAACATAGCGCTGTTGCAGACGGTATCGTGACCCTGAAGCCTGCAGCGTATCGGACCCGCTACGTAGAACCATCACGCAACCACGACAGTAACGGGGTCTGGGGCCCCTGGCCTCAGGTCTATCTGGTACCCCTCAACCCCCATTTTCCTGAGGTCCGGAAAAGCCTGGCAAATAAGCCGCAGCCTTGCTGCGTGCCAGCTTCAGCGCCTTGGCCAGTGCCTTTTCGAAATCCTCCTCCACCTTATGGGGTGCGATGCGGTCGCGATAGAAATCGGCCCAGAGAAATTCGCTGTAAGGCGCCTCGCTCTTGGCATAGCCGCCACCGGTGCGGACTTCACCCGCCAGCGAGCGATAGGGATCATTGGTCATCTTGCCGACATGGCGCGGCAAATCGTCCCAGTCGCGGCGCTTCCCTTCGGTGTCGTAAGGATGCACCCAATTATGGCTGTCCATGAACGCATAGAACCGCTTGCGGGGCAGGTGCGAGAGCTTGGCGATCACCGCTACCAGCACTTGCTCGACACCTTCTTCCATCAAGGCACGGGCCAGGTGATGATGATCGATCAGCCAATAGGTGTTGCCCGGCCCCAGCACCGCGGGGATCATGTGGCTGCCCAGAAACTCGCCTGCATGCGCGGCCTGGTGTTCGCGCCAGGCATGTCGCTTGCGATCGACTTCGCGGATGCCCACGGTGATCTGCGTGGGGCGCAGCGTCTTGATCGCTATGGGATGCAGGATGGGTTCGATCGAATGAGCCATGGCCATGGGGTGTCTCCGTTCGGCAGTTGTAGTGGTCTAAAGTTTAGGTAGTCCTGCTGTGCTGCAATGGGTCACGGCATCGGCCACGCTAAAAGTACCGCTATTGGCCAGTTCGGTTAAACCACCGAGCATTAACAATTCGCGCAACCGATCATGCGTGCGGGCGAGGATCAGGCGCCGCCCATCATGGGCCAGCGCTTGCGCGAATTCGCCCAGGGCTTCCAGCGCGGTGCTGTCGAGGTCGTTGCTTTCTTCCAGGCTGAGCACCACGGCGGCGGCATTTCCGGTGCGGATACGCGCATTGATCGCTCTCAGCGCGGTTTCGGCATTGGCGAAAAACAACGGTGCGTCGGGACGGTATATGTCGATGCCGGGGACGCGCTTGGCATCGGGATGGCGCGCCAGATCGACGAAATCGCTGCTGTCGTCGACCCGGCCCAGTTCGGCGATCTGCGGGCGCGAGAAATCATAGAGCAGCAGCAAGATCGAGAGCGCGATAGCCGCCAGCATGCCATTCAGCACGCCCAGAACTAAAACGCCGACCGCCGCGCCGACCGCCACCCATTGATCGCGACGGATATGGAACAGGCGAATGATCGGGCTGAGGCTGAGTGCGTGAGTCAGCGCCGCAATCACTACCGCCGCCAGCACCGGGTCGGGAATGCGCGCGATCCATCGCGAGGCGAACAGCGCCAGTCCGAGGATCGCCAGCGATGCGAGCGCGGCGGCCACGCGGCTTTGCGCGCCTGCCGCCTCATTCGCCGAGCCGGCGGAAAAGCCGGCGCCCACGGGCATTCCCTGCACCACGGCGGCAGCGACATTGGCGACGCCGATCGCACCGAGTTCGCGGTTGGCATCGAGCGGGTCACCGTGCTTGAGCGCCAGTCCGCGCATCGTGCCCCAGCTTTCGGCGAACAGGATCAGCGCGATCGGCACGGCCAATTGCGCGAGTCTGGGCCACAAAGCGAGCGCCGGCAATTGCCAGGTCGGCATCGCCAGCGACACCGAGCCGGCCAGCGCCACCCCCCAGTTTTCGGGCCGCGCGAAGGCGCCCATCGCGATCCCGGCCAGGATCACCAGCAAGGCACCCGGCCACTTGGGCAAGCGACGCAGCCCCAGCAGCGCGGCGAGTGCCGCGCCGCCCAGCCATAGGCTCGGCCAATTCCACTGCGGAAAGGACAGTGCCAATCCGCCTAGAATGTTCCAGATCGCGCCGCCAGCGCTCGGCACCCCCAGCACCAGCGGCAATTGCTTGATGATGATGGTGGCGGCCAGCCCGAAGGAAAACCCGCGCAGCACCGGGCGCGAGATGAAGCCGGAGAAATTGCCCAGTCGCAGCAGCGACAGGATCAGAAATATCGCCCCGACCAGCAGCACGATCGCTGCTGCCAGCGCGGCACGAGCGGGTTCGGAGGCATTGTCGGTGCCCAAGCCAACCCCCAGGCCGGCAATGGCTGCGGCCAGAATCGCGGCAGAGGAGGATGTCGGCGACAGCACGGCAAAGCGGCTGCGCCCCACTAGCGCATAGGCCAGGCCGCCGGCGATCCCTGCAGCAAGCGCCCGGCCCGGCGCCAATCCGGCAATCCCGGCATAAGCCACCGCTTCGGGCAGCATCAGCCCGGCTACGGAAAATCCGGTGAGCACATCGCGCGGGTTAAATCGGATAGTCTGACCCCTCCTAATGGGAGGTTAGCTAGCCGGATTATGGCAGTAAAAACAAGGAATTTGATACGGGGAGCAGTGTGAAGCGCAACGTATGGCTCCCCTCCCGCTTGCGGGAGGGGCTGGGGGTGGGCATTCCCACACGCAACGTCAGGTTCAGAACCTGCCCACCCCTAACCCCTCCCGCAGGCGGGAGGGGAATAAGGTCAGCTTAACCCTTCTTCGGCAGCTTGATTTCGGCCACACCGGTGCACATCGTCGTGCCCTTCTGGCTCTTCATCATATGCTTGACCTGGACGATGTGGCGGCCTTCGTCATCGAGCAGCTTGTCCACCACTTCGGCGGTCTGGATGGTGACGTCACCCGACAAGGCGGGGCCGCGATAAGCGGCGGTGGAGTGGACGACCATGCCGTGCTCGCCCGCCCAGCCGGCGAGGAAATCGGTGACCCAGGCGCCCATCGAAGCGCCATAGCCATAGGCGCGCGGCATGCCGATCTTGCGGGCATATTTGGGGAACAGATGCCCGCGTGACGGGCCAATGTAAGCGCCGTCGGTCAGTTCGGGATTGATGCGCTCCATATGCGGATCGTTCTCGTGGCCGGCCATTTCCTTCGTGAAGCCCAGCGCTTCGAGGTCCAATTCGCGGCGGTCGAGCGTGCCCCAGGTGGTGAACAGGTAAGAGCGCCACTCTGTCGTGAAGCTGGCTACGGTATGCGGGCCGAACACGCGCTCGGGCAATTGATCGCCGACCTTGACGTCGTCCCACCAGCGTTCGCCGTGACCCAGATCGTGCAGCATCTGGATCCAGGTGAACTTGCGGTCCTCCAGCGCAGCGAGTTCGTCATCGCTCCATTCCGGCTCTTCGAACTCAGCGGTGTTGACCGTGCTGCCACCGGCGGAAGCACTGTAGCGCAATGCGGTCGAGCGTTGCTTGGCGAGCAGTTCGCCGTGTTGATTACGGTAGAAATTGTCACCGCGTTGGAAACAGGTCGGGCCGAAGCCGGTGTTCTTTACGGTATAATCGAAGGGGATGCGCTCGTTGGAGATGATATCGCCAGCGAACACGCGCGGCTCGTAAAACCACCATTCGTCGCCGGCAAACAGCAGATGCGATTCGGGGATACGGCCGACACAGGCCGGCGCCGAGCCGTGGCCGTCATCGATGACGATCGGGAAGCTCTGCGGGGCGACCAGCTTGCCCCATTTGGTTTCGGCCGCAAAATGACGGTCGAAATGGGCGAGGTTGGGGTAATGCATCGCGTGGACCCAGCGACGGATGTCGTTGTTGCCGATCGGTTCACGGATCGGCGAGGAATCGATCGGCTTGCCCAGGTATTGGTCGATGTCGGAGAAATCGAGAACTTTGTCGGCCATGATCCATTCCTCTCGCGCGGGCATATTATCGGGGAGCCATCGGGCATGGCCTCGTTAAAGGCAATGGCCCGGCGGATCGCCCCGGCGAAATGCTGAACGGATGAACGGCGGTTCGCAGCCCGGCCTGAGCCGAATTTCGACATACCCTACATGGCCTTGGTCATTTCCCACATTTCGTCGGACATCTGGGTGTATTCGAGATAATGTCCGAAAGCCTTGCGCCCATCGAGGTAGATGAAGCGCAGCTTGTCCGGGCCGAGATCGCGTTCCATCACCACGGGAAGGTCCTGTTCAGCCACGCGGGCGCGGAATGTTTCCCAATCATCGACGCGTTGGCAGGTATGATGAAAGCGGATAGGACCACCGTTCGCCGGCGCATTGGCATAGACGTTCACTTCATCGACGATCGGCTGGATCAGCTCGTACTGCACGCCGCCGATCCAGAACATGGCGATCTTCAACTTCTGCTTTTTCAGACCGGAGGGGGTGTCTACCTCCTGCTCGACTGGAATGATCATCGGGTCCTTGTTGAGCCCGCGCGTCTTGAACACGGCAATCGCCGCTTCGATGTCGTCGCAGATATAGCCGTTCTGGTAATGCGTGCCTTCGAGCATCGGTTCTCTCCCGGAAAATTTTTAGAGCATCGCCTAAAGGGACGCGACCAAAAGCTTAGCCTTCACGCGCGACATCGTAACGCGACAGGTAGCGCTCAAACAGCGGCTCGAGCTGCTCCTTGGACAAGCCGTATTTCGCCAGTTTGTACTCGTGCTTGCCGAATTTGCCTTGCGGATTGTCGTCTAGCCAGCCCTGGATGCCGGCTTCGGCCTCGGGCGTAAACTTGTCGCCGAGCTGGGTGTAGAGTTTTTTCATGACGCCGATCGGATCGCGCATCAGGTCGACGTAATGGACGTCGATGATTTTGTCTTCGCCATGCTTGTCGCGGAAATCCATGATCCGGTTGGCGTGTTCGGCGGCTTGCCAGCTGTAATCCTCGCCGAGCCATTCGCTATCGATCCGGCCCATATGCGCCATGTGGCTCAAGGATATGATGCTGCACAGCGATCCGGTAGCGGTGAAGGGATCGCGGTGAGTCCAGATGACTCGCGCGTCGGGATAGACCTTGAACAGATATTCCAGATACAAAGAGTGTGACGGCTTCTTGCAGTTCCACACCCCTGGCGCCTGGGACTGCAGCACTTGCAGGAATTTCTTATGATATTCGTAGGAAGACGTCATGTCGCAGCTGAAGATGAAATCCTTGTAAGCGGGCAGGCGGCCTTTGGATTCGATCATCAGCGTCTTGAAGTCGCCGGCCATGATGAAGACATCTTCATTGGGATAGATCGCCGAACCGCGATAATATTTGCCCATGTCGGGATTGGCGGCCAGCATCACCTTTTCCTGCTCCAGCCGGGCCAGCGCGCGCGGATCGGTCTTGAGCGTGGCGGTGGTGGCGGGCGGCACCGGGTCGTCGATTTCCCAAGTCAGCGGCGAACGACGCGCCGGATCGGCGGCGAGTAGGTTGGACATCAGCGTGGTGCCGGTGCGGGGTACACCCATCACGAATACCGGCCGTTCAACCTTGCGCTCCAGCAGTTCGGGGTGCTGCGTCAAATAATCGGCGATTTTC
This sequence comes from Sphingomonas palustris, assembly GCA_026225215.1. GTDB lineage: Bacteria > Pseudomonadota > Alphaproteobacteria > Sphingomonadales > Sphingomonadaceae > Novosphingobium > Novosphingobium palustris. The sequence continues at coordinate 6,763 of JAMFSI010000007.1, read as the reverse complement.
AGCCGCGTGGCGAGATAATGCACCGCGTCGCCGTGAATGCGCTTGAGGCCGTCGTCGGTGAACCAGCCTTTGGGGATGCCGGCGTTGACATCGTCGACCAGGACATCGAGCCCTTCGCGATAGCTGTCGCTGTCGAAGTGGCTCAAGCCGGTGCTGGTGCGGGCTTCATCGATAATCTCAGCGGCTGACAGATGATCGGCCATGGTGACGGTTCCTTCCCATTCATTCTGCTTTGGTCGGGCGAATTGCGCCGCTCCGAGCTTGACGGCAACTAAGGTTCAAGGGGCAAGTTTGGCAACGGACTCGCCAGTGCCATTCCAGCCACATCTTCGAGATCGGGCCAATACCGCATCCTGCCTGTTACGGATTGGCGCTGGCCGAACTGGAAGGCAACGGACGCTGGCGAAATTGGCTCGGGCTTACCCCCACCGCACGGCGAAAAGCAAAGGTGAAGCTCGACGGCGAGGCAAAGCCCATGGCGAAGGCGACGCCCTTGACGCTTTCGCCGGTCCCCAGCAGGCGCTTGGCCGCTTCCATGCGGCGTTGCTCGATGTAATCGCCGAGCGAGCAGCCCCGGCTGATGCGAAAGCCGCGCGTGAGCTGGCGGGTCGAGATATTGCAGATTGCGGCGAGGTCGCTCAGCGTCGGTGCGCCGCCGCCGTCACTGGAGCTATCGTCGCTGAGCCGTTCGTCGATCAGCCGCAAGCGCCACGAGGCCAGGCCGCCGGTGGCCGGTCGTTCGTGGACTTCGAGGCAATAGCGGGCGATTTCGATGGCCAGTTCCTGCCCGAATAATTCCAGCATGTGGTCCGAAGCAAAGCCGGGATAGCGCACTTCCCCGGTCAGCCGGAACAGCAGGGCGCGGACGCGGGCATTGGTAATATCGAGCGTCGCGGCCAATTGGCGATCGTCCCACAGCAGCTCGCGTCCAACCAGTCTGGTGAGCAAGGCCGGGCGCAATTGGCAGATCAGCGAGGATTGCTGGCCGCGATCGCCGCGAAAGCGCAGCACTTCGCTCGGCGGCACCAGAAATATATCGCCGAGCCGCTCGAAGCGGTGCGGCCCCCACCGCGCCTCGTAGCAGGCGCGGGCGTGGAGCGGGCGCGGGGTCAGGCACATATTGACCTGGTAGAAGTCGTCGGGCCTCACCAGGCTGTCGGTAGGAGCGGGAATGTCGAAGCGCACGATTTGCGCCGCGATATCCTGACCCGATAATTCCGCCTCGATCGTGCTGGTGGCATATTCGGCGCTGACGACGACGGCTGTTTTTCGGCGGGTCATGCTGAATGGCTCCATGGCGGCGAGCGGGTGTCGAATTGTGCCGGCGCGCGAGGTAGGCAAGAGTCTCGGTTTATGTCCTGGATTACATATTGTGTCTCGATTTGGATAGCAAGCGTGGTTGCGATGCCCTGCGTCTGGGCAGACATGCATTGGGCAAGAAACTTGGCCTAACGGGGCCTGCAGAATTTAACACCATGGGAGATATCTGGATGGCGAAGGGCTTGTTCGACTGCACCGGCAAGGTCACGATGGTGACAGGCGGCAATGGCGGCATCGGCTTCGGCTTCGCCATGGGCACCGCCAAGATGGGCGGGGATGTCGCCATCTGGGCGCGCAATGCCGAAAAGAACGCCGCCGCCAAAGAACAATTGCTCGCAGCCGGAGCGGGCCGGGTGGAAACCTATCAAGTCGATGTCAGCACCGAGGCGGCGATTGTCGCCGGCTATGAGCAGTTGATGCAGGACTTCGGGCGGATCGATTGCGTATTCGCCAATTCGGGCTCCTCGCCGCGCTATGATTCAGTATTCGACATGCCCACCGATCATTGGTTCGAATTTCAGAAGGTGGCGCTGCACGGCGCGTTCTTCACTTTGCGCGAAGGCGCGCGCCATATGGTGGCTCGCGCGCAAGCGGGCGAGCCGGGCGGTTCGCTGGTCGCCTGCGGCAGTCTGTCGCTGTTTCAGGGGCTGGCGGGCAAGATGGAATATGCCGGCTCGAAAGCTGCAATTGCCGCCACCATTCGCTGCCTCGCGGTCGAACTGGGACCGCTGAATATTCGCGCCAATGTCGTCGCACCGGGGCTGATCATGACCCCGATGATGGGCGGCGAAGCCAATGAAAAGGCGCTGGCAGGTCACTACGGGCCGCAAGTGCCGATCAAGCGCGTCGGCTACCCTGAGGATTTCGAGGGAATCGGCGCTTACCTGTGCAGCGACGCCTCGTCTTTCATGACCGGCGAGACCATCACGATCGACGGCGGCTACATGATTCGCCCCTGAGAAATTTCGCGAGATACGGCTTTTTGGGAAGAGGACATCAACATGCGCTTGCTTAACATTCACGGTGTCGGTGACGTTCGGCTCGACGATTATGCGCGGCCTGTTGCTGGGCCCAAGGACGTGGTCGTCAAGATGAAAGCCGTGGGCATCTGCGGCAGCGATCTTTCCTATATCAAGTTCGGCGGCATGCCCGCCGAGCCCGGCGGCACCACCGCGCTGGGCCATGAAGGCGCGGGCGAGATCCTCGAAATCGGCGCCGAGGTCAGGGGGCTGTCGGTCGGGCAACCGGTGATCATCAACCCGATGATGACCCCCAGCAATATCGGCAGCGGCGGCCCGGAAGGCTGCTTCACCGAGGAACTGCTGGTGCGCGAGGCGCGGCTGGGCGATTCGATCCTGCCGATTCCCGAGGGCATTTCCTATGAAGTCGCCGCCCTGTGCGAGCCGCTGGCGGTGGCGATGCACGGCGTCAACCGCGCCGACGTCAAGCCGGGTGACAAGGTCGTCGTGTTCGGCTGCGGCCCGATCGGGCTGGGCATGATTCTGTGGCTGGTCGACCGCGGCGTCACCGATGTCGTCGCCCTCGATCTGGCCGCCGAGCGCCGCGAACGTGCGCTGGCGCTCGGCGCGCGCGCGGCCTTCGATCCGACGCAGGAAAGCCTGCTCGATCGGCTCGGCGAGTTGCATGGCCGCGAGACTTGCTATTTCCGCCCCGCTGTCGGCACCGATGCCTTCATCGACGCGGCGGGTGGCCCGACGATCCTGTCCGACGTCATCGCGGTGGCCAAGTTCCATGCCAAGCTGGTGATCACCGCGGCCTATATGAAGCCGCTTGAATTTCCCGTTGGGCGTATGCTGACCAGCGAAATGACAATCACCACCGCGGTCGGCTATCCCACCGAAATGCCCGAGGTGATCGCCGCGATGCCACGCCTCAAGGACAAGATCGCCAGCATCATCAGCCACACGCTGCCATTCGATCAGGTATTGGACGGGCTGAAGGTCGCCGGGACGCCGGGATCGGCCAAGGTGATGATCCAGTTCGCCGGAGCCGACGCGTGAGCGAGCAGCAGCAACCCGCGCTGGCCTCGCTGGTGCGCAGCGGCGATGCCCAGACCGAGGCGGTGGCGATTACCGACTTCATCTTCATGGTGCGCGACATTTCCAACGCTTATCTGGTCACCACGGCTGAAGGCGATCTGCTGGTCAACACCGGCTTCATGGACAATGCCGACCGCAATGTCGCGCTGCTGAACCCGCATCGCACCGGGCCGCTGGCCTTTATCGTGCTGACGCAGAGCCATGGCGACCATTACGGTGCGGTGCCGGAATTTCTGGAGGCCGGCACCCAAATCGTCGGCGGCCCTGGTTATAACGAGGCGCTGGCGGATATGAACCGGCTGGCGCCCTTCTTCGGCCCGCGCACCGGCAAGCTGTGGGGCAGCACGCTCAAGCGCGGCTCTACTCCCAAAGCGCCGCCGCATGTCGTCCCCGATATCCTGGTCGATCGCCGCCTGACCATCGATCTGGGTGGGCGCCGTTTCGAACTGATCCACACGCCCGAAGGGGAGACGGTGGATAGCCTCACCATGTGGATGCCGAATGAACGCATTGCCTTTACGGGCAATCTGTTCGGCCCGGTATTCCTGTCGATGCCGTTCCTGAACACATTGCGCGGCGACAAGCCGCGTTTGGTGCGCACCTATCTGCGCTCGCTGGAGATCGTGCGCGATCTGGGCGCGGAAATTCTGATCACCGGCCATGGCGATCCGATCGTTGGCGCCGCGAAAATTCGCGAAGATCTTGACCGGATGCATGCCGCCGTCAGCTATGTTCGCGATTACACGCTGGAGGGCATGATCGCCGGCAAGGATGTGCATCAATTGATGCGCGAATTCAGTTTTCCCGAAGCGCTGAAGATCGGCGAGTTTCACGGCAAGGCCAGTTGGGCGGTCAAGAGCATCTGGCGCGAGTATTCCGGTTGGCTGCACTACGAAGATGGCACCACCGCGCTTTATGGCGTGCCGCGTAGCAGTGTCGATAAGGATCTGGCCGAACTGGCCGGGGGGGGGCGGGCGGATTGCCGAGCGCGCGCGTGAGAAGCTGGCGGCGGGTCAGCCGCTCGAGGCGCTGCATCTGGTCGATGTCGCGCTTGGCGCCGACCCTGACGAACCCACCGCATGGACGGTCCGGCGCGATGCCAGCCAGGCGCTGCTGGCAGCGAGCGGTGGCAGCAATCTCAGCGAAACTATGTGGTTGCGCTCCGAGATCGCCGAATGCGAAGCGAAACTGGCGGGAGTCCCGGAGCGCGCGGACGCCTGAAACTCGGCTCTACCCCAGCGGGGCCAGGCCGCTGAGTAGCAGTCGTACCAGATCGGCCTGGCCCGATGTCCCGGTCTTGGCATAGATCCGCTTGCTGTAATTCCGCGCCGTCTCGGGGGTCAGTTTCAGTTCGGTGCCGGCTTCGGCGATCGATTTGCCGCGACTGATCGCCTCGGCCAGCGCGGCTTCGCGCGCGGACAAGCCCAGTATTCGCTCCAGGATACGCGCGCCGCTCACAGCGTCTTCGCGGCGCTCCTGACGCAGGGCGCCCGTTGCGGCGGCGGCGGACATCGCCAGCTCGGTTTGCGGGGCCGGACGCAGCAGCAGGGCACGTTCCGCCCGGCCTTCCTCTCCTGAGATCAACTGCCGAGCTTGCGCCGGGCCACCATCGAGCGCGGCGCAGGCTGCGGCAAGCGCCTGGGCGGAACGCGCGGGCAAATTCGAGCGGCCCTGCGGTTGCAGCGCCAGTTCGCGGGTGGCCAGCGCGTCGGCCGCGACGATCCGGCCATCATGGCTGAAAGCAGCCTGGCCGATACCGAGCAGAGCGAGCGCGTCTTCCGCCATCGCGCTGCGCAAACGCAGCGTATCGATGGTGGCCAGCGTATCTAGCGCGGCGGCGATCAGCGGGGCGAGCGAAGTCAACAAGACGCTGGTGCTCGCCGTGAAATCGTTGCGATCGCTGAGCAGCAGCAGCCAGGCATTGTGATCGTGGCGCCCGACGATGCGGATGTAGGCGGCATGAGCAATCGCGGCGTCACCCAGGGCTGCATGCTGCTCCGCGCGCCGGTCGATGACGTCGTAATCGAGCAATTCCTGCAACGCATAGACGCGCGAGGGGCGCAGCGAGGCAAAGGGTAGCAGGCCGAGTGCGGTCAGGCGTTCGAGGTCTGGAGGTGGCAATTCCGGCGACGCCGCGATCTGGCGAAAAATGGGCGAGGCGCTGGGGTTCGCACCATGGCGCAGCATCAGGCAGATTCGGCTCGCGCGGCTGCGGGAGAGCAGGCGGTGGAGGAATGTGTCCCATACCGGCTCCTCGAAAATCCCCTCTAGAAGAGGGGGCAGCAGCTCGCGTTCGTCATAAAAAGTGAAGGTCATACATTTTGCTCCCATATGGGAGTATTGCCGTCAAGCCATGACCGCAAGGAACACATAACAATTGAACGGAGAGGACGATGAGCGCTACCGCCCGGAAGACCCTGACTCACCTTGAGCGGCTTGAAGCCGAAAGCATTCACATCATCCGCGAGGTCGTCGCCGAGGCAGACAAGCCGGTGATGCTCTATTCGGTCGGCAAGGACAGCGCGGTGATGCTGCACCTGGCGCGCAAGGCGTTTTATCCCTCGCCGCCGCCGTTTCCGCTGATGCATGTCGACACCACCTGGAAGTTCCAGGAGATGTACAAGCTGCGCGACAAGATGGCCGAGCTTTCGGGCATGGAACTGATCGTCTATCAAAACCCCGAGGCCAAGGCGAAAGGTATCAACCCCTTCGACCATGGTGCGCTTCACACCGATATGTGGAAGACCGAGGGGCTGAAGCAGGCGCTCGACAAATACGGCTTCGATGCAGCCTTTGGTGGCGCCCGCCGCGATGAGGAAAAGAGCCGCGCCAAGGAACGCATCTTCTCGTTCCGCACCGCGACGCATGGCTGGGATCCCAAGAACCAGCGCCCGGAATTGTGGAACCTCTACAACGCCAAGAAGGCCAAGGGTGAGGGCATTCGGGTATTCCCGATCTCGAACTGGACCGAGCTGGACGTGTGGCAATATATCCACCTGAACAACATCCCGATCGTGCCGCTGTATTTTGCCGGCGTGCGCCCGACCGTGGAGCGCGATGGCATGCTGCTGATGGTTGACGATGACCGCTTTCCATTGGAGCCGGGCGAAACGCCGGTGATGCGCTCGATCCGCTTCCGCACGCTGGGCTGCTATCCGCTGACCGGCGCAGTCGAAAGTACCGCATCGACGCTGCCCGAAATCATCCAGGAAACGCTGCTGACCACCACTAGCGAACGCCAGGGCCGCGCGATCGACAAGGATGCTGGCGGCGCCGGCATGGAAAAGAAGAAACCGGAAGGGTATTTCTGATCGGGTCTCCCCGGCGAAGGCCGGGGCCCAGCGCGCATAAGAACGCCGCTTCGCGACTTTATTTTTTCAGAT
>JAMFSI010000006.1 GCA_026225215.1 Sphingomonas palustris | reverse complement strand
TGAAATAGTACCCTATCGGGTGGTTGGGCCGGGGGAGTGGGCCGGCACCGTACCAAAATTCGCTCGAAGAGCGAATTTTCAAACAGCCTCTTAGGCCGCGCCGCTACCGCCAGCGTAGCCGATCGCGGTTCAACTCGGTGACCGATTTGACTCCCATCAGCTTCATTCCGCGTTCGATTTCATCCTTGAGCAGAGCCAACGCGCGTTCGACGCCAGCTTGCCCGGCGGCGGCCAGCGCGTAAAGGTAAAGCCGGCCGCCCGAGGCGCAACTCGCCCCGGCGGCGAGCGCTTTCAGCACATGGGTGCCGCGCCGCACCCCGCCGTCGCTGATGATCTCGATCTGGCCGCCGACGGCATCGACGATTTCAGGCAAGGCGTCGAAGGGCGCGCGGCTGCCGTCGAGCTGACGACCGCCATGGTTTGAGATCATGATGGCATCGACTCCCATCGCCACCGCGCGTCTGGCATCGGCGGCGCTCATGATACCCTTGAGGCAGAAGGTGCCGCCCCAGTCGGCGCGGATCTGCTCGGCGACCTTCCAGTCCATCGCCGGATCGAGCATGGTGTTGAAATAATTGGCGATCGAGATCGGCTCGCCGGTGCCCTGATCGACGTGGCTGTCGAGGTTAGGCAGGCGGAATTTCTCGCGGAAGAGGTAATCGAGCGCCCAGCGCGGCTTGGCTGCATAGGACAGCGCCGAGGACGGGGTGAAACGCGGCGGCGAGGTAAAACCGCTGCGCGCGCAGCGTTCGCGCTTGCCCGAGACGATGGTGTCGACCGTCAGCGCGATGGCGTCGAATTTGGCGGCCTGGCAGCGCTCGATCAGGCTGCGGTTCAGCCCCTTGTCCTTGTGAATATAGAGCTGGAACAGCTTCGGGCCGGCAGTCATCGCGCCGATTTCCTCGATGCTCACCGTCGCCAGGCTGGAAATCCCGAACCACAGCCCGAATTTTTCGGCGGCGCGGGCGATGGCGCGTTCGCCTTGCCAGTGAAAGATGCGTTGCAACGCGGTGGGTGACAGAATCAACGGCAATGCCGAACGCCGGCCCATGATCGTGATCGAGGGGTCGATGTGTTCGACCCCCGCCAGTACATCGGGCACCAGATCGACGTCGTTGAAAGCAGCGGTGTTACGTGCCTTGGTCAATTCGTCGTCGGCGGCGCCGTCGATATAATCGAACACCGGCCACGGCAGGCGCTGCTTGGCGAGGCGGCGGAAATCATCGACATTGTGGCAATCGCTTAGGTTCATCGGGATGCGCTCGTAAATGGTTCGAGGATGGCCTTAGCCGATGGACTGCCATGGAGACCAGATTGTCATTTTGGGCTGTGATTACGCCGCCTGAACTCCCCTCCCGCTTGCGGGAGGGGCTGGGGGTGGGCATTCTCACTCAGCGCTTGGTAATATCACATAGATAAAACCACAAAGAGCAGAAGGGCCCACCCCTAACCCCTCCCGCAAGCGGGAGGGGAACAAGAATCCTTCTCACCGTGAGTGTGGCCCGCAATCCTCATATGGCATAATTTGTGTGATGCTGCCCTTGCGCGCGCTGCAACTGGCTTGCCGCGATGGGGACGTGGTGTAGATTTCCGCGATGAACCGGGTCCGACGAGCGATAATCAGTTGTATCGGCAGATTTGCCCCATTGCGGGCGTCCGTTCAGCCTATGCGCTTGGCGATGCTGTTTGCGCTCGTCGCGCTCATGCCCACGAACGCCATTGCTGGGCCCCGTCGCGATACCGCGCTCGAACAGCAATTGCTCGCCACCATGAAAGTGCTGGCCAGCGACGATTTCAAGGGCCGCGAGCCGGGCACCGAGGGCGAGACCAAGACGCTGCGCTGGCTGGGCAAGCAATGGTTCGATATCGGCCTGGTTTCGGGCACCAACGACCCGGGCCATCCGTGGTTTGCGCCGGTGACGCTGGTCGCGCGCGCGCCCGCCGGATCGACCGCGCAATTCGTCTACAAGGGGCGCGTGGAGACGCTGAACGCCAGCGAGGCGCTGATTTTGACCTCGGGGCGACGCAGCCTCGTGCGGGGGGCGCCGCTCTATTTTGTCGGGCGGGGTCGCCATGATGTGCCGCCTCGTGCCGAACTGGCCGGGCGAATCGCGGTGTTGCTCGATCGTGTGCCGCATCCGGCCAATGGCGACAGTGGCAGCACGCCCGATCTGCAGAACAGCGATCGCCAGAACGCCTTGCTGGCCGGCGGCGCGTCGGCGGTGCTGACGGTGCTTGACGGGCAGCGCAGTCTCGCCAGCGTCACCGCGCGGCGCGAAAGATCGGGCTATGCACTGGCGAGCGAGGCGCTGGGCGGCGATCTAGAGGGTTTCGTTACCACCGCAGCGATGGATGGCCTCCTCGGACTGAGCCATGCCAGCGTCGGAACCCTGGAAGCCGAGGCCGATAAAGGTGATTTCGCGCCGCATTTGCTCGAACTCACCGCCAACCTCGAGGCAACCACTACCGAGACGACGATCCACACGCATAATCTCATCGGCAAGCTGCCCGGCCACCATCCCGAGGCCGGGGCGGTGCTGGTGCTGGCGCATTGGGATCACTTCGGCACTTGCGCCCAGCCGCCCGCCGAGCACCTGATCTGCAATGGCGCGATCGACAACGCCAGCGGGGTCGCCGCGCTGACCGAGATCGCCCGGCGGCTCGCCAAAGGTCAGCCGATCGATCGCGACGTCTATTTCCTCGCCACCACGGCGGAAGAACTGGGGCTGCTCGGCGCCGAAGCCTTCGCCGAAAATCCGCCGCTGCCGCTCAAGAGCATCGTTGCCGCCTTTAATCTCGATTGCGTGACCATCGCGCCGGCGGGCACGCCGCTGGGCATGGTCGGCAAGGGCATGACCGGGCTGGACAAGGACATTGCCCGGGTGGTTCGCGCGCAGAACCGGCGGCTCTCAGACAGCACTGCGCCTAATGCCTATATCGGACGCCAGGACGGCTGGGTGCTGCTTCATCATGACGTACCAACGGTGATGGTCACCAGCGCTTACGGTGAAATTAGCCGGCTCGAGCATTTCTTCGACACCGATTACCACCGACCCAGCGATGTCGTGAAGCCCGGCATCGAACTGGGCGGCGCGGCCGAGGATGTCGCGCTGCATGTCGCGTTGGTCCATTGGTTTGGCGATGCGTATAGCTATCCTGCGGCGACCGGAGGATAACCAGCTATTGGGTTGATTTTGGTTCATTGACGGGACAGGTGGTGCGCAATAGTTTGCGGGTGGGCGGTTTTTCTCGCCGAGGAGGGACAATATGAAAAAACTTCTGCTTCCGATCGTGGCGATCGCCATGGTCATGTTGCCTGCCGCTGCTGATGCCGCGCAGTGCCGTAATTCGGCGACCGGCAAGTTTGCCAAATGCGGAACCCCCGGTGCCGTGCCCGCCAGCCAATATGTCGCCAAGGGCAAGACCACGAAGGCGGCTCCCAGGACCGTAGCGGCAACCGCTGCGACACCAGCCAAGCCGAGCCTGCTGTCCAAGTTGAAGGCCAAGACCACCCCGGCAGCCAAGACCGCGCGTTGCAAGACCGCGACCGGTAAATTCGTCAAATGCGGCACGCCTGGCGCTAAGCCGGCCTGATCTAACGCATCGGCGTTATCCATAAGCGGCGCGGCGGGCGAAAGTCCGCCGCGCCGTTGTCGTTAACCCCAACCGACTTTTTATCGCCGGGCTCTGGTTCTTTGGCCCCGGCTTGATTACATGGGCCGCCACGAATCCAATCCTCCCAAGGTCAACCAAAGCGAAGTGGCATCCATGGAAATTCCTCTCGGCCTGACTTTCGACGACGTCCTGCTGCGTCCGGCCGAATCCGATATCGTGCCTAGCATGGCCGACACCAAAACTCGGCTGACGCGCGAGATTACCCTCAATATTCCCGTGATTTCCTCGGCGATGGATACGGTGACCGAGGCCGATATGGCGATCGTCATGGCGCAGATGGGCGGGATCGGCGTGCTTCACCGCAATCTCACAGTCGAACAACAATGCGCCGCGGTGCGCGCGGTGAAGCGCTTCGAAAGCGGCATGGTGGTCAATCCCATCACCATCACTCCCGACGCGACGCTGGGTGAAGCGCAGGCGCTGATGACCGCGAACCGCATCAGCGGTATTCCGGTGGTGGAAGCCAATGGCCGGCTGGTCGGTATCCTCACCAATCGCGATGTCCGCTTCGCCGCGAACCCGGCGCAGCCGGTGCGCGAATTGATGACGCATGACAATCTCGCCACCGTGCGCCTGGGCGTCGGCCAGGAGGAAGCGCGCCGGTTGCTGCACCAGCGGCGCATCGAAAAGCTGCTGGTGGTCGATGATGCCTATCATTGCATCGGCCTGATCACGGTCAAGGACATCGAAAAAGCGGTGAATTACCCCAACGCCACCAAGGATGCCGCCGGACGCCTGCGCGTCGCCGCCGCGACCACGGTGGGCGACAAGGGCTTCGAACGCACCGAGGCGCTGCTGGCGGCGGAATGCGATGTGATCGTGATCGATACCGCGCATGGCCATAATCGCGATGTCGCCCGCGCGGTCGAGCGGGTGAAGAAGCTGTCGAATTCCGCGCAAGTCATCGCCGGCAATATTGCCACCGCCGAAGCCGCCCGCGCACTGATTGATGCGGGCGCGGATGCGGTCAAGGTTGGCATCGGGCCGGGTTCGATCTGCACCACCCGGATTGTTGCCGGCGTTGGCGTGCCGCAACTGACTGCGGTGATGGAAGCCAGCGAGGCCGCGCTCAAATCGAACGTACCGGTGATCGCCGACGGCGGCCTGCGCACATCGGGCGATGCCGCCAAGGCCCTGGCAGCCGGCGCTTCAGCGATCATGGTCGGATCGATGCTCGCCGGCACGGCCGAAGCCCCCGGTGAGACCTTCATCTTCCAGGGCCGCGCCTATAAATCCTATCGCGGCATGGGCTCGGTCGGGGCGATGGCCCAGGGCAGCGCCGACCGCTATTTCCAGCAGGACATCAAGGACCAGATGAAGCTGGTGCCCGAGGGCATCGAAGGCCAGGTGCCCTTCAAAGGCCCCGCCAAGGATGTCATCCACCAGCTGGTCGGCGGGGTGAAGGCGGCGATGGGCTATACCGGCTGCGCCACTATCGAAGAATTGCGCACCAAGGCGAAATTCGTGCGCATCACTAACGCCGGCCTGCGCGAAAGCCATGTCCACGACGTGACGATCACGCGGGAAGCACCGAATTATCCTTCGCGGTGAGTTGGGTTGGGTTTCGTGGAGGAAGCATAGCGCTGTCTCGTTCCCCTCCCGCTTGCGGGAGGGGCTAGGGGTGGGCACTTTCCTACTAAAATGGGGCTCAGCGTTGCGTGTGGAAATGCCCACCCCCAACCCCTCCCGCAAGCGAGAGGGGAGTTTGGCGCAGCGCGTCTTTGCATCCTTCGTCAAGGCCCCAAACCCATGACCCCCGCCGCCCGCGTCCAGGCCGCCATCGAAATCCTCGACCAGATCATTGCCGCCGCGCGAAACAATGGCGCGCCGGCGGACCGGCTGATCAGCGAATGGTTTCGCACGCGGCGTTTCGCCGGCAGCGGCGATCGGCGAGCGGTGCGGGAGCTGGTTTATGCGGCGGTGCGGGTCTGTGGGGAAGTTCCCGCTTCGGGCCGTGCGGCGATGCTGCGGCTGGCTGCGGGCGATGCGGCGCTGACGGGATTATTCGATGGCTCGCGCCATGCCCCCGAACCAATTGTCGCCGACGAACCGATTGCGGCGGCGGGCGTCGCGCCGGCATGGTTGGCGGCAGCGCTTGCAGAGAGCGGGCTGGCAGCCGACGCGCTTAATGCGTTGCTGGGGCGCGCACCGCTCGACATTCGCGTCAATGCCCTGAAGGCTGATCGTGGGGTGATCGCGCTGCCGGTGCCCGGCGAACCGACTGCGGCACCGCAAGGCTTGCGGCTGCCGGCGGGGACGGTGGTGGAGCAGTGGCCGGCCTATCGCGATGGTCTGATCGAAGTGCAGGATAGCGGCTCGCAGATCGTCTGCATGGCGATTGCCGCGCGTCCGGGTGAAACGCTGGTGGATTTATGCGCCGGCGCGGGCGGCAAGACGCTGGCGCTGGCGGCGGACATGGGTAATCGGGGTAGCCTGCTGGCCTGCGACGTCGATCGCGCGCGGCTGTCGCGGCTGATGCCCAGGGCGGAGCGGGCCGGAGTGGTGGTGGCAGAGACGCTGCTGCTCGATCCCGGCCAGGAAGCGACGGCTTTGGCGGGTTGGGCCGGGCGTGCCGATGCGGTGCTGATCGATGCGCCGTGTTCGGGTGTGGGCACCTGGCGGCGCAATCCCGAGGCGCGCTGGCGTTTGACCGAGGCGCAACTGGCCCGGCTGACCGCGCTCCAGGCACGATTGATGGATGTCGCGGCGGCGCTGATCAGGCCGGGTGGCCGGCTGGTCTATGTCACCTGTTCGCTGCTCGATGCCGAGGGGCGCGACCAGATCGCGAATTTTTGCACCAGGCACAGCGGCTGGCGCGCGGAGGTGCTCGATCTCCCGGCTGGCAGCCCGCACGGCGATGGTTTGCGACTGACGCCGGATCGCGACGGCACTGATGGGTTTTTCGTCGCGCGGCTGGTTCGGCTATGATAGCAAAGTCGCGATGAATCTTAACGAGCCGCCTGCCGGGCTATCAAACCGGACTTCGGGTTGGGCGCAGGCCAAGGATATTGTGATGCGTTATTATCCCCCCGCACTGGCATTGTCGCTGCTGGTCGCAGTCACCGCCAGTGCCGGCTTGTCGGCGCCGGCGGAGCCGCTCGACCAGCATGCAGTCGCGCTCGAAGCGCAAGGGCGGGCTGCGCTGGCGTCCGGCGACGCCGACAAGGCCACCGATGCTTTCGAGGCGGCGCTCGCCTGGCAACCGGATAATGCGGTAATCGTGCTCGATCTCGCTGCGGCAGCGCGCCAGCGCGGTATGCCGGGCCTGGCTCTGCATTATTATCGCAAGGTGCTGAGCGGCGATCCGCAAAACCTCGATGCCTTGTCGGGCGAAGGCGCGGCACTGGCCGAAAAGGGCGCGCTGGACAAGGCGAAGCGCAATCTCGCGCAAATCCAGGGGTTGTGCGGCGCTAATTGTGCACCGGCGCGCAGCTTGGCCGATGCGATCGCCAAAGGGCCGGCGCGAAGAGTGGTAACGGCCTCAGCGGTCACGCCGCAGCCAACAGTGACGACGAATTAACCTGCCCTAAAAATCCCCCACCGGGGGAGGTGGCTCGCGCAGCGAGACGGAGGGGGTGGATGCTCTCGATTCAGATCAAGCTGCGGAATTCTTCCAAGACCGCGCGATACACGCGCTTTTTGAAGGGCACGATCAGATCCGGCAGCGTTTCGGGATCGACCCATTTCCATTCGCAGAATTCGGGGTGCTTGTCCGCATCCAGGCGGATGTCGCTATCCTCCCCGGTAAACCGCGCCAATAGCCACAGCTGGCGTTGGCCGCGATATTTGCCTTTCCACAATTTGCTGACCAAATCTTCGGGCAAATCGTAGAGCAATTCCTCGCTCGACTGGGCGATGATCGTGGCATGATGTGGCTGCAGCCCGGTTTCCTCGCCCAGTTCACGCACCGCCGCGTCGCGCGGGTCTTCGCCGGGATCGATGCCGCCTTGTGGCATTTGCCAGGCATCGCCCTCACGATTGTCGATCCGCTTGCCGACGAACGCCAGGCCCTGTGCGTTGACCAGCATGACGCCGACGCAGGGGCGATATGGCAATGAGGTGAAATCAGGCATTCTTGGGGCTCCTGCGCGCGGTCCCGGCGCGGGATCGGCGGCATCTGCTGGGTTCGGTCACAATACCGGCTCTGGTGTAAAATGTTCCGCGCCGCCCATAGGGGGTCGATTGCGGCTTGACTAGGCGGCGTGGTAAGCCTTTTGCGCAAATCTCGGTTTGGCGGCTGACAGATTTGCTGAATTGCCGGGCCATGGTGTGATGGATAAGGGCGGCAGCATGCCGAGCGGCCAGGATAAGCCAAGCGGATAGCGTGAACGCTGACAGAGGAAGACAATGACGACAATTTTGGCCCCCAAGAATTCCGAGAGCCAGCCGCAGACCGGCGTGGTGCCGGAAGCAGCCCCAGAAGCAGTCGTAGTGCGCTTCGCCGGGGATTCGGGCGACGGCATGCAATTGACCGGCGGTCAGTTCACCCTGTCCACCGCGCTGGCGGGCAACGATCTCGCCACTTTTCCTGATTTTCCCGCCGAAATTCGCGCGCCGCAGGGGACGCTGTTTGGCGTCTCCGCTTTCCAGATCAATTTCGGCTCGACCGAGATCACCACCGCTGGCGATGCCCCGGACGTGCTGGTGGCGATGAACCCGGCGGCGCTGAAGACCAATGTCACGGCGCTCAAGCCGGGCGGGTTGATCATCGCCGATGCCGGCGAATTCTCCAAGCGCAACCTCGAAAAGGCCAAATACGAGGTCAATCCGCTCGAAGACGGCAGCCTGGCCAAGTGGCAATTGCTGGCCTTCGACATCAGCGCGCTGACGCTGGAATCGGTCAAGCCGTTCGGGCTGGGCAACAAGGAAGCGCTGCGCTGCAAGAATATGTGGACGCTGGGGCTGGCGCTGTGGATGTTCGATCGCGATCGCGCGCCGCTGATCGAATGGCTCAAGGATAAGTTCAAGAAGAACCCGGTGCTGGCCGACGCCAATATCGCCGCGCTGAACGCGGGCCATGCCTATGGCGAAACCGCCGAAATCGGCGGTCATGTGCTGGAGAAGGTGCAAGTCGCCGCCGCGCCGAGCCCGGCAGGTCTCTATCGCACGGTCAACGGCGCCGAGGCGATCAGCTATGGTCTGGTCGCGGGCGCGCAACTGGCTGGGCTGAAGATCTTCTTCGGCGGCTATCCGATCACGCCGGCCTCGGCGATCCTGCATAATCTGGTGAAGATGAAGGAATTCGGCGTCACCACCTTCCAGGCCGAGGACGAGATCGCGGCGATCTGCTCGGCGATCGGCGCGTCCTGGGCCGGGCAATTGGGCGTGACCAGCTCATCTGGCCCCGGCATCGCGCTCAAGGGCGAGGCGATGGGGCTGGCGGTGATCACCGAATTGCCGCTGGTGATCGTCAATTCGCAGCGCGGCGGGCCCTCGACGGGTCTGCCGACCAAGACCGAACAATCCGACCTCTATCAGGCAGTCTATGGCCGCAATGGCGATGCGCCGGTGCCGGTGGTGGCCGCGCGCAGCCCCGCCGATGCCTTCGAATGCGCGGTCGAGGCTTGCCGTATCGCGGTGCAATACATGACCCCGGTGATCCTGCTGACGGATGGCTATATCGCCAATGCCGCCGAGCCGTGGCTGGTGCCCGATCCTGCCACTTTCACGCCGTTCCCGGTGACATTCCTGGAGGAATTGAACGGCGAAGCCCCCAACGGACAAAAAACTGTGCTGCCGTATAAGCGCGATGAGCGCGGCGTGCGGCCGTGGATCAAACCGGGTACGCCCGGCCTGATGCATCGTATCGGTGGCATCGAGAAGGCGCCAGAAACCGGCGATCTCGATTATTCGCCCGACACGCATCAGAAGCAGACGATCGCCCGCCTCGAAAAGGTCAATGGCATTGCGGGCTCGATCCCGGCGCAGGAAGTCAGCCTGGGCGAGACCAGCGGCAAGCTGGCGGTGATCGGCTGGGGCAGCACCTTCGGCCCGATTCATCAGGCGGTGCGCCGTGCCCGCGCGCGAGGCCTCGCGGTCAGCCATATCCATGTTCGTCACATCTGGCCGATGCCCGCGAACCTGGGAGAGCTGCTCAAGAGCTTCGATCATGTGCTAGTGCCCGAAATGAACACCGGCCAGTTCAAGACCGTGCTGCGCGATCAATATCTGGTCGATGCCAAGCCGCTGAACAAGGTGTCGGGCCAGCCCTTCACCATCGCCGAGATCGAAACCGCGATCGGCACTTTCTTCGATAATATTTCGGGTAACGAAGGCGGCGAACTGCCTGCCGATACCACCCAGCTGCCCAGCATCGAGGCCGTAAATCCATGAATGACATGACCCCTATTGCCAAGCTCACCATCAAGGATTGGGAATCAGATCAGGAAGTCCGCTGGTGCCCTGGCTGCGGCGACTATGCGATCCTGAAAGCGGTGCAGCGCACCATGGTCGATCTGGGTTCTGACCCGGCCAAGACGGTGTTCGTCAGCGGCATCGGCTGTTCGAGCCGTTTCCCCTATTACATGGCGAGCTACGGCTTCCACACCATCCATGGCCGCGCCCCGGCCTTTGCGACCGGAATCAAGCTCGCCAATCCCGAACTCGACGTCTGGTTGGTGACCGGCGATGGCGACGGCTTGTCGATCGGCGGCAATCACACCATGCATGTGCTGCGCCGCAATCTCGATTGCCAGATCATGCTGTTCAACAATGAGATCTACGGCCTGACCAAGGGGCAATATTCGCCGACCAGCCGGCTCGGCACCAACAGCCCGACCTCGCCGATCGGTTCGGTTGACCGGCCGGCGCTGCCTTGCGCTTTCGCGCTGGGTGCGGGCGCGCGGTTCGTGGCGCGCGGTTTCGATGTCTCGAAGGAATTGCCCAATGTGCTAAAGGCCGCACATGCCCACCGGGGTGCTGCCTTTATCGAGATTTTTCAGAACTGTATCGTCTATAATAAAGACGTGTTCGAGGACTTCGCCGCCCCCAAGGGCGCCGAGGCCCGGCAGTTGTGGCTGAAGCAGGGCGAGCCGATGCTGTTCAACAAGGGCACGCAGGGCATCGCGCTCGACGTTGAGCATTTGACGCTGAAAGTGGTCGATGTTGCCGATGGCGACTGGCAGGCAGCGGGGGTGATCGTCCATGACGTCACCAATCGTTCGGTGGCGCATATGCTGGTCGAACTGCCCTTCGGCCCGTTCCCGATGGCGCTCGGGGTGATCTACGACGATCCGCAGCCGAGTTTCGAAGGCGCGGTCGCTCAGCAGGACGTCAAGCAGCGCGAAGGCAAGGTGGCGAACCTCGCCAAGCTGCTCGCCAAGGGCCAGACTTGGACAGTGGCGCCCGAGGATCAAGGGCCGTTGTCGAACGTTTAAGGGCAGTGGATGGAACGTTTTCCATCTCCCCTCGTCCGTCCTGAGCGTGTCGAAGGACTGTCCTTCCTTTCCTGACAACCGCAGGAAGAAAAGGCAGTCCTTCGACAAGCTCAGGATAGACGGGGTGAGGTTCCGATGACCGCGCCCGTACTGCTCTGGTTACGCCGTGACCTGCGCCTGGCCGATCAGGCGGCACTCACCGCAGCGGTAGCCAGCCGCGCACCGGTGATCCCGGTCTATGTGCTCGATGACGAAACGCCGAAACATCGCCGGATGGGTGGAGCCTCACGCTGGTGGCTGCATCATTCGCTTGAAAATCTGGCGCGCGATCTAACCAAACGCGGCTCGCGGCTGGTGTTGCGGCGTGGCGCAAGTGCGGTCGAACTGGCCAAGCTGGCCGAGGATGTCGGAGCGCGCGATGTCCATGCCCTTCACCATTACGAGCCCTGGTGGCAGAATGCCGAGCGCGCGGTGATGCGAGCCGGGCTGAAGCTGCATCGGCACCACGGCAATTATCTCAGCCCGCCGGGGAGTGTACTCACCGGAGCGGGTACGCCCTATCGCATTTACACGCCCTTCTGGCGGGCGTTGCATCGGCATCTGCCGCCGCCCGAGCCCACCGCCGCGCCGCGACATTGGCACGCGCCGGAGCATTGGCCGGCGAGCGATCGGCTCGATGATTGGCACCTGTTGCCAGGCAAGCCTGATTGGGCAGGGGGTTTGCGCGAAAGCTGGGCTCCCGGCGAGGCTGGCGCGGCAAAGGCGCTGGAAGCCTTCGCCGACGAAGCGGAAGACTACGCCGAGCAACGCAATCTGCCCGCGCGTGCAGGCACTTCGCGCTTGTCGCCGCACCTCCATCACGGCGAAATTTCGCCGGCTACGGTTTGGCACGGTGTTGCCGGGGCAGGCGGCTCGGTGGAGACATTCCTCGGTGAGCTGGGCTGGCGCGATTATGCCCAGAACATTATCCTGCAATTTCCGGCCTATGGCGAGCGGGCCGGACACGAGGCTTATGATCACTTCCCGTGGCGCGAGGGCAAACAGGCGGATAGCGATCTGCGCGCTTGGCAGCAGGGGCGCACCGGCTATCCGCTGGTCGATGCCGGGATGCGCGAATTATGGGCGACGGGCTGGATGCACAACCGCGTCCGCATGATCGCCGCCAGTTTCTGCATCAAGCATCTGCTGCTCGATTGGCGCAAGGGCGAGCGCTGGTTCTGGGATACGCTGGTCGATGCCGATTACGGCTCGAACGCGGTGAACTGGCAGTGGTCGGCGGGCAGCGGCGTCGATGCCAATCTGTTCGTGCGGATCATGGCGCCGCTGAATCAGTCGGTAAAATTTAGCGCCGCGGACTATATCCGTCGCTGGGTGCCCGAATTGGCGCATTGCGATGACGCTGATATTCACGATCCGCCGCAGCCGGTTGACGGCTATCCGGCAAAAATCATCGAGCATGGTGAGGCGCGGGCGAGAGCGCTCGCTGCTTATGCTGCGTGGCGGGGATAAATCCTCGTTTTCAATCGGCTGTTGGGTATCGGGGGCGAACGCAATATTGTCGCCGCTGGCTGAAAGGTCCATAAGCGCGGCATGAATGCGGAGACGCCGAGGAGGGGAGCGGAGCTTGTTGCGGGCGGGGGCCAGTTGGGGCTCGGCCCCGGCTGGCTGACGCGTGTGGCCACCCGCATGCTCGCCGGGATGATGCAGCGGCTGGTCAAGCGCATCGATGCCGGGCTGACGCGCGGGTCGATCGCGGGCGTGCTGCCCGATGGCTCCAGTTGCCGGGTTGGTGGTCGTGCGCCGGGGCATGAAGCGATCGTTATCCTGCATGACTGGCGAGCGATGCTGCGGCTGGCGACCGGCGGGTCGGTCGGCTGGTACCAGGCGTGGGAAGCGGGTGAGTGGGAGAGCCCCGACCCGGTGGCCCTGTTCGCTTTGGTCATGGACAACACCGCAGGGCTCGGAACCAGCGCCAGGGCACGTGGACCATGGCGAGCGGTGGCGCGGCTGGGCCATGCCCTGCATCGCAATACGCGGGCCGGTTCGCTGCGCAATATTCATGCCCATTACGATCTCGGCAATGATTTTTACGCCGGCTGGCTCGATCCGACGATGTCCTATTCCTCGGCGCTGTTCGATGACCAGTACGGTGCGTTCGACCTGGAGGCTGGGCAACGCCGCAAACTGGCGCGGATGGTGGCGCGAGTGCTCCCGGAGAAGGCGGCGGGCGGGCAAGTTCTGGAGATCGGTTGCGGCTGGGGGAGCCTGGCCGCGGCCTTTGCCGCCCGCGACTGCGAGGTCACCGCGATCAGCTTGTCCGACGAGCAATTGGGCTGGGCGCGGGCGCACCAAGATCCCCGCATCGACTTTCGCAAGCTCGATTACCGCGACGCCAGCGGCCAATTCGATGCGGTCGTCAGCGTCGAGATGGTGGAGGCGGTGGGGCAGGCCTATTGGCCCGCGTTCTTCGATTGTCTGGCGCGCTGCCTGAAGCCGGATGGCCGCGCCGCGATCCAGTTCATTGCGATCCGCGACGAGATCTTCGACGCTTACGCCGCCGGCGCCGATTTCATCCAGACCTATGTCTTTCCCGGCGGGATGCTGGTGCGCGAGAGCAGCTTTCGCGTGCTTGCTGCCGAACGCGGTCTCGATTGGCGCGATGAACAGCGGTTTGGCCTGGATTATGCCGAGACGTTACGCTTATGGCGCGAGCGGTTCGACGCGGTGATCGAAGCGGGGTGCCTGCCGCTGGGGTTCGACCAGCGCTTCGTGCGGCTTTGGCGCTATTATCTGATGTATTGCGAAGGCGGATTTCGCGGCGGCGGCATCGATGTGGTGCAGGTTACCTTGGTAAAAGCCGAAGGTTAAACCGGCACCTGCGGGTTAACTTTGAGCGACTCGCGGTACGGGCTGGTGAACGGTTCACCGAGCAGCGCCACCAATCGCTGGGCCACGGCTTCGGGCGGCTTGACGCTGGCGGGATCTTCGCCCGGGTAAGCCGAGGCGCGCATTTTCGTCCGGGTCGCGCTGGGGTTGACGATAGCGACGCGCACCTTTGAGATTGCTGCGGTTTCCTGCGCATAGCAGTCGAGCAGCACCTCGAAGGCGGCCTTGCTTGCGGCATAAGCGCCCCAATAAGCGCGCGGGGTGGCTGCGACGCCGCTGGTCAGGCCGATCACCCGCGCATTGGCGCTTTTGCGGAGCAGGGGGTGAAAGCGCGCCAGTAAGGTCTGCGTCGCCAGCACGTTGGTGGTCAGGGCTTTGGTGAAGCTGTTGGGCTCGATATCGACCACCGAGGTCAGTTGCGGCAGCACTGCGGCGGACAGCACGAGTATATCGAGCGCCTGCCAGCGTCCGCTCACCGCCACGGCGAGGCGGGCGATGGCGTCGGGCTCGGTGAGGTCGATCGGGGCGATGGTGGCGTGGCCACCGGCGGCATCGATGGCTTCTTCGACACTCTCAAGGGCTTTGGTATCGCGCCCGGTGAGGACGACATGCGCGCCGGTCGCGCCTAGCGCCACGGCGGTCGCTGCGCCGATGCCGTGGCTGGCGCCGGTCACCAGGGCAAGCTGCCCCGCGAAGGGGCGCGCAGCTTCGTTCGACATGGTTCAGGCGACCTTTTCTACCGGCAGGACCAACTGCTCGGGATCGCTGCGCTCACCGTAATCGGTGAGCCGCGTCGGATATTCGCCGGTGAAGCAGGCATCGCAATATTGCGGCAAGGCATTGTTACGCTTTGCTTCGCCCACTGCGCGGTAAAGCCCGTCGATCGAGACGAATTCCAGACTGTCGGCCTGGATGAACTGCGCCATCGCCTTAAGGTCCATGCGCGCGGCGAGCAGCTTGTGGCGCTCGGGCGTGTCGACACCGTAGAAGCAGCTATGTTCGGTCGGCGGGCTGGCGATCCGCATATGCACCTCGGCGGCGCCGGCATCGCGCATCATCTCGACAATCTTGAGGCTGGTGGTGCCGCGCACGATCGAATCGTCGATCAGGATGATGCGCTTGCCCTCGACCAGCGCGCGGTTGGCGTTGTGCTTGCGCTTGACGTCGGCGTTGCGGGCGCCGTCCTCGGGCTGGATGAAGGTGCGGCCGACGTAGTGCGAGCGGATGATGCCCAGCTCGAAGGGAATACCCGATTCCTGCGCATAGCCGATCGCGGCGGGCACGCCGCTATCGGGCACCGGGATCACCAGATCGGCAATGGCCGGGGCTTCCTTGGCCAGCTCGACGCCGATCTGCTTGCGCACTTGATAGACCGAATTGCCGCCGCTCATCGAATCGGGGCGGCTGAAATAGACATGCTCGAAAATGCAGGGCCGCGCGGCATGCTGGCCGAAGGGGCGATGGCTCGAGACGACGCCATTGTGATCGACCTGGACCATTTCGCCCGCCTCGATCTCACGGATGAAAGTGCCGCCGACGACATCGATCGCCACGGTTTCGCTGGCGAAAATATACGCATCGCCAATCCGCCCCATCACCAGCGGGCGAATGCCGAGCGGATCACGGCAGGCGATGATGCCTTCCTTGGTCATGCAGATCAGCGAATAGGCGCCCTCGACCAGCCGCAACGCATCGACGAAGCGATCGATCAATGTCGGATAGCGGCTGGTGGCGACGAGATGGATGATGACCTCGGTGTCGGAAGTCGACTGGAAGATCGAGCCTTTCGAAACCAGTTCACGTTTCAGCTTCATGGCGTTGGAAATATTGCCATTATGCGCGATCGAGAAGCCGCCCGAGGCAAGATCGGCGAACAGCGGCTGAACATTGCGCAGCCCGGAGCCGCCGGTGGTGGAATAGCGGACATGGCCCGAGGCCATGGTGCCGGGCAGGCCGCCAAATGCCTCATTGCTGCCAAAGACCTGGGCGACATGGCCGATGCCGCGCTGCGAATAGAATTCATGGCCGTCGAAGCTGGTGATGCCTACCGCCTCCTGGCCGCGGTGCTGCAGCGCGTGCAAGCCGAGGGCAGTCACGGCAGCCGCGTCGCGCGCGCCGATTACGCCGAAGACGCCGCATTCCTCGCGCAGCTTGTCGCCGTCAGCGTCATCGTCGGAATTTCTGGCGCCAATGTCCCAAGGGGTGCCGTCGCGGTCGCCAACTGGGCCGCAGCGATTTTCAGTCAAGATGTCGGACGACTTCATGCTGGGTGCGCGACTCGCTTGGCTTTTTGGGGGCGCCGAGCGGGCGGCCCTCTGACACCGGCGCATGTGGCGACCTTTGGCTCGGATAGCAAGGGGCGAGCGCCATTGTGACAGTTTGATTAAGGCCAAGTGATGCGATTTTCGGGCAAATCTCAGCCGATGCGGAACAGTGGAAGCCACGGACCTGACGGAACAGGCGCTCACCAAAATCTCGGCGTCTTTCTCGATTTCGGCTGCAACCCTATGGCCAATCATGGCATCATCGGGATATTCCCGTCAGGAGTTCCAGCATGGCGCAGACCCCCCAGCCCTTTCAAGTCAGCCTGGCCCCGCAGCAGCTTTGGCAATCGATCAATCCCTGGTTCGCGGGATCGAGTGGCGACCAATTCGGCTTCATCAACATCGATTTGGGGCAAGGCGACGATACCACCGAACGGGAGATTCTGAAGCAGGTCGGCAGCTATGGGAAGCAATTGGGCCATCTTGGCGAGGCGTTGGAAGTGGTGATCGGGGTCTTGCACGAGATCGCGCCGGACAGAATGGCAGCGCTCAGTCAGCCGCAAAAGGACCGGCTGGCCATCGCATTGGGGGACATCGCCGAAGTGCGGCGAGTCAAGGCGCGTTTAGGCCGGCACAGCGAACCGGCTGTTGAAGCGGTGTCCTGAGCGCGCGTCCAAATTTGCTTCGCCAGGTCGGTTCGCGTAACGGAATTTTTCTGACCGGCTCCCCCGACAAGGTACCTCGCTTGATTCTAACCCCGTTCGAATGGACGATCGCCCGGCGCTACATGCTGCCCGGCCGGGGTGAGGCGTTTATCGCGCTGGTCGCGGGAATCAGCCTCGCCGCGGTGATGCTCGGGGTTGCCGCGCTGGTCATCGTGATGAGCGTGATGAAC
This sequence comes from Sphingomonas palustris, assembly GCA_026225215.1. GTDB lineage: Bacteria > Pseudomonadota > Alphaproteobacteria > Sphingomonadales > Sphingomonadaceae > Novosphingobium > Novosphingobium palustris. The sequence goes on along the minus strand of JAMFSI010000006.1, from coordinate 9,281 downwards.
GGCTTTCGCGCTGAATTGCTCGACAAGATCGTCGGGCTCAACGGCCATGCCATCATCCAGGCCTATGGTGGGCGGTTGGAAAATTGGCAGGACGTGCTGCGGCAGGTCGAGGCGACGCCGGGGGTGGTCCATGCCAGCCCGCTGATCGAACAGCCGCTGCTCACCACTTTCAATGGCCGCGTCGAGGCGATTCTGGTGCGCGGCGAAACGGCGCAGGATATTACCGAGCTGGCGCCGAAACTGCGCTCGGGCAGTCTGCGCGAATTGCAGCCGGGCTCGGGCAATGTCGCGATCGGTGCGCGATTGGCTGAAAACCTCGGCGCGCAAGTCGGCGATTCGATCACCATCATCAATCCCGCCGGGCGTTCGACCCCGTTCGGCACGGTGCCGCGCCAGATATCCTACCGGGTGGCGGCGGTCTTCGAGATCGGCATTTATGATTACGACAACAGCTTCGTGGTCATGCCGATCCCGGACGCACAAACCTTGATGCTGTCCGGCGATGCCATCGGCATGATCGAGGTGCGCACCAGCGATGCCGACCGGGCGATGGAAATGCTGGCGCCGCTCGCGCGTAAATTGCAGGGGCAAGCGGTGGTGACGGATTGGAAAACCATCAACGCCAGCCTGTTCGAAGCCCTGGCGGTGGAGCGGGTGGCGATGTTCGTGGTGCTGTCGATCATCGTGCTGGTGGCGGTGTTCAATATCCTCTCCAGCCTGATCATGCTGGTTCGCGCCAAGACCCGCGACATCGCCATCCTGCGCACGATGGGGGCGACGCGGCGCTCGCTGCTCAAGATCTTCGTCACCACCGGCTTTCTGATCGGCGCGCTGGGCACGCTGGCGGGGCTGGGGCTGGGCTTTGTCTTCCTCTATTTCCGCCAGCCGATCGTCCATCTCGCCGAAATGATCACCGGGCAGAATCTGTGGGATCCCAAGATCCGCTTCCTCACCGAATTACCGGCGCGCAGCGATCCGGTGGAGATCGTCAGCATTTGCGTGATGGCGCTGGTGTTCAGCTTCCTCGCTACGCTCTATCCCGCGCTGAAGGCGGCGAGTACCGATCCGGTGCAGGTGCTGCGTTATGAGTGAAACGCAGCCCGTGGTGCGCCTCAGTGGACTGACGCGCAGCTTCGTCCAGGCCGATGTGACGATCGAAGTGCTGCGCGGCGTCGATCTGGCAATCATGCCCGGCGAAATCGTCGCGCTGCTCGGCCCGTCAGGGTCGGGCAAGAGCACGCTGCTGCAAGCGGTGGGATTGCTCGAAGGCGGCTTTGGCGGGAAGATCGAGTTTGCCGATGTCGATGCTTCCGGGCTGTCGAGCGATGCGCGCACCACCTTGCGCCGCGATCATCTCGGTTTCGTCTATCAATTCCATCACTTGCTACCCGATTTTACCGCGCTGGAGAATGTCGTGCTGCCCCAACTGATCGCCGGGCGCGCGCGTGTCGAGGCGGAGCAACGGGCGCGTGAATTGCTCACGGCGCTGGGGCTGGGGGCGAGGCTCGATCATCGGCCGAGCCAGCTTTCGGGTGGCGAACAGCAGCGCGTCGCCGTGGGGCGGGCGTTGGCCAATAAGCCGCCGCTGGTGCTGGCTGACGAGCCCACCGGCAATCTCGACGAGGCGACGGCGGACAAGGTGCTCGGCGAATTCCTCGAACTGGTGCGCGGCCACCGCAGCGCCGCACTGATCGCCACGCATAACGAGAGGCTGGCGGCGCGGATGGACCGGGTGGCCCGTCTTGTCGATGGACGCCTGGCCGAAGGGCGACTGGTGTGACCTGGCCGCCAACCCCGACGCTGACCGGCCGCCATGTCACGCTGCGCCCGCTCGATCGGGCCGATCGCGCCGGGTTGCTGGCTGCCTTCGCCGATGGTTTCGAACACAGCTTCGCCACCACGGTCCATACCGAAGCGACCATCGATGGCTGGTTCGACACGATCGAGCGCGAGACTGCGGCAGAGCGCACCCGCGCTTTTACCGTGCTGGATGCGCAGGGGCAGATTTCGGGCACGACCCGGTTTTTGCGGATGCATGCCGGGCACAGACGGGTGGAAATCGGCGGCACGCTTTATGCTGGGCGGGTGCGGCGCACCGGGCTCAATACCGAGGCGAAGCGGCTGTTGCTCGGCTATGCTTTCGAAGTGCTCGATGTGTTTTGCGTGCAGATCCGCACCGATTTCCTCAACCAGGCCTCGCGCCGGGCGATCGAGCGTCTGGGCGCGCGGCAGGACGGCATTATGCGTGGCCACATGGTCATCGGCGAACATCGCCGCGATACCGTTGTTTATTCGATCCTGGCGCATGAATGGCCCGGCGTGCGGCGGCGTCTTGACGGTTTGCTCGATCGCTAGCATCAGGCCTGTTACCGCTTAGCGGCAACCTTGGGGTTTGCCGCGCGTTCATTCAGATACGGCTTTGGGCCGAATGGAGAAATAAATGTCGCAACATCCCACCACTTTTGCCGGCGAATCCGGCTCGGACGATCCGATCGGGTGGGAGGATCAGGCGGTTTTGCATCGGCGCTCGGATGGCGGGCTGTTGCATGATTTCAAGGTGGTGCGGCATGGCACCTTGGCGGAACTGGTGCACCAAATCATCCAGCTGCCGGCTGAGGTCCGCTCGCAATATAAGATCGAGCGCCCTGGTGGTCGCGATTATGAGCCGCATGAGATCACCGCGCTGGCAAAGCGCCCCGATTTTCCGCTATAATCGCATATGCCCGACGCCCGCACCCCCAATGCTCTGACTATAGCCGATTTTTCCGCGAACCGCCCCGACGGCAGTGAGGCGAGTCTCGCTGAATTCGCGGGCAAGGTGGTGTTGGTCGTCAACACGGCGAGCAAATGTGGCTTCACCCCGCAATACGCCGGGCTGGAGGCGCTGTGGGAGAAGTACCGCGAGCGCGGCTTTGCCGTCATCGGCTTTCCCTGCAACCAGTTCGGCGCGCAGGAGCCGGGCAACGCCGAGGAGATCGCCAGCTTTTGCAGCCTCAATTTCGGCGTGTCCTTCCCGATGATGGCCAAGGTCGAGGTCAATGGCGATGGCGCGACGCCGCTCTACCAATGGCTGAAAGCAGAAGCGCCGGGCCTTTTGGGCAGCAAGGGTGTGAAATGGAACTTCACCAAGTTCCTGATCGGTCGTGATGGCAAGGTGGTGCGCCGCTATGCGCCGACCGATAAGCCGGAGAGCCTGGAGAAGGATATCGAAGCGCTGCTGTAATGTTTCGTGATGCTTCGACCTACAACCCGTCCGTGCTGAGCTTGTCGAAGCATTGTCCTTCTTTCTGGTAAATATCTGAAAGAAAATGCAGTCCTTCGACAAGCTCAGGACGGACGGGGAGGGGCGAATGCGTTGTGCGCAAAGCTTCTCGGGTTAAATCCTGCAGTTTCGTCATAGATTTCCCCAACCCTTGCACCCGCGGACTTGAATGCAGCGGCGCACCCCTCATAGGGTAAGCGCATGACCTTCGTACCCTTCGTCCCGCTGCGCGTCTTTTCCAGTTACACGATGCTCGATGGCGCGATCGATCCCAAGGCGATTGCGCAACTGGCCAAGGATCGCGGGTTTCCGGCGATTGCCGTCTGCGATCGCAACGGGCTCTACAGCGTGCCGCCCTTCGCCGCTGCTTGCCGCGACAAGGGCATCCAGCCGCTGATCGGGACGCTGCTGGGGGTCGCGCGCGAAGCGGGTGACGGGCGGCCGGTAAGCGCGGGGAATGCCGCCCCGCAAATCGATTGGCTGCCGCTCTATGTCCAGAACGAGGCCGGCTGGCTCAACCTGTGCCATCTCGTCAGCCGCGCGCATCTCGACCGGCCGATGGAATTCGAGGCGCATGTCACGCTCGACGATCTGGCTGGGCATTGCGACGGGCTGATCGCGCTGACCGGCGCGGGTGAGGGGGCTTTGGCGCGCTTGCTGGCCGAAGGACGGCAGGATGCCGCTGAAGCCTATGTCGAACGGCTGGAGGCGCTGTTCGGCGACCGGCTCTATGTCGAGATCGCCCGGCGTGGGCATGCCGTGGAAGACGATGCCGAGGAAGCGCTGATCGATCTCGCTTATGCGCGCAATCTGCCGCTGGTCGCGACGAACCCCGCCCATTTCGCCGATCCGCATTTCCACCCTGCGCATGATGCGATGCTCTGCATTGCCAACTCGACGCATATCGATGCCGCGGACCGACCCCGATCCTGCGCGCAGGCCTTCGTCAAATCGGGGCCGATGATGGCCGAGCAATTCGCCGATCTGCCCGAGGCGCTGGCCAATACGCTGGTGGTGGCGCAGCGCTGCGCTTATGCGCCGCCCAAGCGCAAACCGCTGCTGCCCAGCCTCGCCGGCGATACCGAGGGTGAGGCGGCGATGATGGCGGAAAACGCCCGTGCCGGTCTGGCCGCGCGGCTCGCCCCCTATGGCGAGATGCCGGACGAGGAGCGGCAGGTCTATCTTGACCGCCTCGAATTCGAGATCGGCATCATCGCCCGCATGGGCTTTTGCGGCTATTTCCTGATCGTTGCCGATTTCATCAAATGGGCCAAGGATAACGGTATTCCGGTCGGCCCGGGGCGTGGCTCGGGCGCGGGTAGCGTGGTCGCCTGGTCGCTGCTGATTACCGACCTCGATCCGATCCGGCTGGGGCTGCTGTTCGAGCGCTTTCTCAATCCCGAGCGCGTGTCGATGCCGGATTTCGACATCGATTTCTGCGAAACCCGGCGCGGCGAAGTGATCCGCTATGTCCAGAATAAATATGGCCGCGATCACGTCGCCCAGATCATCACCTTCGGTAAATTGAAGGCCCGCGCGGTGCTGCGCGATACCGGGCGTATCCTGCAGATGAGCTATGGCCAGGTCGATCGCCTGACCAAGCTGGTGCCTAACCATCCCACCGACCCCTGGCCCTTGCCACGTGCGCTGAACGGCGTCGCCGAACTCAAGCGCGAATATGATAGCGACCCCGAGGTCAAGCGGCTGATCGATCTGGCGATGCAGCTCGAAGGCTTGCCGCGCAACAGTTCGACTCATGCCGCCGGCGTGGTGATCGGCGATCGGCCCCTGGCGCAACTGGTGCCACTGTACCGCGATCCGCGTTCGGATATGCCGGTCACGCAGTTCGACATGAAATATGTCGAGGACACGGGCCTCATCAAATTCGATTTTCTCGGGCTCAAGACGCTGTCGGTGCTGCGCAAGGCGCTCGATCTGATGGCGCGGCGCGGCATAACCATCGATCTCGACACGCTGACCTGGGATGACGAAGAGGTCTACAAGCTGCTGCAATCGGGCGAGACGGTCGGGGTGTTCCAGCTCGAATCCGAAGGGATGCGGCGGACGCTGGCGGCGGTGAAGCCAACCAATTTCGGCGATATCATCGCGCTGGTCTCGCTTTATCGCCCAGGCCCGATGGACAATATTCCTTTGTTCGGACGCCGCAAGAACGGGCTGGAACCGATTGAATATCCCCATGAAAAGCTGTCCGGCATTCTCGCCGAAACCTATGGTATCTTCGTTTACCAGGAACAGGTGATGCAGGCCGCGCAGATCCTCGCCGGCTATTCGCTCGGCGATGCCGATCTGCTGCGCCGCGCCATGGGCAAGAAGGTGCAGGCCGAGATGGACGCGCAGCGCGCGCGCTTCGTCGACGGCTGCCTGGAAGTTTCGGGAATCGAGAAGGCCAAGGCCAACGAGCTGTTCGATTTGATCGATAAATTCGCCGGCTATGGCTTCAATAAGAGCCATGCTGCGGCCTATGCGCTGCTGTCGTATCAGACCGGCTGGGTGAAAACCCATTACCCGCATGAATTCTATGCGGCATCGATGTGTTTTGACATGCATCAATCGGAAAAGCTGACGATTTATGTCGATGACATGCGCCGCAGAGGCGTGGCTCTGGCCGGGCCCGACGTCAATCATTCCGAGGCCGAGTTCTCCGTCGAGGAAACCGATGATGGCCTGACGGTGCGCTATGCGCTGGCCGGCATTCGCAATGTCGGGGAAAAGGCGATGGAAGGCCTGGTCGGGGAGCGCGTGGCCAATGGCCGCTTTGCCGGGCTGGAGGATTTGTTTCGACGGGTGCCGTATGGCGCGCTGAATCGGCGGGCGCTGGAAGGGCTGGCGGCATCGGGCGCCTTCGACGAGCTTGATGACAATCGCGCCAAGGTGCTCGCCAATGCCGACATGCTGCTGGCGGTGGCCGACGAGGCTGAACGCACCCGCAATAGCGGCCAGCACGGGCTGTTCGGCGGCGACGACCACGCCGCACCCGCGATGCGGCTGGCCGATACGCCGCCGTGGTCACGCACCGATCAGATGGCGAAAGAGCGCGAGAATTTCGGCTTCTATTTCGCCGCGCATCCGGTCGAGCAATTCCGTGCCGTGGCCAGCGCCAATGGTGCGCGCAGCTATGCCAGCCTGATGACGTCTGGCGTGTCGGGCGGGCGCGAGATGGCGGTGATTGCGGCGATGGTCGAAGGGGTGCAACGCCGCAAGACCAAGCGCGGCAAGGATTTCGTCATCGCCGAATTATCGGATTCATCCGGGCAGTTTTCGGCCAGTTGCTTTGAGGAAGCACTGGTCGAACCGATGCTGAAATGGGCCGCTGATGCTACGTGCCTGTTGCTCCAGGTCGAACTCGATGCACCCAATCCCGACGAACCGCCGCGCGTGACCGTGCGTGGCGGCCAACCGCTGGCCGAGGTGAAAAGCGCGGCGCGGATGCTGCTCGAACTGGAGGTGGATCGTGCTGAAGCCTTCGCCGAACTGGCGCTGATGTTGCCGGGTGGAGCGGTTGGCCGAGGCGAAGTGGTCGCCAAATTGAACACGGGCTCCGGCCAGTCGGTGCAACTGCTGCTGGGCCGCGATTTCGCGCTGGATGGCGATCTCGCCGAGCAGATTGCCGCGCTGGAAGGGGTGCGGCATGTCGCGCTAAGTGCCCGGCGGGCGACGGCGAATTTGCGGCTGGTGGCGTGATGTCACCATGCAATGATCCGACTTAACCCGTCCGTGCTGAGCTTGTCGAAGCACTGCCTTGTTCTTTGGGTGAGACTCAGAAAAGCAGTCCTTCGACAAGCTCAGGACGGACGGGGAGGGGGAAATCAGTGGCCTAATATCAACCCTTAACCCACTCCGCCAGCGCCGCAACACAGTCCTGCCCCAACAGCGCCGAGCGTTCCGGGCTCCAGCCTTGGGACGGGCAGGGTAGATCGGCATGGTCCTTGAACGGCATTTCCAGCGTCATCGAGACCGCACCGAAGCGTTCGGCGATCTGGTTCGTCGCCATCGCCAGATTGGCCCTCCCGGCGGAGGCCGTGGGATAGCCGCGCCGGGTCTGGAAATCGGGGGTGCGGCGCTGGAGGATGTCGAGATAGCGGCGGTATCCGCTGATCTGGCGCTCGGTCAGCGAGGGAATGCCTTCGAAGCCGGCCATGAACACCGCCGGGATCGCTTCGTCGCCATGCACGTCGATGGCGAAATCGACGCCGGTCTCGTCCATCGCCCGGCGGATCGCGAGCACTTCGGGGCTGCGCTCGGCAGTGGGATTATCCCATTCGCGGTTGAGGTTCACGCCCACGGCATTGGTGCGCAGATGGCCTCGGCGCGAACCATCGGGATTGGCGTTCGGCACGAGGTACATTCGGGCGGCGGCGCGCAGGCTGCGCCCATGCGGATTGGCGGCAGAGGTCAAGGCATCGAGCGCGCCTTCCATCCACCATTCCGCCATGCTCTCGCCGGGATGCTGGCGGGCAAATAGCCAGATCTGTAGCGGGCCTTCGCCGACTTCCAGGCAATCGATCGGTTGGCCATCGAGGCTGCGGCCAAGGCTGCGTTGGCGAACGCCGGGTCGCCCGGCGATACGCGCGACCAGATCGTGGTGCCGCTCCATCGAATACGGCGCGAAATAGGCAAACCAGGCGAGGTCGCCTTTAGGCCGGTAGCGAATCGTCAGCGTGCCGCCGTCACGCCCCGGCTCCCAGCTGGTTTCGGCGCGACCCCAGAATTGCCGATCTTCGGACACGGCAGCGCGGTAATCGGGCCAGCCGCCCGGGTAAGCCGAATTGGCAAGCCCGGTCAGGCGTAGCTCAAGCTCGCGCCCCGCCGCGCCGCTGACGCGAAAGTGGAACCACTGGAAAAACTCGGATTGCTGGTCACGCCGGATTGCCAGCCGTGCTTGCGTTCCGGAAATGTCGAGCACCTCGATGTTGCCCGAATCGAAAGCCGCGTTGATGTCGATGTCATTCATCGGGTGGCGTTAGCGCATGGGGGGATAAGGCAACAAGGTGCGAGGGGCGATACCGTGTTCCCCGCCCGCTTGCGGGAGGGGCTAGGGGTGGGCTCTTCTTCTAACTTGAATAGGTCCCAAACTGAGAATTGCGCGTGGGAATGCCCACCCCCGACCCCTCCCGCAAGCGGGCGGGGAGACAGGGTGCACAATCGGACTAGCTTTTCCCTACGACCTCGGCCCCGCAAAATGCTCGAACAATGCCCCGGCCAGTCGTCCGGCTACCGCCGTATTGGTCCAATGCGAATCGCCTTCGCGGGTGATGATGTCGGCGCGGCCTTCCCACAGGACCTTGCCGCTGGCGCGATCGCGGATGCGGGCTTCGAGCCTGGTGTCGATCAGCGCCTTGCGCGGCTTGCTGAGGTCTACCGACAGGCCCAAGCCGAAGCCCGAGCCGCGATTGGAGACGCCGGCCTCCATTTCGCCGCTGACCGGGCTGTGCCTCTCCTCTTCAGGTTCGACGACGTCGCGGCCGGTATGGACTTCGGTGATCAACCCGCCCCGGGGGTCCGGGTTGATGGTGTCGTAGCCGGCCTTGGCTAGTTGATCGACAACTGCAGCTTCGAAGGTCGCGGCCTCGCGCTCGTCGCCGGTGCCGCCCGGATCGGCAACCACGGCGATATGCGCCAGCTTGAGTCCGCTGCCGACATCGGGCGCCACGAAGCGATCGACCGATACCTTGCCTTCGCGCGAATCCCGGCTCGAGCCGCTGCCGTTCCAGCCAGGTCCATATGGGCCCGGGCCGCCCCAGGGGCCGCCAGGCCAGGCCAGCGCCGGGGTGCCGGCGGCGAAGGCCAGCGCGAGTGCGAGCGAGGGGAGGCGATATGATTTCATGAACATGGCCCGTCGAAACTATCTGCGTCACCCCAGCTTTGGGCTAGGTCCGGGCAGATTGCCGCAGGATGAACCGGCTCTAAGAGGCTGAGTCGAAATTCACCAAGAGGCGGATTTCGAAGTCTGTGCCGTCCCGCTCCCCCGGGTTGGTACCACCCACAGGGTACCTTTAAC
>JAMFSI010000042.1 GCA_026225215.1 Sphingomonas palustris | reverse complement strand
GCCCCAGCAGCACCAGGATCGCCATCGCCGGCACCAGCGTACCGACCAGTAACGACGCGGTCAGGCCCGATGGCAGCAATTGCCCTTTCACCGCCTGGTCGGACAGCGCCGCCCAAGTCGTCAGCGTCGCCACCAGAAAGGCAACGACTGCGGCTATCTCCAACACCGGAAAAATCTTGGCGCGCCGCGCCGCCACTTGCATGCGCCGCCACCAACGGGGCCAGCGTCGCATACGGGAAAGGCCGAGGGTAACCATCGTTGCCCTATTACAACACCAGTGTTGCTACTGTGCAAGGAGTTTTACCGGGCAGCGAGCAAAACTCAGCTGTGATAGGCTTCCGGATCGAGCGCCAATTCGCCTAGCCGCTTGCGCAGGGTATTACGATTGATCCCCAGCATTTGCGCCGCACGCAGCTGATTGCCGCCAGTCACGCGCAAGACCTGCGCAAACAACGGCCGTTCGAAGGCCGCCAATGCGCTGTCATAGACCGTTCCCGGCGGCGGTTCGTTCGCCAGCAGCCAGTCGGTGACGGCGGTATCGAGATCCGCGCTCGCCGGCGCGGAGTCGTTTCCGCGCGGCATAGCGACGACGAGCGATTCCAGCGTAGCCGCATCGATCACATCGTCGCGCGCCAGCAGGGCTACGCGATAGATGACATTGCGCAATTCCCGGACATTGCCGCGCCACGGCTGGCGCCGCAGCATATCCACCGCGTCCTGCGACAATTGCCGTCGCGGCAATCCCTCGACTGCGGCCAGAACCAGGAAATGCCGGGCGAGCGCCTCGATGTCATCGGCGCGCTCGCGCAGCGCCGGCAGGTTTATCGGCACCACGTTGATCCGATAGAACAGATCCTCGCGAAACAGCCCGTCGGCGATCAGCGGCCCGAGATCCTTGTTCGTCGCCGCAACGATGCGGGTGTCGATCCGCACTTCGTCACGCCCGCCGACCCTGCGAATAGTCCCCGATTGCAAGGCGCGCAGCAGCCGGGTCTGCGCCTGCATCGGCATATCGCCGATTTCGTCGAGAAACAGCGTACCGCCCTCGGCTTGCTCGAATTTGCCGATATGGCGCGCCACCGCGCCGGTAAATGCGCCCCGCTCATGGCCGAACAGCTCGCTTTCGATCAGTTCTCCAGGGATCGCGGCAGTGTTGACCGCCACGAACGGCCCATCGCGGCGATGGCCCAGCTGGTGGATTGCCTCGGCCACCAGCTCCTTGCCGGTGCCCGATTCGCCGAGGATCAGCACGGTCAGATCGTTGCGCAGAACCCGGGTGATCATGCGATAGACCGCTTGCATCGGGGCGCTGCGCCCCACCAGCGGCAGGCCCTGCGTGCCGGAATCGTCCTGATCGGGCGCCTGAAAAATGTCGCTGGCGCCCACCGCCTGGCGCACGGTGCGCGCCAATTCCTCGATGTCGAAAGGCTTGGGGAAATATTCGAAGGCCCCGGTCTCGCTCGCGCGCACCGCCGTATCCAGCGTATTGCGGGCGGACAGGATGATCACCGGCATTGCCGGGCTCAGCGCGCGCACCCGATCGAGGCTTTCGATGCCATCGCCATCGGTCAGCATGACATCGGTGACCAGCGCGGCAAAGCTCTGCTGGCTCAGCAAGGCATCGCGCCGGGCGATGCTGTCGCAATGCACCACGCTGAAGCCTTCGGCTTCCAGCGCGGCGGTAATGACGATGGCGATCGATTCGTCATCTTCGACCAGCAGCACGCTCATGCTTGCTCTCCGGCCATGATCGCGACCGCGCCGTGCGGGGCCACCGGCAAGTGCAGACGAAAATGAGTCCAGCCGCCGGCGTCCTCACGATCATGCGTGATCCGGCCATTCATATCGCCGACCAGCTTGCGCACCAGCGCCAGCCCCAGCCCCTGCCCGGTTTTCTTGGTGGTGACGAAGGGCTCGAAGATATGCTCGCGCATGGCGGCATCGATACCCGGCCCATTGTCGCTGACGCGCAGTTCGATCGGCAAGCGGACCGGCTTGCCGGCTCCGGTAATATGCAGTTGCAGCCCGCTGGCAAACCGCGTGCGCACGATCACGCGCGGTTGCGCCACGTCGCGGCAGGCATCCCGGGCATTGACCAGGAGGTTGATCAACACCTGAACCAGCCCGTTAGTGCTGCCCAGCACCACCGGCAGCGAGGGATCGAATTCCTCTTCGATCCGGGGGCCACCAATTTTGGCGTCGCCATCAGCGGCCGCCATGATCGCGCAGGCGTGGCGAATGGCTTCGTGCAGATTGCAAGGGCCGACCGGCTCGGGGGTACGCTGGCTCAACGTCTGCATCTGGTCGATCAGCTTGGCGATGCGGTCGACTTCGTCGGCGATCAGCGTGGTCAGCGCGCGATCGGTCGGACCGACCTTACGCGCCAGCAATTGCGCGGCGCCGCGAATGCCGGCCAGCGGGTTCTTGATCTCATGGGCGAGGATCTCCGGTGCGCGCAACACGCCATCTTCGCGGCCAACCACGGCTTCGCCCAGCGCATCGGCGGTAGCGCTGTCATGCAGCGTCAGCACTTGCCAGCCCGGCTCATCGACCACCGGCGCAATCGTCAGATCGACGCGCCTGGTCCCGACGCCGACGACATGAATATCGATCTGGCGCGCTGAAATCTGCTGTTCGCCCTCGGTGATCCGCTCGATCAGGCGGGCCTGTTCGAATCGCAGCATCTCGAACAATGGCCGACCAGCCAATCGCCGCGCACTCTGGCCGAGAAATTGTTCCGCCGCCGGATTGGCAGAGGAGATCGCTTGCCCTGGACCCAGCAGGATCACGGCAATCGGCAGGCTGGCGAGTTGACGCCGGAGATCCGGTCCGTGCGACCCGCCCCGCATCCTAAGCCGCCCGGCGTTTCAGGAAAGGAGCATAGAATTCACCGAGCGCGGTCAACACCGCCGAGGGCGAATCCATGAAATTGACGCGATTGCGGAACTCGGCGGAACCCGGCAGACCTTTGGTGTACCAGCCGAGGTGCTTGCGGGCGAGCTTGACCCCGGTATCGCTACCATAATGGCTCAGCATCGCCTGATAATGCTCGGTAATCAGGCCCAATTGCGTATCGAGATCGGGATCTCCCAGCGCGCTGCCATGCCGCAGCCAATGCATCACCTGGCCGAGCAACCAGGGCTTGCCGTAAGCCCCGCGCCCGATCATCACGCCATCCGCCCCGGATAATTCCAAAGCGCGCGCGACATCGGCCAGATCGCAGATATCGCCGTTGACGATCACCGGGATCGACACCGCCTGCTTGACCTGGCGCACGAAGCCCCAGTCCGCCTCGCCCTTGTACATCTGGTTGCGGGTGCGGCCGTGCACGGTAATCATCTGCGCGCCCAGATCCTGGGCGATCCGCGCGAGTTCGGGCGCATTCAGGCTGGCGTGATCCCAGCCCATCCGCATCTTGACCGTGACCGGCACCGACACTGCCTTGACCGTCGCCTCGATCAGCCGCGTGGCCAACGGCAGATCGCGCATCAGCGCCGATCCGGCATCGCCATTGACTACCTTCTTCACCGGGCAGCCCATATTGATATCGATGATCGCCGCGCCGCGATCGGCATTGAGCCGGGCCGCTTCGGCCATCTCATGCGGCTCGCATCCCGCCAGTTGTACCGAGACCGGTTCTTCCACCGCAGCCCATGCCGCCTTTTGCAGCGACTGCCGGGTTTCGCGGATCATCGCCGGACTGGCGATCATCTCGGTGACGTTCAGCCCCGAGCCGAAGTGCCGAACCAGCTTGCGAAACGGCATGTCGGTGACGCCGGTCATCGGCGCCAGGATCACCGGGCAATCGATAGTCAGCGGCCCGATCCGGATCGGCTCGATCCGGGGTGCTGCCGGCGGATGGGAAGCGAGTGCGATCGGATCGTTCATGCGAAAGGCTGCCTAAAAAACAGGCAGCGCATAGTGGATTGCCCCCGCCCCGGCAAGCGATTACCCGCAACGGGTATGACCAAGCCCCCTCACCTTTCCCAAGCTATGCCCCCTGCAACGATGGCCGCCGTCGTCGTCGCGGCGGGCCAGGGGCTGCGCGCCGGTCAGCCGCTGCCCAAACAATTCGCCCTATGGCGCGGCAAGCCGGTGTTGCGCCATTCGGTCGAGGCGCTGGCGAGCGCGGGTGCGGCTCCGATCGTCGTCGCCATTCCGCAAGGGGCTGAGGCCATTGCCGCCGAGGCACTGGCCGGGATCACTGGCATTCGTTTCATCGCCGGCGGCGCGACGCGACAGGACTCGGTACGTGCGGGACTCGAAGCGCTTGCCGCTGATGCGCCCGATCTGGTGCTGATTCACGACGCCGCGCGCCCGATGCTGCCGATAGACGTCATTTCACGTCTGACCGAAGCGCTGGCATCGTATCCGGGCGCAATTCCCGTGCTGCCCGTGGTGGACAGCATGGTCGAAGCAGCGGGCGAATTGATGGGAGCCCCGGCGCGACGCGAGGCGCTAAGGCGGGTCCAGACTCCCCAGGCCTTTCGCTATCCAGCGATATTGGCGGCGCATCGCGACTGGGATGGACCGACCAATGCCGGCGATGATGCGCAAGTCGCCGCCGCCGCCGGGCTAGATATCGCGCTGGTGGCCGGCGACGAGGCGTTGCATAAGCTGACTTATGCCAGCGATTTCTCTTCTCAGGTCGTGAGCGCCGGCCTGCCTATGCGCGTCGGTACCGGCTACGACGTCCACCGGCTCGCCGACGGCGAGGAACTGTGGTTATGCGGTGTCAAAATCGACCACTCCCAAGGACTCGCCGGGCATAGCGACGCCGATGTTGCGATCCACGCGCTGGTCGATGCCTTGCTCGGCGCGGTCGCGGCGGGCGACATCGGCCAGCATTTTCCGCCCAGCGATCCGCAGTGGCGCGGCGCCTCGTCCGATCGCTTTCTCGCCCATGCCGTCGAACTGGTGCGTGAAACCGGCTATGCGGTCGGCCAGATTGACGTCACCCTGATCTGCGAGGCGCCCCGGATCGGCCCGCACCGCGCGGCGATGCGCGAGACCTTGGCGCGGATCATGGGCGTTGACATCGCCGCTGTCAGCGTCAAGGCCACGACCACCGAGAAGCTCGGCTTCACCGGGAGGTCCGAAGGCATTGCCGCGCAGGCGGTCGCCACGGTATTCAGAGGCTGAGCTCAAAGCGGAGTCGCATTCATGACATTCTTGCAGCTATTCTCGCCGCGCCGGTTCGGTGGTGCGATCGTGGCGACGGCGGTGGCGCTCGCCCCCTGTGCCGCCCTCGCCGCTGATCCGCCTTGCCTCACCGCTCACGAATTCACTGCGTTGGCGACCTATGCGCTACCCAGCGCGATCACCGGTGCGGTGGAGCACTGCTCCCCCACCCTGCCCGCCGACGCCTATCTTCGCACCGATGGCAGCGGCCTCGCAGCTCGCTATGCGGCGAACAAGGACGCGGCTTGGCCAACCGCCAAGGCCGCCTTTCTTAAACTGGCCGGGGGCGCCAATCCCAACGTCAGCGATCTGACCAAAAACCTGCCCGATGCCACGCTGCAGCAGATCGTCGATACTGCCATCGTCACCAAAATATCCGAAGTGCTGCCGGTCGAACGCTGCAGTACGGTCAGCCATCTCGTCAAGCTGCTCGCGCCGCTGCCCCCCGAGAGCACAGCCGGAGTCATCGCGCTTACCATCGGCCTGGGCGCGAGTTCCGGCCACAACCGCATCGGTAAGATTACCGTGTGCCCGGAGTGATCGGTATGGCCGGTGACAATCTCCTGCCCGATGACGTCGTCGCGCTGGCGCAGCGCGTAGTGACCGAAAACATCGCCGCCGGGCGCAAGCTGGCGGTTGCGGAAAGCTGCACCGGCGGGCTGGTTTCAGCCGCGCTGACCGAGATTGCCGGCTCTTCGGCGGTGCTCGATCGTGGTTTCGTGACATACTCCAACGAGGCCAAGCAGCAGCTGCTGGGTGTGTCCGAAGACATCATTTCCACCTTCGGTGCGGTGTCGGTCGCCTGCGCCTGGGCGATGGCGCAAGGCGTGCTCAAACGCAGCAATGCCGATGTCGCCGTGTCGGTCAGCGGTATCGCCGGGCCCGATGGCGGCACTGCGCTTAAGCCGGTGGGGCTAGTGGTATTTGCCAAAGCCGTGCGCGACAGCAAGGATGTCGTCGCCGAGGAGCGCCAGCTCGACGGGGCGAGCCGGGCGGCGATACGCCATCAGGCCACGCTGATCGCGCTGGAACTGCTGCTGCCATAAAGATCGGCAGCGCGCTCTTCAAAGGCCGCGACCATCTTGCCGAAAGCGCGATCGACATATTGCCCCGCCAGTTTTTCGAACAGGGCGTTGCGAAAGCTGAAGGTCACCGAAAAATGGATTTCGCAAGCGTCCGCGCCCAAAGGCCGGAATTGCCAGCGATTGTCGAGATCGCGCATCGGTCCGTCGATGTAGTGAACATGGATTTCACGCGGCCGATCCTTGCTCACCCGTGAAGTGAATTTCTCCCGCAGCATCTTGAAGCCGACCAGCATGTCGGCGACCATTTCGGTGTCGCTGTCGGACTTCACCCGCGTCGCCACCACCCACGGCAGAAACTCACCATAGCGCGCGACATCGGCGACGAGGTCGAACATCTGCTCCGCACTATAAGGCAGGCGCCGCGTTTCTTCGATCGCGGGCATGAATTCAGCGCGCCGTCTTGAGTAATTGCGCCTCGCGGGCTTCGCGCATCTGACGGAAATCGTCGCCGGCATGATAGCTGGAACGCGTCAACGGGCTGGCGGCAACCTGGAGAAAGCCCTTGGCCCGGGCAATCGCGCCATAAGCGCCGAACGCCTTGGGGGTCACGAATTCCACCACTTCGGTATGTTTCGGTGTTGGTCGCAGATATTGCCCCATGGTCAGGAAATCGATCCCGGCGCAGCGCATGTCGTCCATCACTTGATGCACTTCCAGCCGCTGCTCACCCAGCCCCAGCATGATCCCCGATTTGGTGAACACCGTCGGCGAATGGCGCTTGACCTCTTCCAACAGGCGCAGCGAGGCGTAATAACGCGCGCCGGGGCGAATGGTGGGATAGAGCCGGGGCACGGTTTCGAGGTTGTGATTATAGACATCGGGGCCCGCCGCGACGATCGCCTCGACCGCACCCTGCATCTTGTTACGGAAATCGGGCGTGAGAATCTCGATCGTCGTTGCCGGCGTGGTGCGGCGCAGCGCCTCGATCACTTTCACGAATTGGCTGGCGCCACCATCGCGCAGATCGTCACGATCCACCGAAGTAATGACGATATGCTCCAACCCCAGCTTGGCGGCAGCCTCGGCGACATGCTCGGGTTCGGCGGCATCGACCGCGCGGGGCATCCCGGTCTTGACGTTACAGAAGGCGCAGGCGCGAGTGCAGACATCGCCCAGGATCATCACCGTCGCGTGTTTCTTGCTCCAGCATTCGCCGATATTGGGGCAAGCCGCTTCCTCGCAAACGGTATTCAGATTGAGCTCGCGCATCAGGTCGCGAGTGGCGCCATAGGTCTTGCTGGTCGGCGCCTTGACGCGAATCCAGTCAGGCTTGCGCTGCCGCACCGGCTGATCGCTGGCGGGTTCGCCTTGCGGGGCGTTGGAAAGATCGTTCATCGCGTCCAGATAGGCGCACGTGGCCAAGCTTTCCAGCGCTAATCATTCGCTTGCCAGACTCGGGAGGCCTCGTCATTGAGTGGGCCATGACGACAGCGATATCCCCCCAAATCGGCCGGCTGATCGCCGGCTATCACCGGTTTCGCAACCACCGCTGGGCCGACAACCGCGCCCGCTGGGCCGAATTGCGCGAAGGCCAGCAGCCCGAAGTGCTGATCATCGCCTGCTCGGACAGCCGGGTCGATCCGGCGCAGATCTTCGACGTCAATCCGGGCGAAGTCTTCGTCGTGCGCAATGTCGCGGCGATGGTCCCGCCTTTCGAGACCGCGCCGGGCTATCACGGCGTCTCGGCAGCGCTCGAATTTGCCGTGCAAGTGCTGAAAGTGAAAGAAATCGTGGTCATGGGCCACGGCAAATGCGGCGGCTGCAAGGCCGCACTGACGCAGGAGTTGCATGGCGCCGAACCCGGTGAAGGCGGTTTCATCGCCAATTGGATTTCGATGCTTGACGATGCCCG
This sequence comes from Sphingomonas palustris, assembly GCA_026225215.1. Lineage (GTDB taxonomy): Bacteria > Pseudomonadota > Alphaproteobacteria > Sphingomonadales > Sphingomonadaceae > Novosphingobium > Novosphingobium palustris. The sequence continues at coordinate 6,628 of JAMFSI010000042.1, read as the reverse complement.
CGAGCCGATCGTCGCGCGCTACGGCACCACCGGCCATGAAGCCGAGCGGGCAATGGAATTGGCCGGAGTCCGCGTTAGCCTCGCTAATCTACGGACATTTCCCTGTATCCGGCGCGCCGAACGCGAGGGAGTGCTGAAACTGCGCGGGGCGTTATTCGCGATTTCAGATGGGCTGCTGCATCTGATGGACGAGACAACCGGCGAATTCGCACCCGTTGCCGAATAGCGCAGCCCCTTTCCTCACCATGCGAGCATGATGAGGGAAGGGTTCGCCGTAGCCTGCCTTACTTGCCGGCAGCCTTCTGCGCCGCATAGATCGACCACAATTTGCCCAAAGGCTCGCGCGGGCCGGTGATCTTCGCAAAAGTGGCCTGCGCCCCGGCATAATCGCCGGTATCGATCTGGGCGATACCGAGACGAGTCAGCACACGCGGGGTATCGACCCCCGGCTTGCTCAGCGCGATCTGATACACCGCCACGGCATCCGCAGATTGGCCATAGCTGAGCGCGGCATCACCCGCCGCTGACGCTGTGGCCGCGGTGACGCCGCCGCCCCGGGCATCGCGAACGAGGCCCGGGATTGAAGCGCGGTCTGCGGTGACTCGACCCGCGGCAACCGATTTGGCGTCCGTAACTGACGGATCGTTCGCGCTGAGCATGCCCGAGGCCTCGCCGGCGGCGATCACGTCGAGCACTTCACCGGGCAAACGGCGGGCATCGGCGGATTGGATATATTCGAGATAGTCCTGCCTCTCCGCATAGGAGTGCGTGCGGGCCATAAGCCGCATCAGATCGAGTTCGTCCTGCGCCGGATAATGCGCGACACTTTGCAGCACTTCGATCAGCAGCGCCCAGTTCTTCTGAGTGGGTTCCTCCTGAATCAGGCCCGCCCCGAACAGCAGCGTGGGTTCGATCAGCTTGGCGTTATAAGCCGCGACCACGCCGCTGCGATACCAGCTGATCGGTACCGGCTGGCCTGTCGCCTTCTGAGCCTCGATCGCGTGTTCCAGAGCCGGCAGGCCCTTATCGAGCTGGTGATTTTTCAAATAGGAATCGGCCAGCAACACATTGACCTGAGGATCGGTGTAGCCTGCGGCAATGGCTGCCTGAAGCGCCGTGATCGCGCCGGGGTAATCTCCGCCATCATGGGCAAAACTGCCGATATAAAACTGAAATTTAGCGGTATCCGCCGGGTTGCTCTTGCCCGATGCCAGCATGTCCTGCAACGCTTGCCGCTGCAATCCGGTGTCGAGAGCGATACCACCCAGCTGCAGTTCGAGCTGGCCCAGCGCGTAATGGTCATCCGGGGTGGCGGCAGCGGCGAGCGCAGTCGGCAATTGCGCCTTTTCCGTGGCGAGCAGTCCGCCCAGCTCGGCTTGCGCCGCCTTTTGCGCGGCGTCCGTGTCGGCGGCCTTAACCTTTTGCTGCGCCGCAAGCACATCGGGACGCGCTTTGTCCGCCTCCAGCTTTTTGGCCAGATCCATGTAGACCGGCCCGAACTTAGGCGACAGGGCGATCTTGGGCTGGCCCGACTGGTCCTTGTCCTTGGCGACGGCAGGCATAGCGCTCAAGGCCAGCCCGGCAGTGCCGACAGCCAGAAGCGCCAAGGGCGTCAACGCATGGCGGACCAGATGCCGACGAAAACGCGACTGATGATTGCAGGTCATGATATGGCACTCCTCACACGATCCGGTGCGACAGGGATCACCGGTAAGCTTTTTCGGAATCGCTACTGGCAATGAAATACTGCCTTGGCAACCGCTGCTAGCTGCGCCGCGCCGGGTGTATAACAATTGAACGAGCCAAAGGTCCCTTGTCGTTCGGTGTCTGGTACGAAACTCCCGTGCGGGAGTTTCTGACGCGGCGCCGGATCAAACCCTGAGCCAAATGTGGAAAAACCGAGCTGCGTCGCCACGCCCTCGCCTGCGTGACTGGCATTAGCGGGCACATTGTCCTAGGGCCGTGAATTCCCACCAGAACAGAAAAGCCAGCACCGCGTGAGCGACGACACCGAAACTCTTGATCCCCCCATTCCTTCGGGCGAATATACCCGCGTCGATATCGTCGATGAAATGAAGGCGAGCTACCTCGATTACGCGATGAGCGTGATCGTTGCGCGCGCCCTTCCCGATGTTCGCGACGGGCTGAAGCCGGTGCATCGCCGCATTTTGTTCGCCAGCCAGGAAGGCGGCATGGTCGCCGGGCGGCCGTACCGCAAATCGGCCAAGATCGTCGGCGACGTCATGGGTAATTACCACCCGCATGGCGACAGCGCGATTTACGATGCGCTGGCGCGGATGACGCAGGACTGGTCGATGCGGGTGCCGCTGATCGACGGCCAGGGCAATTTCGGCTCGATGGACCCCGATCCGCCAGCCTCGATGCGCTATACCGAAGCGCGCCTCGCCCGCGTCGCCAATTATCTGCTCGACGATCTCGACAAGGATACCGTCGATTTCGTCGACAACTACGACGGCTCGCGGCGCGAGCCGCATGTGCTGCCGGCGCGGTTCCCTAATCTGCTGGTCAATGGCGCAGGCGGCATCGCCGTCGGCATGGCCACTAATATCCCGCCGCATAATCTCGGCGAAGTGATCGACGGCTGCCTGGCCTTCATCGAGAACCCGGCGATCACCACCGAAGAATTGTTCGAGATCATTCCCGGGCCCGATTTTCCGACGGCACCGATTATCCTCGGCTCGGCCGGCGCACGCTCGGCCTATCTCACCGGGCGCGGCTCGATCCTGCAGCGCTGCCGCCATGAGATCGAGGAAGGCCGGGGCGATCGCCGCTCGATCGTGTTGACTTCGATGCCCTATCAGGTCGGCAAGTCCGGCCTGGTCGAAAAGATCGCCGAAGCCGCCAAGGACAAGCGCATCGAAGGCGTGTCCGACATCCGCGACGAATCGAGCCGGCTCGGTGTGCGCGTAGTCATCGAGCTGAAGCGCGATGCCACGCATGAGGTGGTGCTCAATCAATTGTGGCGCCACACCCCGGCGCAATCGAGCTTTCCTGCCAATATGCTGGCGATTCGCGGCGGGCGGCCCGAGACGCTGGCGCTGCGCGACATCATCGCCGCCTTCATCGCCTTCCGCGAGGAAGTCATTACTCGCCGCACCAAGTTCGAGCTGAACAAGGCGCGCGACCGGGCGCATATCTTGCTCGGTCTGGTCGTCGCCGTTACCAATATGGATGATGTCGTGCGGATTATCCGTGGTGCGCGCAATCCTGCCGCCGCCCGCGCCGCATTGCTCGAACGCGAATGGCCGATCGGCGATATCGCGCAATATATCCGCCTGGTCGAGGCGATCGAAGACGATATCGATACGCTGGCGGGCAGCACCTATCGCTTGTCCGAACTGCAAGTGAAGGCGATCCTCGATCTGCGCCTGCATCGCCTGACCGCGATGGGCCGCGACGAAATCGGCGATGAATTGCAGAAGCTGTCCGAAGTGATCGTCGAATTGCTCGCGATCCTCGCGGACCGGGTGAAACTCTATGCGCTGATGCGCGACGAGTTGGTCGCCGTGCGCGATCTCTTCGCCACGCCGCGCGTCTCGGAAATTGCCCCGGCATGGGACGGCATCGACGATGAAGACCTGATCGAGCGCGACGCCATGGTGGTGACGGTCACGCTCGACGGCTATATCAAGCGCACTGCGCTCTCCACCTTCCGCGCGCAGAGCCGGGGCGGCAAGGGTCGCTCGGGCATGGCGACCAAGAGCGAAGACGCGGTGGCGACGATGTTCGTCACCTCGACCCATAATCCAGTGCTGTTCTTCTCCACCGCGGGCAAGGTCTATCGCCTCAAGGTGTGGAAGCTGCCCGAAGGCGGGCCGACGACGCGCGGACGACCGATCGTCAATCTGCTCCCGGCGCTCGACAAGGACGAGACCATCGCTACGGTGCTGGCGCTGCCCGAAGATGAAGGCGAGTGGGGCCAGCTCAGCGTGGTCTTCGCCACCGCCAAAGGCAATGTCCGCCGCAACAGCATGGACGCCTTCGCTAACGTCCCCTCGAACGGCAAATTCGCGATGCGCTTCGAAGAGGGCGACGAGGATCGCCTGATCGGAGTGGCGCTGCTCGACGCTGGCGACGATGTGCTGCTCGCCAGCCGCCAGGGCAAGGCGATCCGCTTCGCCGGCGACGATGTCCGCGAATTCACCAGCCGCACCTCGACCGGGGTACGCGGCATGGCGCTGAAGGACGGCGACGAGGTGATTTCGCTGTCGATTTTGCACCGCGTCGACGCCACGCCCGAAGAGCGTGAGGACTATCTCCGCTTCGCGCCGTGGAAGGGCGACAAGGATGGCGAGGCGTCGCTGCCCGCCGAACGCATCGCCGAACTGGCGGCGCGCGAAGAGTTCATCCTTACGGTCTGCGCCAACGGCTACGGCAAGCTGTCCTCGGCTTACGAATATCGCCGCACCGGGCGCGGCGGCCAAGGCATCACCAATATCGACAATATCGGTCGTAATGGGCCGGTCGTCGCCAGCTTCCCGGCCGTGCAGGTCGACCAGTTGATGCTGGTGAGCGATCAGGCTAAATTGATCCGGCTGCCACTCAGCAGCCTGCGCGTGATCGGGCGCGGGACGGCGGGCGTGCGCTTGTTCAACGTCGCCGATGAGGAGCATGTCGTCAGTGCGGTGAGATTGGCTGATGAAGGGGAGACGGCTGAGGATGAGCTGGATGTGGCCTCGTCGGTTGAACCCGAAATAGACCAGGATTCGGGCGACGAGACCGACAACACATGACCGCCGTTGTGTCGGCGAATCCACTGGTTGCCTGGAAAGTGCTGACCGCGCCGCAGATGGCTGCCTTGGAGGAGGAAGGCGTTTTTGGCGGGGCGCCTGTCGATCTCAGCGATGGCTATATCCATTTGTCAACGGAAGAGCAGTTGCCGGAAACGCTGACCAAGCACTTCGGCGGGCAGGACGATCTGCACCTGGCGGCGATCGATCTGGCGGCGCTGGGCGATGCCGTCCGCTGGGAACCATCACGCGGTGGGCAATTGTTTCCGCATCTCTACGGCAAATTGCCATTGACGGTAGTGATTGCCTATGGGCCGCTGGAGCGCGATGCGAGTGGAGCACTCGTATTGCCCTCTTCGGGATAGAATGAAACCGCTCCCCCTACCCCCGCCTGTCCTGAGCTTGTCGAAGGACTGCACTTTACTCGGACTAGGCGCGATCTCGCCCGTGAAGGACAGTCCTTTGACAAGCTCAGGATGGACGGGAGGGGCGGCGAGATGATGGTCAATACGAATCATGCCACATGACGTTCACATCATCGGCGGCGGCCTGGCCGGCAGCGAGGCAGCGTGGCAGCTCGCCCGGCGCGGCTATCGCGTGCGCCTGTCCGAAATGCGCGGAACCGGGGAGCGCAGCCCCGCGCATCAAACCGATGCGCTGGCCGAGATGGTCTGCTCGAACAGTCTGCGCTCCGACGACGATGCCAGCAACGCGGTGGGGCTGTTGCATCACGAAATGCGCAGCCTCGATTCGCTGGTCATGGCGGCGGCGGACAAGGCGCGGGTGCCGGCGGGATCGGCGCTGGCGGTGGATCGCGACGCCTTCTCCGCCGAAGTGGAAGCGGCGCTGGCCACCCTCCCCAATCTCGAGATTATCCGCGAACGCGTTGACCAGCTACCGCTATCCGGCCTGACCATCGTCGCTACCGGTCCGCTCACCGCCGGCGCTTTGGCCGAGCGGATCGGCGCGGCAACCGGCGCCGACAGCCTGGCCTTCTTCGATGCCATCGCCCCGATCGTCTACTACGACAGCATCGACATGTCGGTCTGCTGGCTACAATCGCGCTGGGATAAGGCTTCCGGCCCCGGTAGCGAAGGCAAGGACTATATCAACTGCCCGATGGACAAGGCGCAATACCTCGCCTTCCACGACGGGCTATTGGCCGGCGAAAAGACCGAGTTCCGCGAGTGGGAGGCCAATACCCCCTATTTCGAGGGCTGTATGCCGATCGAGGTGATGGCCGCACGCGGGGTGGATACGCTGCGCTTTGGGCCGATGAAGCCGGTCGGGCTCGACGATCCGCGCACCGGGCGCTGGCCCTATGCGGCGGTCCAACTGCGCCAGGATAACAAGCTCGGTACGCTGTGGAACATCGTCGGTTTCCAGACCAAGCTCAAACATGCCGAACAGACCCGGCTGTTCCGCACCATTCCCGGCCTCGAACAAGCGGAATTCGCGCGGTTGGGCGGCCTTCACCGCAACACTTTCCTCAATTCGCCGCGCCTGCTCGACCGGCAATTGCGGCTGACCAGCGCCCCGCATATTCGCTTCGCCGGGCAGATTACCGGCTGCGAAGGCTATGTCGAAAGCGCTGCCGTCGGCCTGCTGACCGGAATCATGACCGCCCATGAACTGGCCGGGCGCGACTGGCCGCCGCCGCCGCGCACCACCGCGCTGGGCGCCTTGCTCGCCCATATCACCGGCGATGCCGAGGCCGAGAGCTATCAGCCGATGAACGTCAACTTTGGTATGTTTCCGCCGGTGGGACCGCTGAATGAGGCAGGCCGGAAGCTGAAAAAGCCCGACCGCAAGCTGGCTTACACCGGCCGTGCCAAGGCCGATCTAGTTTCCTGGCTCCCCGCCCTCGGCTGAATTGT
>JAMFSI010000041.1 GCA_026225215.1 Sphingomonas palustris | reverse complement strand
TTCAGATAAAGTTCCACTCTCTTCATCCTCCACCCCTGCGCAAAGGCAGAGGTTTAACAGGACTGGCCCCTTTTTAATCCGGGGGTGCCGGCCGGAGAGTGGCCCCTTTTATTCCCGGTGTTCTCACAAAGACTTTTACCAAAGACGGCTTCGTCGATTGCTCGACTCCACGCCCGCTAGGGCTCGATGAAATCCCCGGAATCATAGCCGATTTCCGCAATGCATCGCTCATGGCGCTCGACGCCGGCTTCGACGGCGTGGAACTCCACGGCGCGCACGGCTACCTGCTCGACGCGTTTCTACGTGACGGCACCAACCACCGTACCGACGCATATGGGGGATCTATCGCCAATCGCTCCAGGCTGCTCATCGAAGTGGCGCAGGCCTGCGCGACTGCGATCGGGGCTGGCCGGCTTGGCGTCCGGATATCGCCAGTCTCTACCGCCGGCGATTCGCGTGATAGCAATCCCCAACTGCTCTTCGAGCATGTCGTGGATCAGCTTAGTCCGCTGGGCCTCGCATATCTACATGTCGTCGAAGGCGATACTGGTGGCGCACGAGACAATCTGCCGTTCGATTACGCTACGCTGCGGCAGCGCTTCGATGGTGTGTGGATGGTCAACAATGGCTACGACCGCACCATGGCGATCGAGGCGGTGACCAGTGGCAGTGCGGATCTTGTGTCGTTCGGACGCGATTTTCTCGCCAATCCCGATCTTGTCGCCCGGCTGGAACAGAAAGCCGCGCTCAATCCGATGATGGACGCTTCGACGATCTATGGCGGCGGGGCGCACGGCTATATCGATTATCCAACTCTACCTGTTGCTGAAATGGCTGTGCCGGATGTGGCTGCAAGCCGCCCATGAGCGGAAGGGCAAAGCGCAGATTGCGGGCGCAGGTGTGAACTATGTCGAATCGCCATGGTCTGAGGCTGCAGCCTGGGTCGAGGCGATCGGCGCGATTGCTGCCGTCGTCGGCTCCGGATGGGTTGCGGCCCGCGATTCCCGGGCAGCGCGTGGCCGTGAGGAGCGCGCAGAAGCCGCAGCCGAGCGCAGGGAAGCACGAGCCGTGTTGGCCGCCAAAACGGCCGCGCTCAACCTCGCCATCCTGGCCGCTACCCAGATCCGCGATCTGCACGTTCTCCTGGTGGATGATGCTTGGCGAGGGAGAGTGGACCCGGGTTTCTGCCAGCCGCGCCCTGCTGGCGACGGAACGGATGTTGACGGCCTTTCCGATCCAGACGCTAACGGAGGCTTCCGCTATGGTGGAGTTTTCCCGCTTCCCAGCATCGCTGGCGACTGCGGCGGAAATCTATGCCAATCTTGAAATGGCGGTGCGCGCGGCCGCTGCGTCCGATCGCGGCCCGCTCTTTGATGCGAGCAATGAGCAGATGGCCCGATTGGACCAAGCCACCCGACGGCAACTCAGCGCTCTGGCCACGGCGCTCGATCTTGACCTGACCGAGTTGTCCGACCTCGCTCCAGCACCGGTTCTGGAGACAATCAAATCGGAAAGGGTTGAACCGGCGCCAGTCTGACCATGTCGAGCGAGAGGGACAGCGCTGCCGTCGAAGCATCCCGCTCGGTCAGACGCTAGGTTGACCGAGCGGCGGGAGCGCACAAACGACAGTTCAGTTCACGCGGATGTCGTTCTCCACAGACGTTGTCCCCCGAGCCTTCCAAGCGGTTGCAGCCGCAGTCTGGCGATCCGACCAAGAGTCTACCGTGCCGGTGAGGCGAACTTTCCCACCTTCGGCGCTCACCTTGATGGTGTTCTCGTCAAAGAACCATGAGCGGTTCAGGGCATGCATGATGTCGTCGCTGATTGTTTCGGTGTTTGGGCGAGGCTTGATTGAAATCTGATTGCCGACGCCGGTTACGCCCATCAACGACTGAACCGCCGAACCTGCCAATTCCGCCTCGAAGTGCCAATCAACCTCGCCTGTCAGCGTCACGTATCCCTTTTCAACCTGAACCTTCACCGTATCTTTGGGGATCGAGGCGTTCCAGGATATGCGGTTAAGTACATCTGCGGCAATTTCATCATCTGAGCATTGCACGTGGCTGGGCAGGCGAATTTCGATTTCTTCCGCCAAAGCTTTGACACCCTGAACGCGGCCAGTGGCGGTTTCGGCAGCCAGTTTTTGCCAATAGCTGTTCACATGCCCGCTCAACGTGACCACGCCGTCTTTCGCGGTAACACCAATATGGTCCGCGTTCACGCTGGGTTCGAAAGCCAGTTCTTCCAGTACGTCGGTCTTCAGTTTATGGTCGGTAATCATGGGTCTCTCCTATTTGGTACGATTGCGATAGCCGACAGAAATCAGCTACGCCTGGGTTGAACCTTGCAGTCGAATTGCGGCGTCCGACTCATCATCAGTAGGAATTTCCTACTTGATCGGAGAGAAGGGACCGTGGACGGCTGAAGAAATTGATAACTCAGGCAATGGATTGTCACGCAGCCACCGCAACCTCTCGGTCCAGGTTCAGGCACAGCAGTTGCGCCCTCGCTTTGACTTCGTGAAGATATCGCTGGATCTCCTCAGGTTCCATTCCTGAGGTAATCGATCCGAAATGGAAATGTTGGGAAGGCTGCATCGCAAAGCCGTGCTCGATGTAGCGATCGAAACCCGAAATGAGCGATTCGAGCTGGCCTTGGGTGGCCAGCCAATGCTCGTCCGTGGCCGACGAGGTGAAACTCACCAGGCGCTTATGCGCGAGCACGCCCGCGGCAGCTTCCTGCTTGAACTGCAAGGGCATCGCGCCGCTGCCGAGCACCCGTTCCAGATAGCCCTTGAGCATCGCCGGCGGCCCGCCGAACCAGATCGGATAGATCAGCACGAAGACGTCCGCGGCCCGGATGATCTCAAGTTCATCGTGGACGTCGGTCATTTGCCGGAACGCCATCCCCGGCCGCTCGCTTGCTTTGAGCACAGGATCGAAGCCCATCGCATAGAGATCGCGCGAGATTGCTTCGTGCCCGTGCTGCGTCACCTCGGCGCAATATGTTGCGGCCATCGATGCGTTGAAGCTCTCCAGTTCGGGATGGCAATGAACGACGATGTGACGAAGGGTGCGTTTGGTGTCAGTCATTTGTCGCCTCTTATGCTGGCCGCCGTAAACGAGGCCTGCCTCACGAAAGCTCATTGGCAGTTTGAAACTCGGTTGATCCGCCTCGATCAACGCCAAACCTCACTAGCCCAGTCCATTCTCGAGTTTAGGTACTGCCCGGCGATTCCCACAAGGCGGTAGCGGGGGCGGCGGATCGACGACATTTTGGCGGCGCTTGAAATGCGAATGTCATTCCGTGCCAGTGAGAACGGATGACCTTGCCCTCAAAGTGTGCCCGCGTTCACCGGATGTCAGCCATCGGAAACTACTCACTCAGAAAGCTGGGGCCCACGTGACCTTGAGCTAAGCGGCGGCGATCCAGTACAAATGATCTGGTGCGCACTCGCCCCCTGTCCGCTTTGCGTATCTTCACTAAGATCTGGACCGCATGTGAGCACCGATTAGTCAAATCCAATTTTGGATTTGGCTCTGCCATTCTGGAAGGTCGGCGGGCTGGGAAATCGTCAATGCGGCAGCGCTCACCAAGGCACGCACCGGACGTGGTTGAGCCGTCGGGCATGGCAGCGCCGCCCGCGATCCCGCCCACTTACGCCTCGGTCAACGTCAAAGAATTGGGAAACGTCGGAAAAGGGAGAGTTTGACACTATCGAGCACAAGGGCAAGCAACATGGCGCCCACGAAAACCGAGATCATTACCGATGCAGGCAAGGCTGCCATGAGAACCCCCTGTCCGGCGAGGGCGCTGAACACCGCAATTTCCAGAAAGGAACCGAGAAGCAGCAAGGGCGCGGGTCGGGAACTCCACAGACGGCGACGCTCGCGCACGACATAAAAGACCGCCTGGCCGCTGTAGGCCATGGTCACCACGGTCAACGTCTGCAGCGCGCGAACTCCGAGATGCAGCCAGAAATGACCGATCGCGAGGCTTGCCGTGCAGAAGGCGAGGTCGCACAATCCGAGCCCGACGCCGACGATGCTGGCATTTTTGAGCCGCCAGACATTGGGCGTCGCCGAAGGATGCACGTTGTCGGTGGCGGAAGATAAGGCGAAAAAATCGCCGCCGGCCATGAGCATGACCATCAGCAGTGGAGTCAGCACCGCTTTGCCCGAGATGATCAACCCCGCCAATAGCATCAACACTTGCGCGGTCTTGTGGACGAGCGAGCGCAAGGTGAAGGTCAGGATGCGCTGAAAAGTCGCCCTGCCTTCCTCGACCACCGCCACGACGCCCTCGAGCCCCGCGTCGGTCAGCACGATCCCCGCCGCCGATTTGGCGACATCGGTGGCCGTGGATACGGCAATGCCCAATTGTGCCTGGCGCAGCGCTGGGGCGTCGTTGGCGCCGTCGCCGCACATGCCGACGATGTGACCGGCTCTTTGCAATGCTTGTACCAGCGCGAATTTATCCTCCGGGAGGACGCCGGCGAAGACACCATAATTCTTTGGCTCGGTCGTTCTTGAAATCGTCGCGTCTGGACAGGTCGGACCGATGATGCCCACTGCATCCGCGACTACCCGCGCGGTGACCGCAGCATCGCCCGTCACCATCACCACTCGCACCCCAAGCGCGTGGAGCCGCGCCACCAACGGCGCCGAATCGGGGCGCGGCGGGTCGCTCATCGCAATGGCACCAGCGATGCGCAGGGGGAGCGCGGCGCCGCAAGCGACGACCAGGACGCGGTAGCCCTTGGCTTGCAGGCCTTCGACGATCGCAGTGGCGCCCGGTGACGGTTCGACAATTGCGGCGCAGGCGGCGAGTGCGCCCTTGACGATGCGAATGGTTTTGCCGGCAGCATCACTGGCGGTGGCGCTGGACATTTTCTTTGCGGGATCGAAGGGAGTAAATTCGCTTCGTTGCCACCCTTGCGGGTTTGCCGACCCGGCTGCGGCCCGGATCGCCGCATCGAGCGGATCGGCGCCGCCATGGGCGCTGGCCAGCGCTGCCATCGCCAGCACATCGGTATCGCTGAAGCCCGGCATTGGCTGGCACACCGCTACGGTCAAGCTATTGCGGGTCAGCGTACCGGTCTTGTCGGCGCATAGCACATCCATGCCGGCTGCTTCATCGAGCGCGGTCAGTCGCGTGGGCAACACCCCGCGCCGCGCAATTGCACGCGCTCCCACGGTCGCCGCGAGAGTGAACATCGATGGCAGTGCGGCAGGAATGGAGGCCAGCAACGCCACCAGCACCAGCGGCACGATTTGCCCGAAAGGCATGTTCAGCATCATGGCAAAGGCGATCAGCAGGATCGTGACGCCGCCATTGAAAATCGCGAGATTGCGCACGACCCGGAAGATCGCCTTCTGCTCGGTGCTTTCGACATGGGCCGTTCGTATCAGCTCGGCGCTACGCCCGAACTTGGTCTGGGCGCCGATCGCGGTCACCGTGGCGACAGCCTCGCCGCGCTGGATGAGCGCGCCGGCAAAAGTGTCGGAGCCAGCCCCCGCCTCCGCCGGCACCGATTCCCCGGTCAGCATCGATTGATCGACCAGCACCGCGCCGCGGAGCAGGCGGACGTCGGCGGGAACGACCGCGCCCAGCGAGAGCTTGACGACATCGCCCTGGACCAGCTCGGGCGCGGTCAGCGTTTGCCAGGAGCCATCGCGGCGGACTGATGCCGAAACCGCCAGCTGCGACTTTAGGGCATCGAGCGTGGCTTGCGCCTTGCCCTCCTGGAAAAAGCTAAGTGCGGCGTTGAATAGCAGGAGTACCGCAATCGCCGCCGCCTCAAGGTGTTCGCCCAGCGCCAGTTGTAGGACAATGGTAGCCTCAAGCATCCAGGGCACCGGTGCCCAAAACTTCGCCAAGGCTCGGCTGAGCGGATGCTGCTTGTCTTCGGGAACCGCATTGGGACCATCCGTCGCGATTCGAAGACTTGCTTCGACACTGGATAAACCAGTTTCGCTGTCCTTGTCCGCCGAGGAGGCTAGCGCTGGCATATCATTCTCCCGGCCATCAGAACCGCGCGACGGTTTCGGCCGCGAAAAAATTCCATCGGGTCAATTTCGAGCATCTTTCGCGCAAGACTTCTGCGCCCTATCGACACAGGAAAGATAATGACTCAAGATCGCCAATTGTAATCGCCATAGTCCCATTCGGCGAGATCGGTGGCGGTCACCCTCTCATCGCCAAATCCTGCCAAGATGCAAGTGCGTTGGGCGCGGATAGAAGGGCTGGTCAATACCATATCGAAAGCGACTCCGCGTAGCGCCGGCGCCAGGTCGAGCGCCTGGCGTTCGCCAGGCTCGGTCAACGGAATATCGGTCTTGCAGGTGTGCTGGCCAGTGAGCGCCCAGGCAGTTTCGCCGTGACGGACCAGATGAACCCGCACCGGACCGCCCCTGGCAGGCTTAGTCATATTGAGCTCCGCAGGGTCTTCAGGAGGCTTTGCTAAACTCAAGGCTGCCCTCCATCGCCACGTCATATTCGCCGTGCAAGGCGGCGTGGTTGCACCGCGCGCGGTGGATCAACGCCCGTTGGGCAGCACCGATCTGAGCGTCTTTGCCATGCCAGCAGTCAAGCGCAGGCTGTTGAAGCGCTCGGGCAAACGAGAAGACCATGGGCCATGGACGGCGGTCCATCGTCGTTCGAGCATTCATTGCATTGAGCCGCGAGGTCGCCAATTCGGGGGGCTGGCCGCCCGAGAGAAAGGCGATGCCGGCAACGCCCGGCGGGACGCTTTCCAAAAAACACTCGACCGTGGCGACCGCGACCGCCGCCACCGAATCCTGGGTCGGGCAGTCCAGGCCGGGCAAGGCCATATTGGGTTTGAGGATGACGCCCTCGAGCAAAACACCCTGTTCCTTCAATTCGTCGAACAACGCGACCACCACCACGCCAGTGACCGATTGACAGCGAGCGAATGATGCCGACTGCAATCAGGCAGTCGACGAACGACCGGCCATTGAGCCTGCTCTGGCGGATCGTCTCGTCGCAGAGGATAGCGCCGCTGATGCTGTCCGCGAGGCCAGGTGCCGAGATGAGCAGTTCGCGCCAGGCGCGGCGCATCTCGACGTTCTGCGCGATGCCCAGTGCAGCGAAGCGGGCGTCGCAGGTGGGAGTGCTCTCGTCCATTGCGAGCAGGCCCTTGCCGCTGCCGACCAAGCTTTTGGCGCATGCGGCAAGCGCCTGCGAATTCATGCCGAACGACCGCCCGAATTGGACCAGGTCCAGTTGACGATCTCGGGCATATCCTCGCCGTGCTTGTCGATATAATGCTTATGCTCGATCAGCTTGTCGCGCATGAGCTGCTGGAGATAGTCTCCTCTGGTGCCCTGGTTAGGCACGCGATCGACGACATCCTGCACGAGATGAAAGCGATCGAGACCGTTCTGAACGCGCATGTCGAATGCCGTGGTGATCGTTCCCTCTTCCTTGTAGCCGTGGACATGAAGATTGCGGTTGGTCCTCTGATAGGTCAGCTTATGAACGAGGCTCGGATAACCGTGGAATCCGAAGATGATGGGCTTGTCGGTCGTGAACAGCGCGTCGTAGTCCCGCTCGCTCAGCCCGTGCGGATGTTCGGCACAAGGCTGCAGCCGCATGAGATCGACGATATTGACGACACGAATCCTCAGCTCGGGCAGATGCTCCCGCAAGATCGAGACGGCGGCGAGAATTTCGAGCGTCGGCGTATCGCCGCAACATGCCATCACGACATCCGCCTCGACATCCTGATCGTTGCTCGCCCATTGCCAGATGCCCAGACCCTCGGTGCAATGGATCGCCGCCGCCTCCATCGACAGCCATTGCGGCAACGCATGCTTGCCGGCGACAACGACGTTCACATAGTGACGGCTGCGTAGACAATGGTCGAACACGGATAGCAGGCAGTTGGCATCGGGCGGCAGGTAGGCGCGGACGATATCGGCCTTTTTGTTGATGACGTGGTCGAGAAAGCCCGGATCCTGATGAGTGAAGCCGTTGTGATCCTGCTGCCAGACATGCGAGGCGAGCAGATAGTTGAGCGAGGCAATATCGCGCCGCCAGGGGAGTTCCGAAGTGACCTTGAGCCACTTGGCATGCTGGCTGAACATCGAATCGACGATGCGGATGAAGGCTTCATAGCTGTTGAACAAGCCGTGGCGCCCGGTCAGCAGATAGCCCTCAAGCCAACCTTGGCACTGGTGTTCGCTCAGCATCGAATCGAGGACTTGCCCTGCAGGGGCGAGGAACTCGTCATCCTTGGTCGCGCGCGCGTCCCATTGGCGATCGGTCGCCTCGAACACCGCACCGAGTAGATTGGACAGCGTCTCGTCGGGTCCGAAGATACGAAAGTTGCGCTGTTCCTGGTTGGCAAGCGCGACATCGCGAAGGAATTTGCCAAGCACCATGGTGTCCTGCGCCGCGACCGCGCCGGGCGTTGGAACATGGACCGCATGGTCGCGAAAATCAGGCATCTTCAAGTCGCGTAGCAGTATCCCGCCGTTGGTGTGGGGATTGGCACCCATCCGGTGGTCTCCCTCGGGCGCGAGCGCTGCCAGCTCGGCGATGAGCTGGCCGTTGCCGTCGAACAACTCCTCTGGCCGATAGCTGCGCATCCAGCTTTCCAGGATGGCAACATGGTCAGGATGCTGCGCATCGACCAGTACCGGCACCTGATGGGCGCGGAAGCTGCCTTCGATCTTCAAGCCATCGACCATCTTCGGACCGGTCCAGCCCTTGGGAGAACGCAACACGATCATTGGCCAGCGCGGGCGTGCTGGATTTTGGGACGAGCGCGCATTGACCTGGATCCGCTGAATCTCCGCGATGGCACGTTCCAGGGTTTCGGCCATCAGCCGGTGCATGGTTTCGGGATCGTCGCCCTCGACGAAAAGAGGCTCCCAGCCACAGCCGCGCAGGAACTGCTCCAATTCGCTGGGCTCGATCCTGGCTAGCAGGGTGGGGTTGCTGATCTTGAAGCCATTGAGGTGCAGAATCGGCAGCACAGCGCCATCGGTGATCGGATTGAGAAGCTTGTTGGATTGCCACGCCGTCGCCAGCGGCCCCGTCTCGGCTTCCCCATCGCCGATCACACAGGCGACGATCAGTCCCGGATTGTCGAAGGCAGCGCCGAAGGCGTGGCTCAATGAATAGCCCAGCTCGCCTCCTTCGTGGATCGAACCGGGCGTTGTCGGCGCGACATGACTGGAGATACCGCCTGGGAAGGAGAACTGAGTGAACAGCCGCTTCATCCCAGCCTCGTCCTGGCTGATGTTCGGGTAGATCTCGCTGTAGCTGCCCTCAAGATAGGTGTTCGCCACGAGCGCGGGGCCGCCATGGCCCGGACCCGCGACATAAAACATATCGAGATCGTGCCGTTTAATTGCGCGGTTTAGATGGACATAGATGAAATTCTGGCCAGGCGTCGTGCCCCAGTGGCTGACCACCAGCGGCTTGACGTGGGCCAGCGTGAGCGGTTCGCGTAGCAGCGGGTTATCGTAAAGGTAAATCTGACCGACCGAGAGATAATTGGCCGCGCGCCAATATGCGTCGATCAGGTGAATTTCGTCGGTGCCGAGCCCGTCCCCAAGCTGATTCTTATCGTCGGACGTAGCGGGATTACCAGATTGCTGAAGCTCGCCGATGGCGTTCATGTCAATTGATCCTTGCGGGTAGAAGGGCGACCACCGCAGCGGACGGCACCGGCTATTTAGATCACATCGAATGGCTTGGAGCAGGGTCGGAAACTACTCATCCGGGGCCTTGCATGTTGGGTCATGCGTAGTTTCCGATAATGTAATGGGGATGCCAGATCGCCTATTCGGATCGCGGTCGGATACGTACCCGGCTCTCTCCCTAAATGCATGCCCGCATTTGTCAGGAACGGCCAATGTTCGAACGTTTGTTGAGTACTGCGTCCGCTCGCTTCGCGTCGTTGCTGGAGCCAGCATGATGAAGCGGGGGCTGACCTCCTTGGTGCGTGGATGAGCGACCTTCCCAGACCACTGTCGGTGTTGACCTTTAACAGCGGGTCTTCGTCGCTCAAATTCGGCCTGTACCGAGTTGCTCGAGACGGCCTGGTCGCGCTGATCTCAGGCGAGATCGAGACGTTGGGGGATGGTCGCTGCCGGCTACGCGCGAGCGATGCTGCGGGAGCCAGCCAAATCGACGAGACTGCAGATATGGCGGACCCCGCAGAGGGCATTGGCCGCCTCGGGGCAGTCTTCGAAGGTGAAAACGCGCCTGCCGCAATCGGCCACCGCATCGTGCATGGCGGTCCCACATTGCGCCGCCATTGTCTTATCGATGAAAGGGTTCTGGGTGCTCTAGATGCAGCGGTTGCTTTCGCACCGCTGCACGCGCCGGCGGCGCTGGCTGTCATCCGCTACGCTCAGCAACATTTTGCCGGCGTGCCTCAAGTCGCCTGCTTTGATACGGCTTTCCACGCGGACCTGCCCGAGACCGCGAGCACGCTGCCTCTACCCGAAGAACTGCGCGCCACGGGTATCCAGCGCTATGGCTTCCACGGCCTGTCGTGCCAATCGATCCTCCGACAACTCGGCGCCAAGGTCGCTGATCGGGTCATCATCGCACACCTCGGCAATGGCGCCAGCATCACCGCGGTAAAGGGCGGCCGCTCAATTGACACCAGCATGGGCCTGACGCCTTCAGGAGGCGTCATCATGGGCAGCCGGACCGGTGACATCGATCCCGGCATCCTGCTCTACCTGATGCGCGAAAAGGGTCTGGGCGCGGCAGAATTGGAAGATTTGATCGACCGCCGGTCCGGGCTCGTGGGTATTTCCGGGATCAGCAGTGATGTCCGTCTTCTCAATCGCATGGCGAGCAGCAAGTCCGGAGCACGCTTGGCCCTGGAGATGTTTGACATTTCCGTCGCCAAGCAGATTGCAGGCATGATTGTCGCGCTGGGCGGCATCGACACACTGGTCTTCACCGGCGGGATTGGCGAGAATGATGCGCGCGCACGCAGCGGCATCGTCGGGCGCATGGCATGCTTTGACCTCGAACTCGACCCGGAACGGAACAGCCGCGCGTGCAATCCGCTGAGTGCTGCCAGGAGCCGAACGACCGTGTTAGCCTTGCCGTCTCGTGAAGATGGCGAGATCGCGCGCCATACAGCGTTGCTGGCATACCCTGTGACACAAGCTGCCCCTGTCCCTGAGTAGTTTCCGACGCTGACGCCGGCATCGACCAGAGCTTAAGCGGGCGAGCCATCTCGTGATGAAATCTGCCGATGGCGCACGGCGCCACAGCACCTCGGACAATTCTAGAAGGAACGGTAATTGTTGACACCATTGCAGGCTGTTGCCCCACTCGTCATCTTCGTGCTGATATGCCTGCTGATGGCGAGCGTGCGTATCCTTCGCGAGTACGAGCGTGCGGTGGTGTTTACGCTGGGTCGATTCGAAAGGGTCAAGGGCCCCGGCCTGGTGCTGCTCATGCCTATCGTCCAGCAAATGGTCCGTGTGGACCTGCGCATCCAGGTTATCGAGATTCCCAGCCAGGATGTCATCTCGCGCGACAACGTCTCGATGAAGGTCGATGCCGTGCTCTACTTCAACGTGGTCAATCCCGAGCACGCCATCATCCAGGTGCAGTCCTATCGGCCAGCGACCAATATGCTGGCACAGACCACGCTGCGCGCCGTGCTCGGGCAACATGACCTCGACGAGATGCTCTCGGAGCGCAAAAAGCTCAGCACCGATGTTCAGAGCATTCTCGATGCGCAGACCGAGACCTGGGGTATCAAGGTCACCAACGTCGAGATTCGGACCGTCGAGCTCACCGAAAACATGGTTCGCGCAATCGCCAAACAGGCTGAAGCCGAGCGCGATCGCCGCGCCAAGGTGATCCATGCGCAGGCGGAATTTCAGGCATCCCAAACGCTTGTCGATGCCGCGACGATCCTCTCCAGCATTCCTGCTGCCATGCAGCTGCGATATTTGCAGACACTGACTGAAATCGGCGCGGAGCAGAACACGACGGTGGTGTTCCCAATGCCAATAGACATCATGAAGCCATTCCTGTCGCTGCTCGAAACGGCGGCGCACGACAAGCTGGATGCGAGCAAATACCATCCGCCGGTGGCTGTGCCAGCGGCGACCGCCGCCGCGGTCGCATGATGTCCCCCTATCACACCATTCTGGTGGCTTACGACGGCACCGATGCCAGTGGTGTCGCGCTGCGCCAAGGCGCCAAACTTGCGCAGGCCTGCGAGGCGCAATTGCACGTCTTGGCGATCGTGGTGACGAGCGGCGGGCTGTTGCTCGATCCTACCGTTGTGCCGAGCAGCCTGGTGCTAACCGAGCGAGAATTTCTTTTGGCAGCTATGACCGCTGCGGTCGAGGATCTTGGTGAGAATGGCCGCTCGGTTTTGACTAGCGTTCGCGATGGCGAGGCCGCCATCGAGATCGTCGCCTATGCCCATGAAATCGAAGCCGATCTCGTTGTGATCGGGCATAGCGCAAAGAGCCTGTTCGCGACTTGGCGCGAAGGCGCAACCGGTAAGCATCTGATGGATCATCTGCCCTGCAGCGCGCTGATCGCCATTGATGAAGCACTGAAGCCCTCTGATAGTCAGGGGAATAGCCGCAGAATGGCGATCAGTCATAGCACGCCCCCCTGTGCTTGTCCGGCAGTCGTCCTGCAGCTTCCGCAGGGAGAAGAACCGAGCGGTGTCGAACATTTCAACGGCGCTGCGCAGCTTCATCCGCCGGAACGAAATCAGCCCGGACCCAATGGCGATTCATGGTTGAGCCTCGAACAGCTCATCAGCCATGTTCAGACGAGCAAAAACGACCCTGGCAAGCAACCCTGGATCAAGGCCGGTAATATCGTGCTCTCACCCACCGATATCTCGGATCTGCATAATTTTTATCGAGATCATGGAACGCGCAAATAGTTCGTCGGAAAAAAGGCCAGCTCTGCCGCGCGGATGATCATGCAGCAACTGCGGCCCTGGGAGTAAAGGCCAGCCCTGGGAGTACGGACGCTAACCTGATCAGCGATCCGCCGCCGGGATCGCGATGGCTTCCGCAGGTTTTCCGCTAAGCTCTGCCTGCACGACCAGTCGGGCCAGCTCGGGCAGCGATTTCACACCCATGCGATGCATGATGGCCGCCCGGTGGTTCTCCACGGTCCGCTGGCTGATGCCAAGATCGGCGGCAATATTCTTGCTGGGATGTCCGGCAAGGACCATGTTCATGACTTCACGCTGCCGTGAGGTCAATTCGGAGACGAGGGCGGCGGCGCCTTCATGCAGGTCATCAATGATGCGGGAATCGTGCGACTGGGTAATCGCACGGGTAATGCTGGCCAGCAATTCGGCGCGGCCCACCGGTTTCTCGATGAACTCGCAGGCACCGGCGCGCATGGCCTCAACCGCGAGGCCGATGTCGCCGTCACCGGTAATGAATATCACAGGTAAGTGATCGCCGCGAGCCCTCAGTTCGGTGAGTAGGCCCAGGCCGCTCATTCCCGGCAGATGCGCGTCAACCAGCAAGCAACCCTCGCCGCCGCGACGATACGCGGCGAGAAAGCTCTCGCAACTCTCAAAATCACGGACCTTACGGCCATCCCCATCAAGCACTTCGCAGATGGTGGACCGGATTTCGGGGTCGTCGTCCACGACGTAAGTCACCGAGGTGGAAAAGCTTGCAGGCGGCGCAAGTGGAATTCCACTCGGGCACAACCGCTCGATCGCCTCCATCAGCGCGTGTGGGTCGACGGGCTTGCTCAGCTGGATGCAATCTTCCAGCCCGATCTTGGCCAAGGTTTCGGTGGCAATGTCGCCGGTCAGTATAATGCCGGGCAGATTGGAATTGAGCACGGTGCGCAACCGTGCCAGAAGTTCCAGGCCATTCATACCGCCCGGCAGATTGTAGTCGGTCAACAGAATTTCGGGATGGATAGCGCCGCCTGCCACCAGCTTCAGCGCTCCCGCGGCATCGCCGGCGGCCCGGACGATGTAGCCATCGGACTTGAGCAATTGTTCAAGCAGTCCGAGAATATCGGGATCGTCATCGACCACCACCACCTTGCAGCGGTGCTTGTGCGTACCCTTGGTCTTCTCAATCGACGGCGGCGGCTCAGCGCTGGATACAGTCATGCTGGGGCGCATCGGTACCTTGATCGAAAATAGCGATCCCCTGCCAGGCACCGAGCGCACGTCGATGTCATGGCCCAGCAAGCGCCCCAACCGCTGCACGATCGACAGACCAAGGCCCAGGCCGCGGCTGCGTTCACGCGCTTCGTTGCCGACCTGATGGAACTCCTCGAAGATCGCCTGCAGTTCATCCGCGGCAATGCCAATCCCGGTATCGCCGACCTCGATCCGCAAGTACCGGCCGCAGCGCCGAACCCCGAGCAGAATCTTGCCGTCCTCAGTGTACTTGATGGCATTGCCCAGCAGATTGCGAATGATCTGCTCGAGCAGGCGCGGATCGGTCTCGACCTGCATGGAGGTTGGCACGACCCGCAGCGACAGATCGCGCGCTTGTGCGAGATAGCCGAATTCGTCGCGCATGCGGTCGAACAGATCCGTCAGCGGAAAAACCACCGGCATTGGCCGGACGACCCCGGCCTCGATCTGGTTGATGTCGAGGAGGGCATTGAGCATGCCCGAGATGGTCAACAGCGTTTGTTCGAAACGAGACAGCAATTGCTGGGGCCTTTCGCCCTCCACCGCCTGCACGAGCAGTTCCTTCAACAGTGTCAGCGATTGCAGCGGCTGGCGCAGATCGTGGCTGGCGGCGGCGAGAAAGCGCGACTTGGCGATATTGGCGCGCTCGGCCTCCTGCTTGGCCGCCTTCAACGCATCCTCGCCGCGCTTGCGTTCGGTGATGTCGGCAAAGGTGATCACCACGCCCTCGATGCGGCCATCATGCGTCAGATAAGGAAATATGCGGCGCAGGTAATAGATCGCGCCGGGGGCGGACACTTCGCGCTCGATCGCAGCTTCTCCCGACACCACTTTGCGCGCATCGTCCAGCAGCGCATCGTCGTCGGCGATCGAGCGCAGATCAGCCAGTGGGCGCCCGACGTCGCCGGGCAGGATGTGGAACAAGGCGCTGACTGCGGGAGTGAAGAAGCGGATATTCAGCTTCGGATCGAGAAACAGCGTGCCGATATTGGTGCTGTACAAGACGTTCTGCAAATCATCCGAGGTCAGGCGCTGGCGGTCGAGGGTTTCCTGGAGCTGGCTGTTAAGCGCGGTCAACTCTTCATTCAGCGACTGCAATTCCTCCTTCGAAGTCAGCAGTTCTTCGTTGGTCGATTGGAACTCCTCGTTGACCGAAAGCGCCTCCTCGTTGATCGCCTTTTGTTCCTGGTTGGAGATTTCCTCGTTCTGGATCGAGACCTGGAGCTCGGCCTGGGCGGCTTCCAGCTCGCGCTCGAGTTCGGCGATGCGCGGGGCATCCACCCGCCCGTGCCCAGTGGGAGCCTGCGTATCCGGGGTTGTCTCCTCCAGGAAACAGACTAGCAGCAGATCCTCGTTTTCGCCGGCCAGGCGCTCGGCCGTGATCCGGAACCAGATCGGCGTGCCGGCCACGATTACCCGCGTGCGCCCGTCGTGCACGCGCGACGGCGAAACGATGGCGGTTCCGGTAGCTGGATGAACCGGTTGGGCAGCGCTGCCCATGGCGTTGTCGATCGCCAGCTTCAGTTTTCTGCGGAGCGCCGGCACTGCCATGGCGAGGAGATCATGGCTGGCATAGCCGGCGGCCAGCTGGAGGTAGCGGTTAGTGGGCCCCATGGAAAAGAGGACCTGGCGCTGGCGGTTGATCAGCACCGCTGCCGGCGCATGGCTGGCCAGCACCGCGCGCGCGCAGATTTCGGCCAGGCTGCTTTGCCGCGCCTGCATGCCATCGCGGCCGAGCGCCGTCAGGCGCGGCAGGGCTTCGTCAAAGCTGAAGGGGAAACCGGGCTCGCCTGGCCGGCTGCGCGCGACATGCCGGTAAAAGCGCTCGTTTTTGGCGATGACCTCAAAGCGGCCTGCTGCCTTGCCCACCGTCTCGGACGAGCCCAATATCAGAATGCCGCCCTCGCGCAGCGCAAAATGGAACAGCGAAATGACGTTCGCCTGCGCCTCGGGATTGAGATAGATCAGCAGATTGCGGCAGGACACAAGGTCCATGCGCGAAAAGGGCGGGTTGACGAGCAAGTCTTGCACCGTGAACACGACGTCACCGCGCAGGCTAGGAGCAATCCGGTAACCGCCGTCCTCCTGGGCGAAATAGCGGGCAAGCCGGTCCTTGGACACGGCTTCAGCGATCTCGAGGGGATACAGGCCTTCACGCGCGACGGCGATCGCATCGGCATCGACGTCCGAGGCGAAAATCTGCAACTTGATACTGCGGTTCACCGCGACAATGGCATCCCGGCACACCATGGCCATCGAATAGGCCTCTTCGCCGGTGCTGCACCCCGCGACCCAGATGCGCAATGTCTGCTGCGCAGCAAAGTTTTGAATCAACTCAGGAATGATCGTCTGGCCTAGCGCCTCGAAGACCTTGGGATCGCGGAAGAAACTGGTGACATGGATCAGCAGGTCCTTGGCTAGAAGGGCGCACTCCGCTGGCTGCTTGCGTAGCACATCGAGATAGCCGGCCAGATCGCCCCGGGCGATCCCGAGCAGACCCAGGCGCCGATCGATCCGCCTGGCGATCGTGCCGGTTTTATATTGTCGGTAATCCTGCGCGGTCGTCTCGTGCAGGAGCGCCAGTATCGCAGCCAGCGCCTCTGGTTCCGCCCCCGCCGCCCGCTCGGTCGCGGTAGCTGCAACGCCCCCCGCAGTGGGCGACCCAGCTCCCTTATCCGCCGCGGGATCGCTGCCGGCGACCTGCCTGGCATGATCGGCGAACAAGGCCGGCATATCGGCCAGATGAAGTATCCGATCGACATGGCCGGTGGCGATGGCGCTGCGCGGCATGCCATCGTATTCCGCCTCCTTGGGATCCTGCGCCACGACACAGCCACCGGCCTGGCCAAGTGCGGAAAGGCCCAGGCTGCCGTCCGCACCCGTGCCCGACAAGACTACCCCCAGGGTTTGTGGCCCGCAGCCATCGGCCAGCGACTGCAGGAGGAAGTCGAACGGCAGCCTCGTGCCGCGGGGTGCCTGTGGAGCGGTGAGATGCAAGGCTCCCGCCCGGACCGAGAGATAGCGACCGGGTGGAATGATATAGACGTGGCCGGCGTCGAGCGGGCAACCGTCCTGCGCCTCGAGCACGGTCATCGCCGTATGTTTGGCGAGAAGTTCGGCAAGCAGGCTGTGATGAGTGGGGTCGAGATGCTGGACCAGCAGGAAGGCGGTATCGGACAAGACCGCACAGCCGATTTCATCTGCGGTTATGGCGCTGGAAATGGCGTCGAACAGCCGCGATACTGCCTCCAGGCCACCGGCCGAGGCGCCGATGGCGATAATCGGCAACTGGTCAGGCGGCCCGCGAGCCGGCGCAGTCTCGGGCCCGACCGCTTGGCTTGTCGGATGTTCAGGCATCGGCGGGGCATCCCGAAGTGGCAATTCCGATGTGGTCTGTTCCTCAGTCATTCCAGACACTACCACCGCTGCCAGGATAAGCTGCAACCAATAATGCCTGGCTGAGTAGTTTCCGAGGCTCATGGCCGAGAACCTTTTCCGCCATGGTCGATGCACGTTGGAGATCGGTGCCCTTGCCGCACACCCCGGAACCCAGACATGCCATCGCCGTTAACCGATTTTGCCCCGAAATGCTCCGATAACGCAGGCAGCAAGCGGGGCGCGGTGGCTGGCGTATCCGTGACGGGCGCCACTCCCGGCAATCAGCCATGAAACAGCGCCTGCGGATCGTCATCGTCGAGGACGACGGTATCCTCGCCCTCGATCTCGCCGAACTTCTGATCGGCATGGGGCACGATGTCTGCGCCATCGCCGGCACCGAAACGGATGCGGTGGCTAAAGCGGACGAGTTCCACCCGGACTTGATGATCGTGGACGGCAAGCTGCGCGACGGCAGCGGGGTTTCTGCCATGTTGCGCGTCCTCCAGAATGGCGATGTCGCCCATTTCTATGTCACCGGAAATCCGTGGTCGCTGCGCGAGCGCGCGCCCGACGCGGTGATCGTCGCCAAGCCTTTCACCCTGCGCGAGCTCGAACGCGGGATTGCCAGCGCCTGCGCATCCGAACGACAGCGCCGGGACGCGGGTTGATCATGGGAGCCGACGTCGCGATCACGCATCTGCCCATCGTATTGCGTCCCGATCCCGCGCGGGTGGTGCTGCGGCCGTTCATCCCGGCCGATGATCCGCCGCGCCCCAATATCCCGAGCCGGGCGCAGCGCCTGGCCGAGCGCGTGATGGCGCTCGGCGACCAAGCGGTCGAGGCAGAGCTGGCGCGGGTCGTGGCCAGCCTGTCCGATCGCCATCGCGACATCGCCGTGGTGCTTCTGCGTCGCTTCCAGGAAGTGAGTGGCGCGATCGGCAGAGCACAACCCGTGCCCGGCGCAGAGCCAATGATCGATACCAAACCAGCGAGCGAAGAACAGACCCTCAGCGCGGCCCGGCAACGCCTGATCGGCGCCTGTTTCTGCGAGGAATATTCCTTTGAGGCCGCCGCCCTATTTAACCCCAGCATCGTCGCCCATCCTGACCAGACGCGTATGTTGCCCGGTTCCTTGCGCTTTGTGCTGTCGTTGCGCGGCGTCGGCGAGGGTCATATCTCGTCGATCACCTTTCGCACCGGCGTCGCCGAGGCGGATGGATCGATCGTGATCGATCCTGCAAGCACTCAGGCCATATCGCCGCATATCGCCTTTATTCCCGGCGACATCCCAGACGATCCCAGCCTTCACCTGACATGCGCGGAAAGCCGCGATATCTCTGAAATCGTGATTTTCCCGATCACCCTGCACCAGCAGCACGGGATCGAAGATCTGCGGATGGTGCGTTTTGTCGAAGACGATGCAACCGTAACCTGGCTGGGCACCTATACCGCTGCACAGGGTGACGA
Source organism: Sphingomonas palustris (assembly GCA_026225215.1). Lineage (GTDB taxonomy): Bacteria > Pseudomonadota > Alphaproteobacteria > Sphingomonadales > Sphingomonadaceae > Novosphingobium > Novosphingobium palustris. The sequence continues at coordinate 11,357 of JAMFSI010000041.1, read as the reverse complement.
AATCCGCGCCGAATTGCTCAGCACCACGGATTTCTCGACATTCGAACTGATCCCGTTGCGCGGCTCGGCGGCGGTCAACAAGGGCCTGGCGCTGTTTCCGCGCCGCATCGGCGGGCAATACGCCATGATCGGCCGGATCGATCACGAGAACATCTGGCTGCTCCGCTCGGGCGATCTCACCCATTGGGACACGGGCACGAAGATATTGTGTCCGCGACAGCTATGGGAATTTGTCCAGCTCGGCAATTGCGGCAGCCCGATCGAGATCGACGAGGGCTGGCTGGTATTGATCCACGGCGTCGGCCCGGTGCGCAATTATTGCATCGGCGCATGCCTGCTCGACAAGGCCGATCCGAGCAAAGTTCTGAAGCGGCTCGCCGCACCCTTGCTGCGCCCCAGCGAGTTGGAACGCGACGGCTATGTACCTAACGTCATCTACAGCTGCGGGGGAATGGTGAACGGGCGCCGACTGATCCTGCCCTATGCCGTGGCCGACAGCTTCACCACCTTCGCAACGCTGGCGCTCGACGACCTGCTCGCGGCCATGGACTGAGAAGGGCCCGGCATGCACACGTCAAGCGAAGTAGACACTGGCACCAAAGCACAGCATGTCGTCATCCTGTGCCACCCGCGGGCCGACAGTTTTTGCGGCGCCGTGGCCGAGAAATACTGCCGCGTGGTCGAGGAATGCGGCCAGAAAGCGAACCTGCGCGACCTTTACCGGATGCGCTTCGACCCTGTCCTGCGACCCGAGGAACAGCCCGGCAAGCGCGGCTTTTTTCAAAGTCCGCATGTCGCCTACGAACTGAGCATGATCGCCGACGCCAGCGTCATCGTGCTGATCTACCCGATCTGGTTCGGCACGCCGCCGGCCATGATAAAGGGCTATGTCGAGCGCGTGCTGGGTTCGGATATTTCCTATCGAGCAGTCCATGATCGCGATGCGAAATCGCCACTGGCGGGCAAGCCGCTGCTCAGTTTCACGTCCTCGGGCAATTCGCAGATCTGGTTGGAAGAGCAGGGCGAGTGGCAATCGCTGGTCCAGGTTTTCGATCGCTACCTCGAACGCGCCTTCTCGATGGCGCCAAGCCAGCATGTCCATTTCTCGCCGATCGGCGAGGGATTGAGCGAGCGCTCTTTCCTGCAAAAAATGGAAGAGGTCCGGCAGCACGCACAAGCCGTCTGTACCCGGGTCGGAGTAAAATAGGGGCAGGGGGAGGGCTGATGGTGCAATGCCGCCACCAGCCCCCCGCCGCGATGCGTTACTCGCAGTCTTCGGGGTCGTAGCCACGCGCAAACACCAACGCCGGCGTGCAATAATAGGGATCGCCATAAATCAGCGCCGGCCCAGGATAATAGCCGCCGCCCCAACCGCCATAGCCACCCCCGCCACCGCGCCCGCCTCCACCGCCGCCGCGTCCGCCGCCGCCATGGCTGCCACCGCCACCACCGTGACCACCGTGACCACCGCCACCCCCGTGGCCGCCGCCGCCACCGTGTGGACCGGCAAAAGCTGGACTGCTGAATGCGGAGAGCACGAGCAGGGCGCAAAGCCCGAGTTTGGCGTATCGCGATACGGTCTGCCGGATCGCAGGGTCGCCCCGGATAATGGAGGTCATGGAAATTTCCTTTGATGGGTCGGAATCAAGCCAGGCTTGCGCCAGCTGAGTGTTCGGGGTCTCATCCGAAATTCGCCGGCCAGCGGGTTTCGAGCTAAGATTATCTGTTTTCGCATGATTTTTTGACGCTCTAGCCATGCGCTTCATGGCGATGGCCGAACTTGCGGAACACCTCGTCAGCGACGAGCTTCTGGCCGGCGGGCATGATCGCGTAAAGCGTCTCGAACGACGCACGCAGTTGCTTGAGCCCATCGACATGCGCCTGGGTGAAGCGTTCATAGGTCCGCAAATCCTCAGGCGCATCGACATGGTGCGGCGCCTCGGCCCGGCGGACCGAAATCATCGTCTGCATACGCGCTTCATTGTCGCGCATGACTTGGGCGACGGCGCTCCAGTCGGCTTCTTCCCCCGGGGTGATCTGCAGATTGGTATGCAAGGCGGTGATCCGCTCTTCTACTGATTCCGCGCGTTGTTCGGGCGTCTTGGTCCAGGAATGATGATGATGCGCTGCCGGCGTGGCCGAGGCGGGCAGCGGTGCGAACAGCATCGAGGCGCTCAACAGCGCTAAAACATTCGCCTTGCGCCGGATCGAACTTGCTGCGCGGCTTGGGTGTGACTTGAAAGACATTGAACGCTCCTTTGACGAAAACCTGACGGGCCTGAAGCATCGGCTCAGACGAGAGCCGAGGAGTCCGGCTCAATCATGGGCTTTCGATCGTAACGGGGCAGCCATCGGAAATTACTCAAGCCGCCAATGAAGTGGTGATTGAGTATTTCCCGAGGCTGCTCGGCATTGCTGCGGCTCGGTAGCCTGCTGGTTGCCAGGTAAGCACCGGATCGCTGCCGAGCTCGCCATCAGTCCCCAACTCATCGAAACGAGGCAAACATGCGCAACCCCGAGATGATACCCGCGGCCGCCGTCGCCACATTTGCCGACCATGCCGGGGCCGAAGCCGCGGTCAAGGAACTTGGGCTTGCCGGGTTCGACATCAAGCATCTCAGCGTCGTTGGCAAAGGTTACCATGTCGATGAGCATGTCACCGGGTTTTACAACCAGGGCGATCGCATCCGCTTCTGGGGCACCCGCGGCGCCTTTTGGGGCGGTTTGTGGAGCCTGTTCTTTGGTGGATTGTTTCTCGCCGTGCCCGTGGTTGGTCCGGTGGTGATGCTAGGATATCTGGGGTCGATGGCGCTCGGCGTACTTGAAGGCGCGGTGCTGGTAGGCGGGGTCAGCGCCATTTCAGCCGCGCTGTACGGTATCGGCATCCCCAAGGACAGCGTCCTCCAGTACGAAACCGCGATTGCCACCGATTCCTTCCTGGTGATGGCGCATGACACGCCTGAGCGGATCGCAGTTGCCCGGACCATTCTGGAAGCAGCGGGCGCAGCGCAAGTGGAGGTCCATCACGGCCTGATCCCCAGCGGCCTCATGCCGTTGCCCGCGCACGCTGGCTGAACGGCTGAGTATATTCCGACGCTGTCGCTCGCGGCCAACGCCGCGCAGTTGCTCGGCTCTCCCCAAACTCTTCCATTCCCCAACGCTCGAATTCGGCATCGGCTGTCGGCGGGCGTAACCCAAGAGGTCGATCATGACTGAGAATTTGCAAACGCTGGCACCTGCACACGAAGCCCCTCAGGTGTACGAAGATCACTGGCAGGACGATGGCACGGCGTGTGAGAAATCGCCCACATGGGCCAAGTACCATTCAGCACTGGCGAGGCGCTGCTCGTCATCAAATACGGCATCACCAATCGCCTGACGGTCCAGGCCTTGCCATCGCTTTCGCGAAGCTGGAACAGTCAGTCGCATTCGAGTGGCGCGGGCGTGGGCGATCTGCCGCTTGAGCTTGAATACCGGCTCACCGACGGCAATTACCATAACGGCCTGCCGTCGCTGACCTTCGATCTCGGCGTTACCTTGCCCACCGGGGAATACGATCAGCTGTCGAGAAGTCTGAACGGCGTCGGGCAAGGCGCCTACCTGTTGAAGGAAGGCGTGGTGTTGCAGTCGCTGTTCGACACGCCGGGTAATCATCTGGTCCGCATCCGCGTCTATGCCGCCACTTACGAGCCGCTGTCGCGTCCGGCGGTCAACAATGTCAGCGTTTACGGCACCGGTCAGGGCTTCACCGGCCTGGTGCATCCGGGAATTTCCGGCGAAGTGGGCATCGGCGCTGGTTGGGCGCTCGACCGGAACTGGGTCTTTGCAATAGACCTCGTCCAGAACCTTGCTCGCGGCTATCGACTGGAGGGCGTCGATGGTGGTGGCAACTCGGTCGAAACCACTGGTCTCAACCAATCCAGCACCGCCCTGGCGCCGGCCATCGAGTACAATTGGTCGGGCAACGCCGGCCTCGTCGCCGGTGTCGAATTTACCGCCGCCGGGCACAACACCGCATCATATGTTGCCCCGCAGGTCGCCGTGGCGATCTCATTCTGATGAAAATAGCCAATGACCGGCTGAGGCTGCTCAAGTGAGCAACCCCGCCGCGCCCATCTCAGCAGCCTTACCCGATAGCCCGATGAGTCTGTGGTCGGTTACCGCGATGGGCATCGGCGCGATGGTCGGGGCCGGCATCTTTGCGTTGCTCGGCGAGGCGGCGCTGCAAGCTGGCAGCGATACCTATCTGGCCTTCCTGATCAGCGGCTTCGTAGCTGCGCTGTCGGGCTATTCCTACGCGCGGCTAGCGATCCGCTACCCCGAGCTGGGCGGCGTCTCCGCTTATTTCGACCATGCCTTCGGGATAGGACGCATCTCGGGCACGCTGTCGCTGATTTACCTCGTCACCATGGCTGCCTCCATTGCGCTCGTGGCCAAGGCGTTTGGCGCCTATGCCGCGCCGCTCGTCCTGGGCCATCCCGACCAGCTTTGGGCCAACATCCTGGCGTCAGGCATCGTGGTGGTGCTCGCCGTTCCCAATGTGATGGGCTCCGGCCTGGTTGGGAAAGCGGAAATCGTGCTGGTCGGCATCAAGCTTGCCATATTGGCAACATTGATGATCGCCGGGATCGTCGGTATGACCGGCAGGCCGCCCGTCGAACATTTTCATGCAAGTCCCCTCGGTATTGCCGGTTGTGCCGGGCTAACCTTCCTGGCCTACGCCGGTTACAGCGTAATAGCGGACGCGGTGGGCAATGTCCCTGATCCGAAGCGAACCATTCCGCGCGCCATATTTCTCGCCATCGGGGCAGTCATCGTGCTGTACGTCGGGCTGGCCGTCATCGTGATCACCAGCATTTCGCCAAGCGTGCTGGCGCTGCACAGCGAGACGGCTGTTGCCGAAGCGGCTCGGCCGGTCCTCGGTCAAGCGGGCTATGTCATCGTATCGATCGGCGCGCTGCTGGCGACGGCTTCCGGCGTCAATGCCTGGCTGTTCAGCGTGATCAAGATGTCGCTGGCGCTGGCCAAGGCTGGCCAGTTGCCGCGTATTTTCACCCAACTGGTCTGGCGCGACGGAACGCGGGGCGTGTTGATCGGGATTGGCGGAATTCTGCTGGTAATCAATGTCTTCGATTTGAGCGATCTGGCCAGCATTGCCAGCGCAACTTTCCTGATCACCTACCTGGCGGTTCATGTCGCTCATTGGCGCTTGATCCACGAGACCGAAGCCAGCCGATGGCTGGTCGGCCTCGGCCTGACGTCTATGGCTGCCGTATTGGGCTGCTTTTTGTGGACTTCATTCAGTGCCCGACCTTTGTCGGTGGTCGCGATTGCAGTGTTCTTGGCGGGCAGCTGGGTTATCGAAAGCCTCCTGCTTAAAGATCTCGAAGTCTGAGACGGGAGGAAAATATGACGGCGACCCGAACCGTCGAGCGCTGGCGGCGATATCGTCCATTTCGCTGCTTCGCATCAATGGTCCGCTACAGTCGCGCAGCCCTGGACGCATATGTGGAGGCTTGGACGATGACAAATACCGGAGGTGGCAGGCCCGAAACGGAAGCGTGACAATTTCACCTTGCGTTCACGAGTTCGGGCGGCAGTCTTAGAAAGCTCCGCCGCCACTTAAAAAGTCTAGTTATTTCAAGGAGGTAAATGGTGGACGCACTTGGGCTCGAACCAAGGACCCGCTGATTAAGAGTCAGCTGCTCTACCAACTGAGCTATGCGTCCATCTCACCGAACCGAAGTCCGGACGACCCGCGCGTAAGACCTGACAGGTCCGAATCGCCGGGAGCGCTCCTAATAGCGATTGCGCCGCTGAGGGGAAGGGGCATTCTTGCAATAATCAGCCTTAAATCAACCAGACGTCACCCGTCCACGCTGGCTCCAGCGATCGACCGCCATGATCGTACCGATGCAGAGCATATTGGTCATCATCGAGGAGCCGCCGTGGCTCATGAAGGGCAGGGGGATGCCCACCACCGGGGCGAGGCCCATAACCATCATCAGATTGATCGCCATGTAGAAGAAGATCGTCGTCACCATGCCGGCGGAAAGCAGCTGGGAAAAGCGGTCGGGCGCGCGGGAAGCAATGGCGAGGCCCCAGCGGAAGATCAGGAAGAACACCACCAGCACGAACAATCCACCGAGCAGCCCCCATTCCTCGGCCATCGTCGCGAAGACGAAATCGGTGTGCGATTCGGGAAGGTATTGCAGGTGGCTCTGCGTGCCGTTGCCGAGGCCCTTGCCGAACATTCCGCCCGAGCCGATGGCGATCTTCGACTGCATGATGTGATAACCCGAGCCGAGCATGTCGGCCTCCGGGTCCATGAACACGGTGACGCGCTTGCGCTGGTAATCATGGAGCACGAAGAAATAGGCGAGCGGCGCGACGATCGAGGCGGCAAGGCCGCCGCCGATGAACCACCAGACCGGCACGCCGGCGAGGAAGATCACCACCACCGCGCCGAAACAAATCGCCAGCGCAGTTCCCAGATCGGGCTGGACGATGACCAGCGCGGCAGGCAGCGCCATCAGGCCAACCGCTGGTATCAGCGCCCGCCAACTCGAAGACAGCGCTGGCGGCAACGAATCGTAAAACCGCGCCAGCACCAGCACGATCACCGGTTTCATCAGTTCGGACGGCTGCAGCGTCATGAAACCAAGGTTGAGCCAGCGCTGGCTGCCGCCGCCGATGCGCCCCACCGCTTCCACCAGCACCAGCAGCACCACCAGCACCCCGTAAAGCGGATAGGCGAGGTGCTTGAACCGCTCGCGCGGCACCCGCGACAGCAGGATCGCTGCGACCAGGAACACCACATAATGAACGATATGCATCGCCGCCCAGGGGAACAGATGCTGCCCGGCGGCCGAATAGAGCACCGCCGAGCCGAACAACACCAATGCGGTCAGCGGCAGCAACACCCGCCATGGCAATTCACGCAAGGGCTGCGGCAGCAGTCCGGTAGCCATCACTGCGCACCCTTGACGGCAGAGACCATCGGTTGAGCCGTGGAGGGGCTTGGCGGCGGGGGCGCGGCCTCGGGACTGGGCATGGCGGCGGGCGAGGCGGCCTCGTCGGGGCCGTGTGGGGCATCGTCGGTGGTGATGACGTCCTGGTTGGGGGCGCTGGTTTCCACAGGCGTCGGATTCATCGCCGCCGCGACCGATTGATCGCCGCCGACCTTAGGCGCGGCGGTGCCATATTGCGCGGCGAAGGCCTGGAATTTGGCGGCCATTCGCTGGCTCGGCGTGCCTCCCCATTGTTTTTCGAGATCGAGCAGCCGTTTCCAGGCGCTCGCCGGATCGAACAGATAGGTCATCACGTCCTTGGCGATCGGCGCCGCCGCATGCGCCCCGAAAGTGCCGTGCTCGACCACCACCGACATCGCATAGCGCGGGGCGTCGGTGGGCGCGAAGCAGACGAACAACGCATGGTCGCGGCCCTTCCAGGCGCCGAGGGCATTGCGCGTTGTCAGCGCCTTGACCTGGGCGGTGCCGGTCTTGCCAGCCATGCGGATGTTGCCGATCACGAGCTGGCTACCCCTGGCGGTGCCCGAACCGTTGACAACGCGGAACATGCCGTCGCGCGGCACCGCCAGTTGCTCGGGCGTGAAGGCGAGGGGGGCGGCGCCGGCATGCGCCTGTCCCTCATGCATCTGTCCCTGCAACAGAGCTGGCGTGAGTTCGCGACCCGAGGCGATACGCGACGTCATCACCGCGAGCTGCAGCGGCGAGACTGCAACATAGCCCTGGCCGATCGCGGCGTTGAGCGAATCGGCGCTGCTCCAGGGCTGGTGGAAGCGAAGCTCCTTCCAGGCAGCATCGGGAATGATGCCGGCGCGCTGCCCGCTGATCGGCAGGTCGAACACCTGGCCGAGGCCGAGCTGGCGCGCGATCGGAGCGATGGCGTCGTAACCGACGCGGTTGGCCATGGTCCAGAAATAGGTGTTGCAGCTGTGCTCGATGGCGCTGCGCATGTCGACCAGGCCGTGACGAGCGTCGCAGCGGAAAAAGCGGCGACCGAGCCGGTAACCGCCCGGACAGTTGACCTTTTCCTCGGGCGGTACACCGTGCAGCTGCAGCGCCAGCGTCGCCATCGGCTTCATCGTCGATCCCGGCGGATAGAGCCCGCGCGTCGCCTTGTTGAGCAGCGGCACATGGTCGTCTTCCTGGAGCATCTTCCATTCGATGCGGCCGATGCCGTCGGCGAAGGTATTGGGGTCGAACGAGGGCATCGACACCAGCGCCATTATACCACCGGTCAGGCAATCGATGACGACGATGGCGGCCGATTCGAGCCCGATGCGCCGCGCCGCATAGTCCTGAAGGCCGCCGTCGATGGTCAGATGGATCGGCTCGCCAGGAATGTCCTCGCGGGTTTCGAGATCGCGCACGATGCGGCCCGAGGCGGTTACCTCGCTGCGCCGCGCCCCCGGAATGCCGCGCAAAGTCGCATCGAAATGCTTTTCGAGACCGTCCTTGCCGATCTTGAAACCCGGGGTAATCAGCAGCGGGTTCTTCTCGCGAGCATAATCCTTGGCCGAGGCGGGGCCGACATAGCCGACGAGATGGCCGACCGACGGGCCGGTAGGGTATAGGCGGGCAAAGCCGCGCTCGGGCTGCACGCCGGGCAGATCGGGAGTACGCACGCTGACCGCGGCGAATTTCTCCACGTCGAGATGCGAGGCGACCTCCACCGGCTGAAAACCATGCGCCTCGTCGAGCTTGTCCTTGATATCCTGCACCTGAATCGCGGTGAGCCCCAGCAACGGGGCGAGCTCGTCGACGGTGCGGTCGGCTTCTATCACCCGTTCGGGGATCAAATCGACGCGGAAATCGGCACGGTTCGAGGCGATCGGCTGGCCCATGCGATCGAGAATCCAGCCCCGGCGCGGGGGGATCAGCGACAGGCTGACGCGATTGCTTTCCGCCATCAGCGTGTAATGGGCATTCTGAGCCAGCGCGATATAGCCCATGCGCGTGGCGAGCAGCAGGCCGATCCCGCCCTGCAAGCTGCCCAGCACGACGCTGCGCCGGTCGAAGCTGTTGTGCAGTGTGCCCGAGGTGATGTGCTTGGCCATCAGCGCACGATCCGGAACGGCGTGAGCCGCCAACGGTCGCATCGCGCCACCAGCCGCCCGATCAGGGGATAGACCAGGATCGAAATCAGGATCTGCGGCGGCATCAGCGCCAGCCAATCGGGCGGGTTACGGCCATTGGCGATCACCCCGGCGAACAGCAGATAGACGGCGATGATCGTACCCGAGACCATCCATTCGACGAGGAAATTCCGCCATGGCCAGCGCATTTCCACGAGTTCCAGTCCGAGCACGGCGACCGACCACAGCAACACGCCGCTACCCGGTGGCTGGCCGCTGAACAGATCGTCGATCAGGCCCAGGGGAAGACCGGCCCAGACCGGCAGCAGGCCCGGGTTCAACTGGCGCCAAGCCAGCAGCATCAGGAAGCCCAGCGGCGGCATCAGCGGGCTTGACGCGATATAGGCCCAACCGGGCATGGTCGAAGCCAGCACGATGGTGAACCACGGCGTAAAATAGGCGACCAGCGGCGAAGCGGTACGATTGAGACGGGGCCGCGCCGCCGCAGACTGGCTGCCCAAAAGGCGTGGTGCGATCATGAGCGCGGTTTGCTCCGCAGATCGGTCGAGGGCGGTGGCGGCAGGGTGGTGTCGGCGATCGGGTTCCAGATCGATTGCACGGTGACGAAGGCACTGGCCAGCGGCGTGCCCAGCACCCGCGCCACCGCCCCGTCATGCGTCAATGAACTGACCACAGCGATCGGCGTACCCGGCCAATAGAGACCGCCAGATCCCGAGGTCACGAAGGCATCGCCGGGTTTCAACGGATTGATGCCGAGGCTGATCAGCCGCAATTGCAGCAATCCGTCGGGGCGCCCGGTGGCGAATCCGGGCAGCCCGTCGCTGGCGCGCTTCACCGGCACCACGCTTTCGCTATCGGTGACCAGCAACACCCGCGCGCTCTTGTGACCGGTTTCGAGCACCCGGCCGACCAGCCCAAGCGGCGATACCACGGGCATACCCGTGCGCACGCCATCGCTATATCCGGCCGAGATCGTCGCGAAGCGCCGCGTGCTACTGTCGGTCGAGGCGATCAGCCAGGCATTGGCGACAGGATGCTGCGATCCGCTGTTGGCGAGATGCAATTCCGCCTTCAACTGCCGGTTTTCATCGGCCAGTGCTGCCGCCTGGACCAACCGCACCCGCGCCAGCGCCACCTCGCGCTGCAAGCGGGCATTTTCCGCGCCGGTCACGAAATAGCCAGCGATCACGGCGAAGATATTGGTTCCGGCGGTGCGTCCGCCAGCGGTCAGCCGGGCAGCGGGAGCGGTAGCGTCGGCGGCTAACCCGCGCGCGCCTGAAAACGCGGTTTTATCGACCGCATAAATCACTAGGAGCACCGCGCCGATAAACACGCCGATCACGCCGACGACATAGCCGATGAAGGTGCTGAATTGCGCCCTGCGCGAAAAGCCGGTGCGCCGGTTGACTGGCGGCGGCATGCGTCCCGCTCCTTAGTGGCCTGAGTTTTGCCCGGTTTCGGGTCGAAACGCCAGGCTATAAAAACCTCTGGCCTCAGGCCGTCATCAACACGCCGCGATACATGGGGTCTTCCATGGCGCGGCCGGTGCCCAGCGCCACGCAGGACAGCGGGTCTTCGGCAACGCTGACCGGCAGGCCGGTTTCCTCGCGCAGATATTCATCCAGTCCCTTGATCAGCGCGCCGCCGCCGGTGAGCACGATGCCCTGGTCGACGATATCCGCCGCCAGTTCGGGAGCGGTGTTTTCGAGCGCAATCCGCACGCCCTCGACGATCGCACCGATCGGCTCGGAGAGCGCTTCGGCGATGTTCGCCTGGCTGATGATGATTTCCTTGGGCACGCCATTGACGAGGTCGCGGCCCTTGAGGTGGATCGCTTCACCCAGGCCATCGGCCGGCATCACCGCGGTGCCGTAATCCTTCTTGATCCGCTCGGCGGTCGATTCGCCGATCAGCAGATTGTGGTGACGACGGACATAGCTGACGATCGCCTCGTCCATCTTGTCCCCGCCGACGCGAACCGAAGTGGTATAAGCAAGCCCGCGCAGGCTCAGCACCGCGACTTCGGTAGTGCCGCCGCCGATATCGACCACCATCGAGCCGACCGGCTCGGTCACCGGCATACCGGCGCCGATCGCCGCCGCCATGGGTTCGAGAATGAGGTAAACCTGACTGGCACCGGCGTTGCTGGCCGCATCGCGAATCGCGCGACGTTCGACCGAGGTCGAGCCCGAAGGCACGCAGATGACGATTTCGGGATAGCGAAACAGGCTCTTCT
>JAMFSI010000040.1 GCA_026225215.1 Sphingomonas palustris | reverse complement strand
GCCATGCCCTTGAAGCCCGCGCCGATGCCGCCGAGAAAGCCCAGCGAATTGACGCTGTTGCCGACCACCAATTCGCCCGCGCTGAACCCTTTGAGGTTCATGCAGTAAATTTCGTTGCCTGAGAGGCCAGTTGCTTTCGCCCCAGTTACTTTCGCCATGGTCATTTAACCTTTTCGATGGGTCGGCTGTGATATTCACGCGGCACTGGCTATTATTCCATGGCCCCGCGTTAAAATATACTGAAATTGGGGTGCCGCTCCTTGTCGATGATTGCAATTCAAACCAACCGGCGCCTGTTTGCTCTCGCCAGTGTAGCGATGTTGGCGGCTTGTGGGCAGAGCGAGCCGACCAATGCAGCGGCTGCCGATCCATTGCAGGCGCACGGGCCGATACCTGCCGTGTCGCCTACGCCCCAAGCACCAGTGTCCGCCGTCGAGCGCGACAGCCTCTATCCCTTTTACATGCCGATGACCGGGCTCCATCGCCCTGCCGTCAAGTTGTTCGTCAAATGCGATGCGTCACGCGCCGCCGGGCACGAGGTCTATCAGGGGCGCGATGCCGCCTCGCTCTATGGCCGCGCCGAGGGCGGCTATGAGTTCACCTATGAAGCGCTCGACGGCAATGGCCAGCCCTGCGTCTATCCCTTCCCGCCGTTCCAGCCCGCGATCGCCGGCGATTTGAACGGCACGCAATATATCTACCGCTCGTCGATCCCCGGCCAGCGGGTGACCTTCCGCAGCAACGATCCCTGGGCGACGATCGACTTCCGCGCCTTCGACATCGGCCGGGCCCGGGTCCATTTCGAAATGCGCGATATCGCGCTCGATTTCCCCGGTGCGGTCCAGGCGATGGGCGCACTCCATTTCGAAGCCTTCGGCGGTGCCGCGCCGGGCTTGTTCACCGCGGTGATCCGCCGTTCCAGCTTCTTCGGCGGCAAGAATGCGATCTTCCTGCCCAGCGGCCAGACCATGCTTTATATCGAGGATAGCGAAGTCACCGGCAATATCGGCACGAACACCGATCAGGAGCACGGTACCTATATCAACGGCACGCTGGTCACCCATATCCGCAATTCCAGCTGGCATGGCCAACGCGGTTGGGAGGACCAGGCCAGCGGGCACCAGCTCAAGGACAAGGCCTATCTGCGTATCTACGAGAACCTGACCGTATCCAACGCGCCCGGCGTCACCGTGCCCTCGGCGATGCCGCTGATCGATGCCTCGGCTTACGGCTTTACCTGGGCGAACAACCTCCATCTGCAACGGCTGCGCCCGATGCAGGATGCGCGCGATGGGCTCATCGATTTGCGTAGCGACATGGTCTACGGCGCCCCGGACAGCTATCCCTGGCCGGTGCTGGCGGATGGCAGCTGGCACATGCCGCCCACCCCACTGTCCGCGCTCGACAAGGTCTATCTCTCGGTATTCTTCAACACCACCGTCCAGAGCTATCGCACCGAGCCCTATGCGATAGCGCTCCGTCCCCAGGGCCGCATTCTCGATGGCGACCATGTACTCGGCAGCGAGACGACAGCGCGCGGCGACCAGCGCATGGTGTCATTGGCGTTTCACACCTCCGGCCCGATGGCGCGGGTCTATTCGGGTGATGGCTGGACCTTTACCGATCCGCGCCTGCCCGCCGATGCCGGATGGGTGCTCGATCGCGATGCGTTTATCAAACATGCGCTGGGGTTGATTGGTAGGTAAGCCAGTAGCCGTCGGCGTTGCGCCCTATTTACCATCCCCGTCCGTCCTGAGCTTGTCGAAGGACTGTCTTTCTTCTTCATGTGCTTGTTAGAAAGAAGGACAATGCTTCGACAAGCTCAGCACCGACGGGAAGAGGTCACTTACAACCCGTCCCCACCGCAAAAACCTTGATCTGCCCATCGGTGTGATAGCGATCACCGCCGCCATTGCGGTGCCATTGGTCGGCGGTCACGCCCGATGCCGTCACTCCGTCGGGCTTGCCGCCGGCAGCGAGGATCACCCCTGCCACCAGATCGCGGTCGCGATCGACATCGGGGCCGATGTGATGCGTGATCTGCAGGGTAAACAGGTTGAGGCCGACGCCGCGATCGTAAGTCGCCGCGCCTAGCCAGTCGTTCGGCGCCACTTGCCAGAAGCGGACGTGGTGGCGTTTGTCGGCGCTTTTGCCTTCATCGTGCTCGAACGCCAGGTCTTGCGCATTATCCTTGACGTAAAGCGGGCTGACCGGGGCGTCGGGATAGGGGTGGTTGAGGATCACGCTCGCGCCGATCTTGATGCCGGTGCGCAGTGACACATCTTCGGCAGCGGACCAGCCGGCATGGGCGAAGGCGCAACTTATCGCCGTCGCACTGCCATGCAGGTGCAGATTGACCGGATCGCCGGGAATATCCTGCGACGTGTAAGCGACGATTTGCGAGCGTAGCGCCATGAGCTTGTGCTCGTGATGGCTCCACAAGCGCGGCAGGCCGGCATAGGCGAGCAGGAACCACAAGAGCGGCAGCCCGATGAGCAGCGATGGGACCAGCGTCAAATGGACAGGCTTCAGCTTGATCATGCTCACTTGTGCATCAACCGGCGGGATTAGGAAAGTACCGGAGCGCTGAACCTTTTGCCCGGCAACGCGTTGTCACCGCTGGATGAAAGCGGTACCTTGAGCGCTGTTTCGCCGTCGCTTGTTAACCGCCGCCCAGCCCATCTCCGAGGTGCGCATTGCCCACTGCCCCTTCCGATCATTACGATGTCATCGTCGTCGGCAGCGGCCCCGGCGGCGCGTCGCTGGCCCAACGGCTCGCGAAAACCGGCAAGCGCATCCTGATTCTCGAACGCGGCGATTATCTGCCGCGCGAAGAGGCCAATTGGTCGTCGCAGGAGGTGTTCGTCGAGGGGCGTTATCAGGCGAAGGAGCGTTGGCTCGACGCCGAGGGCAAGGCTTTTGCACCCCAGCTGCACTATTTCGTCGGCGGCAATTCCAAGGTCTATGGCGGCGCGCTGTTTCGGATGCGTGAGCGCGACTTTGGCGAGGTGGTCCATTCTGGCGGGATTTCGCCGGCCTGGCCGCTCGACTATGCGGCGTTCGAGCCTTGGTATCAGGCCGCCGAGGAGCTGTTCCAGGTGCATGGCGAGCGCGGCGAAGACCCGTTGGAGCCCTGGGCGCGCGCGCCTTATCCGCATCCCGCCGTCAGCCATGAGCCCAAGATCGCCGAGCTGGCCGATTCGCTGAGCGCGATCGGGATCAAACCGTTTCATATCCCGCTCGGGATCAAGCTCGATGAAGTGGACGGCAAGCCGACGCCGACCAGCCCGTGCATCCGTTGCAGCTATTACGACGGCTTTCCCTGCCCGCTCAATGCCAAGGCCGATGCGCAAGTGATCTGCGTCGATCCAATGCTGGCCGCGCATGATAATGTCACCCTGCTGACCGGGGCTTACGTCAGCAGACTGCTGACCGATCCCTCGGGTAAAAGCGTGCGCGCGGTCGAAGTGACGCACCAGGGCGAGGTGGAGCATTACAGCGGCGATATCGTCGTCGTCGCGGCGGGCGCTTTGTCATCGGCGCTGCTGCTGCTGCGCTCGGCCAGCGATGCGCATCCCGGCGGGCTCGCCAATGGTTCGGATCAAGTCGGGCGCAATTACATGCGCCATGAAATGAGCGTGCTGATGGCGGTGATGCGCAAGCCTAACGACACGGTGTTTCAGAAGACGCTGGCGTTCAGCGACTTCTATTTCGGCAGCGATGATTGGGATTATCCGCTCGGCTTGGTGCAACTGATGGCGACCAGCCATACCGAGCAGATCAAGGCCGAAGTGCTGCCGATGTGGCTCGAATGGATGCCGGGGTTGCCGTTTGCGGAAATCGCCCGCCATTCGCTCGATTTCTGGCTGCAGTCGGAAGATCTGCCCGATCCCGACAATCGCATCTATTATCAGGATGGCGAGGTGCATCTCGATCTCAAACCAACCAACCCCGAGGCGCTCGAGCGGCTTAAAAAGAAGCTCAAGCAAGTGCTCGACCGCAGCGGCAATACCGCGCTGCTGTTCGACCGGTCGTTGTATTTCGGCCAGGATATCGATCTGCCGGGCACCGCGCATCAGGCGGGTACAGTACGGTTCGGCAGCGATCCCGCGACCTCGGTGCTCGATCTCGATTGCCGCGCGCATGAGGTCGATAATCTCTATGTTACCGATGCCAGCTTCTTTCCGTCGATCGCGGCGGTAAACCCCACGCTGACGATTATCGCCAATGCCTTGCGGGTGGCCGATATTATCGCGGCGCGGCTGGCGTGAGTACCATCGGCATAGTGGCGATCCGGGTTTTGGCGGTGGCGCTGTTCCTGCCATTCAGCGCACTCGATAAATTGCTGAACTTTCGTGGCGCGGTGGCGCAGGCGGGCGGCGTGTTCAAGCCGTCGGCGTTAGCGACGCTGGTCATTCTCGGCGGGTTGGCAATCGAGATCTTCGCCTCGCTCGCGATCATCACCGGCTTTGCCGATCGGCTGGGCGTGGCAGTGCTTTCGGGGTATTGCGTGGTGACGGCGCTGCTGTTCAAGCCCTTCTGGCGACCGGGCGATTTCTGGGCGCGACCCAATGGCGAGGCGCGGACGCTGTTCTGGGACTTCTGGAAGAATGTCGCGCTGGGTGCGGCGCTGCTGCTGCTGGCGATCGGCCCCGATGGCGCGCATTGGCATGATCTTTTCACCGATCCGCTATCCTCCACCCATCCTTATTGGAATCCTGAGCCATGAGTGATCTCGGCCCCCAACCCGAGGTGCCGTACTGGCATTTATGGGTCGATGACGAAGGTGTGAGCCACCAGCAGCAATGCCTGCTGACCCAATATGAAGCGAAGCAGGTCGGCCCGGCCGATCCGCAATGGAACAACGCCCAGCCGCGCGGCGAATCGAGCGTGGTGTTCACCGTCCAGCCGGTCGGTTGGGTGGGTGAATGGCACGAGAATCCGGCGCCGCAATGGATCGTGGTGCTGTCGGGCCGCTGGTTCATCGAGAGCATGGACGGGACGCGGATCGAGCAGGGGCCGGGAGAGTTTTCGCTGGGCGAGGACCAGGGTTGCGTCGCGAGCGATGGCCGGCTGGGGCATCGCTCGGGCACGGTGGGCGATCAACCGGCGGTGCTGATGACCGTACAGCTGCATATCGATCCGGTTCGCGCGCCTTGCCATATTCGGTAGGATTGATCGTGACCTATTTCACTCGCCCGTCCGTCCTGAGCTTGTCGAAGGGCTGTCCTTTTTCCTTGGCGGAGAAGAAGAAATGCAGCCCTTCGACAAGCTCAGGACGGACGGGGTTTAGTTAAGCCGATGATCTCCGCCAGCGAACCTCAATATACGATCCACGATGACCGCTTCCGGCGGATGATCCTCGGCAACGCTAGGCTGGAAGTGCTGGGCGAGGGCTTTGGCTGGACCGAAGGACCGGTGTGGTTCGCCGAGCATGACATGCTGGTGTTCAGCGATGTGCCCGGCAATCGCGAGTGGTGCTGGCGCGAGGGCGCCGGTGTGACTGTCTATCGTCAGCCATCCGATCATGCCAACGGCCATGCCCGCGACCGGGAGGGGCGCTTGCTCACTTGTTCGCATGGGCGCCGAGCCGTGCTGCGAACCGAGCGCGATGGCTCCCAGACGGTTCTGACCGAGCGCTACCAGGGGCGGCGGCTCAATTCGCCTAACGATAT
>JAMFSI010000005.1 GCA_026225215.1 Sphingomonas palustris | reverse complement strand
TCGCCGCGGAAACCATCTTGGCCAGCGCCCATGTGCGGACGCACCCAAAGGCCGGACATATGGACGCAAGCGATTAGATCAAATCACTGTGAACGCCTTGCAGGGAGGGGGCCGTCCACATATGGTAATAGGCTATCCGCCGAATAGGCAAACGACAACGATATGAACGGGGTTTGGGATATGAACGGGGTTTGGGGCCGCTGGCCCCAAGTCTTAGCCCTCAAACTACAATCGCTCCAACAACCACGGCAGTGCCTTCTCCCAATCATCGATCCGCGCATGGGCATGCCCGGCGCGATGCGCGCAGGTGATATGCGGGGCCAGCAGCGGCTCACCACACAGATGCAGCCGCACCACGTCGGGCGCAATTTCGGCGGCCGAATCGTGATGTTGGGCGAGATCGTCGATGAAGAGCGTGCGACTGGGTTGGTATTCGGCGATGATGTCCTTGATCTTCGGGCCTTTGGGGCCCTGGTTCGTGAATACGCGCACATCGATGCCGTGGTCGGCGAGCTGGCGGGTGCGGGTTTCCTGGCGGTGATCGAGCAGGTTAGTGAGCACGACGACATCGGCCTGTGCCGACAATGCCTGCATCGCCGCGACCGAACCGGGGATGGGATATTGGCGGTGCATTTCGCCATCGAAGAACAGGTTGAGCAGGCGCCAGACTTCTTCCCAGCCGACCGCTTCGCCGGTGTCGGCGTGGCGCAGCGCTTCGCCAAAGTCATGGCCGCCCATGTAGAAGACGATATTGTGCTGTTCGAGCAGCCAGTCGCGGAACGGCGCGACCATATGCAGCAGCACCTCGTCGCAATCGCTGATGATCAGGGGCCGGCTCATGCCTCTTGCCCTCCAGCCAAGGCATCGCGCGCGGCGATCAGCGCTTGCGGCGTCACCGCCAGCGCGTCGGCGGCGGCGATCAGGTCTGGCTCATGGCTCCCTAGGAAATCGAGCACCGCGCCTTGCACGGCGCGTTCGCCCAGGCCGGCGCGCAGTTCGTCGGGGGTGAGCCCGGTCAGCGACAGGAAGCGCTCGGCGCGGATGGTATCGGCCAGCACCCAGCCCAGCGCGGACAAGGCCAGCGCAGCGGGGTCTGGTGCAGCTATCGAATCGCGAAGAATTGTCAGGGCCCTTCCGAGGTCATAGGGGAGGCAGATGGCAAAGCGCATCCTGGTTGTCGAGGACAACGATCTCAACCGCAAACTGTTCTGCGAGGTGCTGCGCAGCCAGGGGTTCGCGGTCGAGCCGGTGGCCGATGGCGCCGAGGCGCTGGAGCGGGCGCGACAATTCGTGCCCAACCTGATCATCATGGATATCCAGATGCCGAATATTTCCGGGCTCGACCTGATCGAGATCGCCAAGGCCGATGCGGTGCTGCGCGGCATCCCGGTGCTGGCCGTGACCGCTTATGCCGGCAAAGGCGACGAAGACCGCATCCGCGACGCCGGCGCCGAAGGCTATCTCGCCAAGCCGGTGTCGATCGGGCCGTTCATGGCGGCGGTGCGCGGGTTGCTGAAGGAGTGAGCGCGTGTTCGATGGGCGAAACCCGCCCCGTCCATGCTGAGCTTGTCGAAGCACTGCCTTGTTCTTCTCGTAAACCGTAGAAAAGAAAGACAGCCCTTCGACAGCGATTGTGTTGAGGTCAAGCGGCATTGATGGTTTGCTTTGCGATAGCGTTGAGGATG
>JAMFSI010000039.1 GCA_026225215.1 Sphingomonas palustris | reverse complement strand
TTATCGCAAGCGATCCGCATCGCCCACGATGGCGGACTCGCGCCCATAGATGCAAGTGGCGCAGCATTGGCGCTGACTATCTAGCCCGTCTTATTCCTCGCCGTAGTTACAACCACCGCAGCGCCGGCAGGATCATGACGCATCGCGGATCACTCTCCTGCATTGAAGCGTTCTCGCGAATTCGTACCATCCAGGAGCGCGGCTACGTCATTACGCGGCGTCTCCTAAATGGGGGCAGGTCGTCGCAAGCGGCCATTCGCTTAGTAATAGCGACTGCTGAGCACCTCGTTTTGGCCGATGACGGCAGTGCCAGTTGGTCCCGGAGGCTGCATGCAAACCAGATTTCGGTTGCCGAAAGACGGAGGCTAGCCATGCTCCGTGCCGGAGCATGCGCCGTTGCAGTTTTGGCGGGTCAATCATGCACAGACCATGCGGCAAGAGGTCGATGGCGGTTAAGCGAGCGTGGTTGCAGTGCCCTGGTGCAAAGGTGGAATTGATCGCCACGCCACCGCGCAGCATACGCACTGCGAGGCTGAAAGCCTCTCAGCCGCCTACTGACCTATCCATCTCGCGCCGAACCCTTTCAGTTCGAAAAGCGCTTCGCCTGACACCCGCCTTTTGTCTAATTCTACAGCACAGAGACTGAGATTAGAAATAAATGAAAACCAGAGTTTCGCCCAAATCGGTACGATTTTAATCACTCAAATTTGGGTAGTAAAATCATCTTTCAAATATTATTTATATCACTATTCAACGACATCTTTCCTAATATGAGATGATGAGCAAAAATTAATTTTCTATTTTGAATTATAGTGTGCTAATATCGTAAATCATCATTGGGTCCTGGCGATCCCGTTGCTCCGATCTTCCTGATGTATCAGCCCGGTAAGACCTCCATTTTTATGGGTCGCCGGCGTTTGAGGGTCTTGTCATGGAGGTCAGTGCATCAATCGCCGAACCAAGCGACAGTTTGGCGATGGCTATGATGATCTCCTCTCACTCGCCAGTCATTTTGCTCGACGGAGACTTGCGTGTCATCGTCGCCAGCCTGTCTTTCTGCCGCGCGTTCAAACTCGATCCAGGCAGCACGAGCGGCCGAGCTTTTTTGGAGCTGGGGCATGGGGAATGGAAGGTTCCGCAGCTTGAATCGCTGCTTCATGCTGCCATTGCAGGGCAGGCTGAGCTGATCGACGAATACGAGATGGATCTAAAACGTTCTGGCCGCGAACCCCGGCGGCTCATCCTCAACGTTCGAAAGCTCGTATATGCCGACAAGGCCAATATTCGACTCATGGTCGCCATTACGGATGTCACCGACGCCCGCTTCGATCAGAAATTTACGGAAAGCATCGTTCGCGAGAAGACTCTTCTGTTGAACGAACTCCAAAATAGAGTGGCCAACAGTCTTCAGATCATCGCCAGCGTCCTCATGCAAAGCGCGCGAAGAGTGGCATCGGACGAGACCCGCGGTCATCTTTACAACGCACACCAGCGGCTCATGTCGGTGGCCTCTCTCCAGCATCATCTAGCCATCACCAGGCTGGGCGATGTCGAGATGCGTGCTTACCTCGGCGATTTGTGCAAGAGCATTGCGGCATCGATGATCCAAAACGAAGACCACCTTTCGTTGGAGGTCCAGGCAAAGCAGTCGGTCGCCGCGGCCGGGCCCTCGATGAGTATGGGGCTAATCGTTACGGAGCTCGTGATTAATGCGATCAAACACGCCTTTCCAGATCGCCGAAGCGGGAAAATTATCGTCCGCTACGAAGCGCACGGACCAGCTTGGACGCTCTCGGTAGGGGACGATGGGGTCGGGATGCCGTCCACTCCGGAATGCGCCATTGCCGGCCTCGGCTCCAGCCTCGTCCATGCGCTCGCAATGCAACTCGATGCCGAGATAGCAGTTGAAGACGCCAACCCTGGGACCATAGTTTCGATTACTCACCAGCTAGGAGTTCGTGCTGAAGGCGAGCATAGTTTGGCGGCGGTTTAGCGGGCTAAATTACGCCTCGTTGTGGTTGAAAGCTCTAGAAACGTAGAGCCGATCATGGCCGTACAACCTGGCGGCCCTGGGTCTTGTGGGCCAGCATCACGCGTTCGTGCGAATTCCATAGGGCACGAAGGAAAGCGTGATTACTCGCCCGCAAGCAAGCGAGATAATGGCCATCTGACTTCGACATATCGAGTGGGACCAACCGTAGCCGGCTGAACTCGCTGGAATCACTGTAGCCAAGACCGGCTTTGTTCATTCGGCGACGATTGCCTTTCTCGCGTTCGTCACGACACCCCAGGCAGCTGGCGCTCTTGCCAGAGCCGCTGGTGTTCTCCGGCGACTTCGAATGTCCGCAATTCCAGGTTTGCGTAGGTCTCATTTGCTTACACTTGTGGTTGGGGCGTTTGCCCAGGTCCAGTCGATCGAGGCGGCGGGAAGCGATCTCTTTTGGAAACCAGCTTGTCGATCGCGCGGCGGCCCTGGAGAAGCGATATCAGATCTTTCGTCTCACCAAGACCAGCACGGCCGCTTTTGATACCCTTCACGAATTGAACGAATTTCCGGACTGTTTCAGAGAAGCGGTCTCTTGGCCCCGAGCCTTTGATTGGCCATTTGCGGCTGTTGAAAGGACTGCCGCCACCTAGTGCCCCCGCACTCGATGGTCCCTCAGATGACGGCAGCCATCCATCAGACGCCGGAGACTCCAGAAGGGTCTCTACGGCGTTGCTGGATACGAGCGCGCTGGAGATCAACAATTAGCGCGCATTCGATCTATATTCATCAAGCGGGCGAGCGTTGCTTGACCGTTGACATCCCCCGCCAATTCGCGCCAATGGGCCGCCATCTCCAGCCAATCGGCGCTATGCGCCGCATCGCGAACCTCGGCGGCCAACCGTTCACACATTTGGGCCTTTTCGGCACAGTCTTGTTGAGACATCATCGCCTGAATCTGACAGCATTGGGATTATTCGATGCTCATACAGATCAGTATAAATGCGATTTATAATCGGAATTATTTATTGAAATATTTAGCTTTTTTAAAGCGGTCAACAAGATAGACTGATATAGATCGCTATCCCTTAGGCGTTGAGAGATATATCGTCCAAGTAGCGGGCCTTTGCCGAACGATTTTTTTGCAGCGGCGCCCAGGAAATGGCGATCTGAATCGAGGGTTGAGATAAACTTCCGCCTATCGCCCATCCGACGGAGCGGTTCAGGCGCGAACCGCACATAGATTGGGGATGAGATGTTCAATCCATGGACGATGAAGATGGAGCAATTCACGGCTTTTTCTGACATGGAAAAGCGACGCTTGGATCAACTGATCTGCGCGGACCGCGAGATTCACGCCCCTAAAGAAGACATTATCGCTGAGGGAGCACATTCGGGCCACTGCCATGTGGTCCTTTCCGGGCTCGCCTGCCGCTACAAACTACTGCCGGATGGCGGACGTCAGATCATGGCCTTCCTGATTCCTGGCGATCTCTGCGACGCGGAAATTTTCATTCTGAAGATTATGGATCATGGCGTCGCCGCGATCACGCCTACAACAACGGCACTGATTCCAGCCGAGGCTATGAAGACGCTCTTGCGAGAAACAAGCAGTCTCGGTGAAGCCCTATGGTGGGGGACAATGACGGACCTCGGTGTACTCCGTGAACGGATTGTCGATGAGGGCCGGCGCAGCGCTTATGTTCGGATCGCCCACCTACTTTACGAAATGCTGGTGCGTTACCGAATGGTCGAATTGACAGACGGCAACAGCTTTGCCTTCCCAATCACCCAAACCGATCTTGCCGACGCTACCGGCCTCACTCCAGCGCATGCCAATCGCATGCTCCAGAAGCTCAGGGCAGACGGATTAATCGAGCTGAGAGGGGGAGTAGTCACCGTCATCGAGCCCGACCTCCTCAAGGACGCTGCACAATTCAGCGGTACCTACCTGCATTTGGATCGCGCACATGATCGCACCTCAATCGGTCAGCGTGCCGGCGACCTCGTGTAGACGAGATACTCTGAT
This sequence comes from Sphingomonas palustris, assembly GCA_026225215.1. GTDB lineage: Bacteria > Pseudomonadota > Alphaproteobacteria > Sphingomonadales > Sphingomonadaceae > Novosphingobium > Novosphingobium palustris. The sequence goes on along the minus strand of JAMFSI010000039.1, from coordinate 70,297 downwards.
GGCAGGTCGTACCCGGCAGCAGTTCGCAGCAATCAACATGATCACGCGCGATATGGTGGACCGCGTTCCCCGGACGTCCTGTCACGCTTTGAACAATGCCACGTTACCTTATGGATTGGCACTTGCGAACGGCGGTCCCAAGGCCATTGCCAGCAATCCGGGCCAAATGCCACCGCGCGGCACGCCTCCCAACACGCGGAACGCATGGTTATGGGCATCGAACAACATCTCATGGGTCTGGAGAAGATAGGCCCGCACAAAGAAAGCCCGGCTGTAGCTGAGCTTGAAGTGCGCCACCTGCAGCTTGGTGCGCACTCCATCGATAATCGCCCAGTCTTCGCTCCAGTCGAACTGGAAAGCTTCGCCCGGCGCAAACGATAGAGGCACGAAGATGCCTTTGCCGCTCATGTGCTGCTGGCGAAGATAATCATCGCGCCAGCCTCTCGCAAAGACCGCCACCCGGCCATAAGAGCCGTCGTAGCCCAGGCTCACGAGATCAGCGTGAAGCTGCTTGATCGTGCGCTTCTGCTTGCGCGGGCGGCCCTCCGCCAATGCTTGGTTGGGTCTGAGCCTGGAATTGCTCGGAGGGGCCCAACGACCTTGGTTATTATTGCGGAAGTCGGGCCTGCCAGCCGTACATGCTCATGCTTCAAACCCGATTTGCGGACAGGGAGTGGGGCCATGCTGTGGGGCCTTTATTTTTGTTGCAATGCAGCATTCGTTTTTATTACAGGTGGTTAAAAGGGGGTTTCGATTCCCGCTACCGCTCCAGTCGTACCAACATATTGTATTTAAAGAGCAATGTGATGCGGTCATCGAATCGCATCGCAGACAATCCAACGATGCCTCAAATGGCGAAGGAATAGCCGCCGTTGACCGGATAGGTCTGGCCGGTGATCCAGCTGGCGGCATCGCTGCACAGGAACAGCGCCATGGCCGCGACGTCGTCGGCCTTGCCGAAGCGACGGATGACATATTGCGAGAGCTGATTCTTCGTCCGGTCGGTAGCGAGGAACTCGGCCAGCTGTTCGGGCGGCATCAACGGTTCCAGCGTCGATAGCGAGATCGCGTTGCAGGTGATGCCGTGACGCCCGGTTTCCTTCGCAAGCGAGCGCACGAAGCCCGCCGCTGCCGCTTTCGCCGCTGCATAGACCGACAGGCGGGCTTCGCCGACACGGCCCGAATCCGAAACGATCGTGACGATCCGTCCGCGCTTTGCCGCGACCATGGCCGGCAGCGTCGCATGACAGCAATTCATCACGCCTTGCGAATTGGTGCGAAAATAGCGGTCCCAATCGGCGGGATCGGTTTCCCAGAACGGCGGTGCCATCTGCATCTGCGCATTGGGGCCGGCCATGCCGGCATTGTTGACGAGGATCGTCACCGGACCAAGTTCCGCCGTTGCCCTCGCCACCGCCGCGCGCACCGATTCCAGATCGCCGACATCGGCCTGAACGCCAATCGCCCGCCCGCCCGCCGCGCGAATTTCTTCCGCCACGGCATCGGCGCGCTCGGCCACGAAATCATTCACCACCACGCCGCCTGCGCCATGCGCGGCGAACATCAGCGCGATCCCTCGCCCTGCCCCCTGGCCGGCGCCCGTCACCATCGCGACCTGACCCTTCAGATCCAGCAGATCCTGTTGCTCCACGTCCATCTCCCGCGTTCATTTCGATGCTTTGCGGTGCTGCATATCACGCGCGAAAGCGCCCGCAAGCCCGACCGCCCAGGTATGCGCCTAGGCCAAGCACACCGTCCGACGACCGCTCCTGCCTTGGCTGCTATTCGAAGTTGTCCGCGAATAGCCTTCCCGGCCGCGAGTAATGGGGTGCCTAGTTGGACACCGAATTATTGCTCGAATCCGAGTGATGACCCGAAACCCCGACAGCGATGCCGGCTATCACCGCAGCGCCCAGACCGAATGCCAGCGGGGTACTGACGCCGCCCTTATGGCAAAGCAGATGGTTTGCATCGACCAGCCTGTCATCCTTGACGCAAGGGCCTGCGGATGCCCCTTCCGCGCCCGGTGCGTCGGCCAGACGATTTGCGGTGCGATGAACCGCGGGCAATTTTCCGGAAGGCGCTGCCGTCTGCATGACCGCGAGATTCTGGGCAGGCAAGGACTGCGCGGAGCGCGTATCGCTGGCCCCACCGATCCCGGTAGCAACAAGACCCGCAGCAGCAAGTACGCTGAGTAGCTGTAAAGTCATCCTGGCTACGCCCCCATCAATGCCGGAGCCGGGCTATCACAAACGGCAACGCAAAGTCCAGTGCGCGCTTTTGCCGACCGGGAGCCGTCGCTCAAAAGGCCTGATCGTGGACGACAACCCGGAAGGTCATCAGAATAATCCACAAATCACGCCACAGCGACCAGCCATCGAGATATTCCAGATCGGCGTTGAGCCGTCTGACCAGATCCGACTCTCGTTCGGTCGCACCACGCAAGCCCCGGATCTGGGCCAAACCGGTCAGCCCGGGGCGGAGCGCATGCCGCTCCCAATAGCGGGCGTCGACCTCCCAGAACAGCTTGTCACCCGCTTGTGAACTGATCGCATGCGGCCGGGGGCCGACCAGCCCCATATCGCCGCGCAGGACATTGAACAGCTGAGGCAATTCGTCGATGCTGGTGCGGCGGATAATCCGACCGACGCGGGTGACCCGCTTGTCGTGGCGTGCGGTGGACAGGGTACCGTCGCTCCCCGCCTTGTTTTCGGTCATGCTGCGAAATTTATAGATCGTAAAAAACCGGGTGCCGCGGCCGACGCGGCGTTGGACAAAGAATATCGGCCCGCGATCTTCCAGCTTGATCGCCAGGGCCACCACCAGCAGCAGCGGCAAAAACAGCAGCAACCCAGCCGTGGCAACCCCGATATCGAGCAGGCGCTTAGTGATCTGGTCGCGCACGCCCAGCGGCCCCACCGACACTTGCAGCACCCCTTGCCCATCCACTTGCCGCGCCCCGGTCGCCGACAACCGCGCTACGGTTTCGTCGATCACCTCACCGGCGACATTGGCGCTCTTGAGGATGATCGCCCAGGCGGCGCGGCGGTCCTCCGGCGTGCTGACGATGACCCGATCGGCGTTGCGCATGACCAGCCCGATGCGATCCAGCGCATGCGGATCGTTCAGCCGCGGCTCGAGCCCAAAATCTCTGGCCGAGACATGAAACCCGCTGCCGATCGTCACCGGCGGCCCACCATCATCGATGACGAGTTCGTTTATTACCGTAGCGCCACACCGCCAGCGCACGAAGGCGCGCAGCTGCAGGCGGCTCCAGATCATGATGAGCAGGCCGAGGAACGCCCCGAAGGCAAAGCTGATCCGCGAGAATTCGTGCGAGGACTTGGTGTAAAAGGCGATGAACACCACCGCCACCCATGAAATCAGCAAGGCCAGCGACACGCGCCCGACACTGTGGCTGAACCGGACCAGCGAACGCATCGAATAGGCGCCGTTGTATAGCGCGACCGTCAGGAACACCGGGAGCAACAACTGCGCGAGCACCAGCGAAGTTTGCAGCCCGTAGCGATCGAGATAGACATATCCGGTGACGGCGAAACTGGCGAACAGCGCGGCAATATCACTGGCCATCAACGCCCCGTAACATTGCAGGCGCCGCCGCATCAACGACGGCATGAGCGGCATCGAATCGGCGTCCGCTGGCGCCTTGCGAACATCCTGGGCCCGACCTGCGGTCCAGCCTGTTTCCGTAGTTCCGGGATTGCCCTCGAAGTCGCCTTCGGAAAAGTCGCGCAAATCGCGGCCCAGCAGTGAATCGATATAATTCATAGCCACCGTCGCCAACGGTCCGATGTGACCATCCGCGTTGGGAATGACTTATTTTGACCCGTATCATTCATTATTTATCAATGACTTGTGTACTGCTTCGGAGATCGTGGCAATCTTGTAAAACATCAGCGTACAATCAATCTTCGACCAGCTCGCCCTAGCTTCGGCGGGCGCCGGCCCTGGTAATCTCAGCCAGGCCTTGCGCCATCAGCAGCTCGGCACTTTGGCTGTTCGCGAGCAAAGCCCGATGCAGACTCATCAGCCGCTCGATCAACCGCTCCAGCCGGCGGCCACGCCAGACTTTCAACTGCGCCGCCAGATCACGTTCATCCTTCCAGAAGACCCGGCGGGCAGCCTTTTCCGCTTCCAGAAGACCACGAATATCGCCGCGCGGCCCCAGCTTTGCGGCCAATGCTGCCAATTGTGCGGCGCGGCGTTCAAAAGCCAGCAGCAAGCCGACCGGGCTCAGGCCCAATTCGCGCATCCGCCGTAATTCCCCGGAGAGCCGCCCAGTCTCTCCCCCGAGCACGGCATTGACCAGCGGCGCGAAGCCATCCTCCTCGGTGCGGGCACCGATCGCATCGAGCGCTTCGGCATCGGCGCCCCGCGGCCGCTCCGGGCTGGCATCGAGAAACAGCGCGAGCTTGGTCACCTCGGATTGCGCCAGCCGCGAATCGAGGCCGGTCGCCCGCGCGATCCGTTCGGCGAGATCGCCGCCTATGCGCAGGCCGGCCCCGCTCGCCATCCGGCGCACCGCTTCGCTGGCGGAGCGCAAGTCAGGGGGATAGAACATCGCCACCAGTGCATCCCCGCGCGGGGCGAGCAATTTGGCGGTGCGCGATTTATCGGTGGCATTGGCGGCAACGATCAGCACCGGGCACGGCGCCACATCTCCAGCCAGCAGGTTTTCGAGCGCATCGCAGATCTCGTCGCCCTGCGCTCGCACGACGATGTGGCGGGCATCGCCGAACAGCGAGATCGAGCGCGCCTCGTCGCCGAGCCGGACCGGATCGCGCTTGATCTCCGCGCCTGACAATTCGATCCGCTCGCCGGCATCGGTCAGCAACGCCGCCACTTGCTCTACCGCGTCGTGCGCGCCGGCTTCATCGGGGCCACAGAAGAAGAAAATGCGGGCCTGGTTAGCGGCCTTGGCGGCGACAGTGGCGAAGTCTTTTTGAGTCGCCTTCACCGCCCGGTCACTTGGTTTTGTCGCCAGCTCCCGCAGAGCCATCGTTCGAATTGCGCAATTGCAGCGACACCTTGATGATGATGCGCTGCGCGACCACGCGGACCAGATTCTCCATCGCGGTTTCCTCACCCGCTACCGTGGCATATTCCGAGGACACCACATCGATGCCGGCATCCGATCCGGCGGTCGCGTCGAGCAGGACACGATTGGTGGCGATCTCGACGAGCTGGTAGCGTGCGCGCACCGTGCGCCGTTCACGCCCGACGGTGTTATTGGCCAGCAGGCCGAGGCCCTCAAGCTTGTCGTCGAGGCGCACATCGAGCCGGTAGCGCGGTGTGATGCCCGGCGATCCCGCCGCATGCAGCTGATCGATGAGCGCATTGCGCATCAGCCAACCCGATTTGCCGGGGATCGCGGGCACCTCGATCGCGGCCATTCCCTGGGCCACCGAGCCATGCGGCCCCTCCCCGTACATCGGCTGCAAACCGCAGCCGCCAAGCGGCAGCGCCACCACCAGCAGCGACGCAGCCTTCGACAAGATGCGGTTCGCGCTCATGCCACGAGATTGACCAGCCGGTCGGGCACTACAATCACCTTCTTCACCGCTGCGCCATCGAGCGCACGCTGCACCTTGTCGCTGGCCAGAGCAAGCGCTTCGAGCGTCGCGCTGGGCGTGCCCTTGGCGACGGTCAGCGTATCGCGCAGCTTGCCCTTGACCTGGACCGCGACGGTGACTTCATCCTCGACCAACAGCGCCGGGTCCACCGCCGGCCACGCCGCCTCCGCGATCAGCCCGGAATTGCCGATCTGCGCCCAGAGTTCCTCGGCGAGATGCGGCATCATCGGCGCGGTCACCAGCAGCAGCGCGCGGATCGCCGCCGAACGGCTGGCCGAAGCCGGCGCCTTTTCCACGGCTGCGGTCAATTCATAGATCCGCGCCACCGCCTTATTGAAGCTCAGTGCCTCGATATCGGCGGCGATCGCGGCGACGGTCTGGTCGCGCTTGCGATCCAGCGCCGGGTTCTCGCCCTGCGCCGCCGCGTCATATTGGCCGCAAAGCCGCCACAGCCGCTGGACGAAGCGCGCGCAACCCTCAATCCCGGCTTCCGACCAGGGCAAGTCGCGCTCCGGCGGGCTGTCCGACAACATGAACCAGCGCACCGCATCGGCGCCATATTTGGCGACGATCTCGTCCGGATCGACCACGTTCTTCTTCGACTTGGACATCTTGATGACGCGGCCGATCTCTACGGCCTCGCCATCCGCGATCAGTGTCGCACCGTCACCGCTGCGCGCAACCTCGGCGGGGCTGAAATAGATCGGCTGACCATTGCTGGGATCGGTACGCGCATAAGTCTCATGCGTCACCATGCCCTGCGTGAACAGGCTCGCAAATGGCTCGGCGATATCGATCTTGCCGATCCGCTTCAGCGCCCGCGTCCAGAACCGCGCATACAGCAAATGCAGGATGGCATGCTCGATGCCACCGATATATTGCGCAACCGGCAGCCAGCGCGCGATCTCGGCTGGGTCGAAGGGCTTGTCCGCCGGCTGGCTGGCAAAGCGGAGGAAATACCACGAGCTATCGACAAAAGTGTCGAGCGTATCGGTTTCGCGCGTCGCCGGGCCGCCGCAATCGGGACAGGAGACATGCTTCCAGGTCGGATGGCGCAGCAACGGATTGCCCGGCGAGCTGAAATCGACATCCTCGGGCAGCGTGACCGGCAATTGCGCCTTGGGCACCGGCACCACGCCGCAAGCCGCGCAGTGAATGAACGGGATCGGCGTACCCCAATAGCGTTGCCGCGAGACGCCCCAGTCGCGCAACCGCCACACCGTCTGGCCCTGGCCCCAGTCCTCAGCCTCGGCTCGGGCGATGACCGCAGCCTTGGCCTCGGCCACGCGCATGCCCGTGATGAAGTCCGAATGCACCAGCACGCCGTCACCGGCTTCCGCCTCGTCACCGAACGGGCGATCGGCATCCTCGGTGCTGGCGGCAACCACGCGGATGATCGGGAGATGATATTTGCGGGCGAAGTCGAAGTCGCGCTGGTCGTGCCCCGGCACCGCCATGATCGCACCGGTGCCGTAATCCATCAGCACGAAATTGGCGATATAGACCGGCAGTTCGGTGCCCGGCAGCAGCGGATGCGCGACTTTCAGCCCGGTATCGAAGCCGAGCTTTTCCGCCGTTTCCAGCTCGGCGGCAGTGGTGCCGCCACGCCGGCATTCCTCGATGAAGGCGTGCGCTGCGTTACTGGCCAAACCTTGCGCGAGCGGATGTTCCGCTGCGACCGCCACAAAGCTGGCGCCGAAGATCGTATCGGGCCGCGTCGTGTAGACCTCGATCCCACCGTCGAAATTGCTGCCGGCAAACCGAAACTGCATGCCCTGGCTCTTGCCGATCCAGTTTTCCTGCATCAGCCGCACTTTTTCCGGCCAGGTATCTAGGCTCTGCAACCCTTCCAGCAGTTCCTCGGCGAAATCGGTGATCTTGAGGAACCACTGCGACAGCTTGCGCTTTTCGACCAGCGCGCCACTGCGCCAGCCGCGCCCGTCGATCACTTGCTCATTGGCGAGCACGGTCTGGTCGACCGGATCCCAATTGACCGCGCTTTCCTTGCGATAGACCAGCCCGGCCGCGTAAAGATCGAGGAACAGCGCTTGTTCCTGGCCGTAATATTCGGGATCGCAGGTCGCGAACTCGCGGCTCCAGTCGAGCGCGAAGCCCAGCCGTTTGAGCTGCGCCTTCATCGTCGCGATATTGGCGCGGGTCCAGCCGCCGGGATGGACGTTCTTTTCCATCGCCGCGTTTTCGGCGGGCATGCCGAAGGCATCCCAGCCCATCGGATGCAGCACCTCATAGCCCTGCATCCGCCGAAAGCGGGCCAGCACATCGCCCATGGTGTAATTGCGGACATGGCCGATATGGATGCGCCCCGAAGGATAGGGGAACATCTCCAGGACATAGCTGCGCGGTTTGGCCGAGGCATCGTCGGCGCGGAAACACTGACGCTCGTCCCAGACGCGCTGCCAGCGACCGTCCGCGAGCGACGGATCGAATCTCTCGCTCATGCTGCTAGTTGGTAGGAATGGTGCCGCGACGCAGATCGCGCGCCTTGGTCAGGATCACGTCTTCGAGGCGCTGGACCGTGGCCGCTTGCACCGGCGCATCGACCCACACCCCGCCTTGCGAAATCTGGCGGCTGGCGGCCACGCGCAAGGCATCGCTGCGCAGATCGCGGTCGAGGATCGTTACCGTGATCTTCATACGCTCGGCGGGATTGGCGGGATTGCTATACCAGTCGGTTACGATCACCCCGCCCGCACTGTCCGTCTGAACCAGCGGCATGAACGACAGCGCATCGAGGCTGGCGCGCCATAGATAGGAATTAACGCCGATCGTGGTGATATTGGAGGGCGCGATCGTCGCTACGGGATGCATCTTGCGGTGGTGGACACAGCCCGACAGCGCGAGCACGGCCACGCAGATAAGCGCACCGCGCGACAGCAGGCTGCGGGCGGGCGTCGTATGAGCCGAAAACGAGTGGCCGGTGGCGGGGCTAGCTGTCATGGTCGCGTTCGGATCCTGTTCTATGCGTTTGCCCTGAGGGCACCGACGCCATGGCGGCGTTGGATACCGGGCGCAAGCGCGATCGTTGCTCTATAGCCCGCCGCGCTGGCGCGGCAAGTGGGCTGACCGCCGGTACCGGTGTTCGCCAAGCACGGGTGATGCAGGGAAGGATGACGGAAAAATCCAGACACGGCATGGCGCAGGATTTGCCCCGGCCAGGCGTGAACCGGGGCTGAATATCGCCGCCGCCTTATAGCCTGCCCAATCGACTTTAGCGGGTTCCGGACCATCCGAAAAAGATGTATGGTCCCCCATATCGCAACCTCCGGCGGCTCCCGATGTTGAGCAAGCTAGGGGGTTGCACAAGCGAAACGGCGCGCAAGGGAAACGGACTGCACATGGCGGGCAATCGAACAGGCGAGATTCGCGGCACCCCTGCCCGCGGCAGCCTGAGCCCTGCGCGCGGAGCCGGCGCGCCCGCGCTGCTGATGGCGGGCGCAGTGATCGTCCTGGCGCTACCCAGTGCGGTGCTGGCCTTTTCGACTCGCATCGACTTGCCGGCGGCCGGGCTTTCCGAAAATCAGGGGGTGAGCAGCTTTGGCCCCGGCAGCGTCGATCCGCGGCTCGCCCGCGTGCTGGCCGCCAGCCCGACCGGCGGCAAAGGCCCGATGTTTCGCTTCACACCGGCTGGCCTGGCGACCAGGCCCGATCGGTCAGTCACCGTCGCGGTCCGCGTCGATCCGGTGACCGCGCGCTCGATCATCGTGCGCGGCGCCTTGATCGACCACGGCAGTCATGCTGCTACCGCCCTGGCGACCAGTACGACAGCGCTCGGCATCGCGCCTGCCGCCTATAATCTGGGGATGGCGCGGGGCTATCAGGGCTTTGCCCAGAATGTGCAGACCTTTGCTCTGGCGCAGGAAATTCGCAAGCTCGACATGCCCGACTTGTCGACCTTCAAACCCGCCGCTGACCAAGGCAGTGGCACGCCCTCGCGCCTCGCCCCGCATATCGCGCTGGATGAGCAATCCCGCGCCGGGCGCGCGCCCCGCACCCTCGAAAGCGTCGGCGTGCAGACTGTGGATCTGGGCGGCAGCTACCGCCTGTCGCGCAATCTCGATGTCACCGCAGGCCTGCGCTATCAACGCGATCGTGACCGGCTCGACGGTGACATAGACGGCAAGACCGATACCCAAGCCGTGTTCGTGGGAACCCAGTTCAAGTTCTGAGTGGCTGAGCGCCTGATCCGAAACTTTGTTTCGGATAGTCTGTGCCGTCCCGTTCCCCCCGGCCCAACCCCCCAGTTCTGGTACCCTGGGGGTGGTTGGGCCGGGGGGAACGGGACGGCACAGACTTCGAAATCCGCTCTTCGCGGATTTCGTACTAGACTCAAAGAATCTGATCCGATTTTTCGAGGCAATTCATTCGACTATCGGGAAAGGCCAGCTTGCGGCGGGGCCTGCCCACGCCTAGCATGACCAAGCGAATCTGTTGGGAAAGGAAGAGCACATGGCGCGCATCGCAATCGTGACTGGCGGCACTCGGGGCATCGGCGAGGCAATCAGCGTTGCCTTGCGAAGCCAGGGCTTTACCGTGGCCGCAAACTACGGCGGCAATGCGGAAAAGGCCAAGGCCTTCACCGAAGTGACGGGCATTCCTTCCTATTGCTGGGATGTTGGCGACCATCAGGCCTGCATCGATGGTTGCGCGCAGGTCGAGGCGGAAGTCGGGCCGATCGACGTGGTGGTCAACAATGCCGGCATCACCCGCGACGCCGTACTGCATCGGATGACTTACGATGACTGGAACGAGGTGATGCGGATCAATCTCGGCGGCTGTTTCAACATGGTCAAGGCCACTTTTGCGGGCATGCGCGAAAGGGGCTGGGGCCGGGTGGTCAACGTCGGCTCGGTCAATGGTCAGTCCGGGCAATATGGCCAGGTCAATTATGCCGCGGCGAAGTCGGGCATCCACGGCTTCACCAAAGCGCTGGCGCAGGAGGGCGCCAAATTCGGGGTGACCGTCAATGCCGTGGCGCCGGGCTACATCGATACCGACATGGTCTCCGCCGTGCCGCAGCCGGTGCTGGACAAGATCATTGCCAAAATCCCGATCGGGCGCCTGGGCCAGGCCGAAGAGATCGCGCGCGGCGTGGCATTTCTGTGTTCGGAACAGGCCGGCTTCGTCACCGGTTCGACGCTGTCGATCAACGGCGGCCAACATATGTACTGAAGCCCGGTCGGGGCTCAGCCAAAAATGACCCGCCCAATGACCCTGGGCCTGGGCGGTAGCGCGTGATGGATACACCTTACCACCCCCCGGTGAAGCGATCGATCGAGATCGCCGGGCACAAGACCTCGATCAGCCTGGAGCCGCTGTTCTGGGACTTGCTGCGTGGCGCGGCCGAAACCGAGGGCGTGCCGGTCAACGCCCTGGTAGCCCGGATCGATACCGAAAGGATCACAGCGCAGTCCCCGCCGGGGCTGGCAGGGGCCATCCGGCTTTGGCTTGTTGAAGGGCTGGCTGCTCGTCTCGCAGCACAGACTGCTGAAATTTCCTAAAAAGCCTGTGCAACAAATGAGGTCTTCAAGTATTTAAGGCTCTGTTGATTTCGTTCGCCTTCCGGAGATCACTACAATGAAGCGCGCCCTTCTCCTTGCCTCGCTGGTGCTGGCCATGCCGATCGCCGCTCACGCCGACGATCACCCGCCACGCGTGTATCACGGTCGCACCTATTATTGGCATTGCCGCCATTCCTCGGGGACCGCTGGCTTGGTCGGCGGCGGCGTTGCCGGTGCGGTAGTAGGTGGCAGCATCATCGGCGGCGGGCTCGCCGGCCCGATCATTGGCGGCGTTGCCGGTGCGCTCGGCGGCCGCGCCATCGATCGCTCGATCTCGAAGAACAAGCGCTGCGGCTATTACCGCTGATGCTGCCTGACGCGGCGCCGGTCGCGCCGCGTTTTATGGGGGCCGCAGCGATGTACGACAGCACTGCCGACGCCGGTCGCAAACGCCTCGTCAGTGGTGTTCTGGCAGCTGGGTTGCAAGTCGGGCTAGCGCTGGTCCTGGTGTACGGATTAGCGGCGCCCGCTCTACGCACAGCCGCACAAATTGCTTTGACTTCGCTCGATTTGCGGACCCCGCCGCCGCCTCCACCACCCAAACATCCTGCAGCGTCGCGGCGTGCCGCACCCGCAGCACCGCCGGCTCGCCATGCCCTGGCGGCACCTTTCGTTGCGCCGCGTACACCGCCGCTAAAACCGCCCCCTCCGCTTCCGGTGGCTCCCGCGCCGGGCCAGGGCATGGCCGCCGAGGCCGGGGCGGCCTCGACGGGCAACGGCATTGGCGCGGGTGGCAGCGGCGCAGGATCGGGCGCGGGAGGAACGGGCGATGGCGATGGTGGCGGCAGCGATCCCGAGCTTGTCGGCGGCGAGATCAAATCCTCGGACACGCCCGAAGCCCTGCGCCAGGCGCCTTTGACGGCCACAGTCCAGGCGCTTGTTTCGGTCGATGCTGCGGGCAAGGTGAGCGACTGCCGGACTCAGAAAAGCAGCGGCAATGCCACTCTCGACGATCTGACTTGCCGTCTCATCCAGAAACGCTTTCGCTTTCATCCCGCGCGCGATGCCGGAGGGCAAGCGGTGGCGGCGAAAATCATTTATGAGCAGGAGTGGCATGTCGGGGGCCGCTTTGACAGTGACCCGCCCTGAGAATTGTCTGATCCGAAACTCCGTTTCGGGTAGTCTGTGCCGTCCCGCCCCCCCCGGTCCAATCACCCGTTAAAGGTACCCTGTGGGTGGTTGGGCCGGGAGGCGGGACGGCACAGACTCCAAAATTTGCCCTTTGCGAAATTTGGATCAGACTAAACCCGTATAAAGAGCTTGCCCCCGGTGGCTGCAGTGACGACTATCTTGCAAACAGCAAGACGGAGAGTTGAATATGGCGGGTCACTGGACAAAGCAGGACGAGATCACCAGCCTCCGCACCAAGCGCGCTATCGCTTATGGCGACACGCTGGCGAAGATCATCAACCGCACCTCCGATGAGGGCTGGGACGCACTGCTGCCGCTGGTCGATACCGAGCGTTTCGTGCGGCGCGGCAACGAACGCGACGAGGAAAAAGACTGGTCGGCCTATCGCGCGATGCTGGACGAATGGCACGGCGCCAGCCGCGTCTATAATAAGTATTTGTATCGCGCGACCGAGGCGGGGAACGTCGTCTATCTCGATCTCGATGAGCACAGCGTCATGCCCGACGGCAGCGAAAGCTCGCTCCGTTCGATCTCGATCTACGAGTTCGACGATGCCGACCGCATCATCGCGGTCGATGTCTGTATGGGGTTCCACCAACCGAAATAAGGTTGGGCTTTGGTGTCTGATCCGAAACTTTGTTTCGGATAGTCTGTGCCGTCCCGCTCCCCCCGCCCAACCACCCGATAGGGTACTATCTTATGGGTGGGTGGGCCGGGGGAGCGGGACGGCACAGACTTCGAAACGGAGTTCGGCGCAGCCAAATCCGCTCTTTCGCGGATTTCGCTTCGCTGAACTTCGTTTCGGATCAGGCCTTTAATCTCCACCTACCCGCTCGATATCGGCGCCCAATAGCGCCAGCTTTTCCTCCAGCCGCTCGTAACCGCGATCGAGATGATACAGCCGGTGGACCTGGGTTTCGCCCGAAGACGCCAGCCCGGCGATCACCAGGCTCATCGAGGCACGCAGATCGGTGGCCATGACATCCGCGCCGATCAACTGCTTGACGCCGTGGACGATCGCGGTGCGCCCCTTGGTCTCGATATGCGCGCTCATCCGGTTGAGTTCGGGCACATGCATGTAGCGGTTTTCGAAGATCGTCTCGGTCAGCACGCTGGCGCCTTCGGCGCGGCACAAGAGCGCCATCAGCTGGGCCTGCATGTCAGTGGCGAAGCCGGGATATGGTGCGGTCGACAAGGTCACCGGCTGGATCGGTCCATCCGCCGCCACATAAAGGCCGCCGGGCCGCGCTTCGCAGAGCACGCCGGCATCGCGCAACGCCTGGACGGTGGCCGCCATATCCTCGATCCGCGCTCCCATCAGCAGCGCCTCGCCGCCGGTGATCGCCGCTGCGCAAGCATAGCTGCCCGCCTCGATTCGATCGGGCATCACCATATAAGTCGCGCCGTGGAGCCGGTGAACGCCGTGGATCGTCAGATCGGAACCGCCGATGCCCTCGATCTGCGCGCCCATCGCCACCAGCAAATTGCACAGATCGACGATTTCGGGCTCGCGCGCGGCATTGTGCAAGGTGCTCGTGCCGCTGGCGAGAACCGCTGCCATCAGCGCATTTTCGGTTGCCCCCACCGATACCACCGGGAAACTGTAATCACCGCCGGGCAGGCCGCCATCGGGAGCGATCGCGCGAACGTATCCCGCCGCCAATTCGATCGTCGCGCCGAACGCCTCCAGCACCTTGAGATGGAGGTCGATCGGGCGGTTGCCGATCGCACAGCCACCGGGCAGGGACACCTTGGCTTCGCCCATGCGCGCCAGCATCGGCCCCAGCACCAGGATCGACGCGCGCATCTTGCGTACCAGTTCGTAGGGCGCAACGGTGCTGGTGATCCGCGTCGCCGCCAGCGTCATGACCCGACCGAAATCCTCCGGCCGCGATCCGGCGATCATCGTCGATACGCCGAACTGGTTGAGCAGATGCTGGAAGCTGTCGATATCGGCCAGGCGGGGCAAGTTGCGCAACGTCAGCGGCTCGTCGGTGAGCAGCGCACAAGGCAGCAGTGTGAGCGCCGCGTTCTTGGCGCCCGAAACCGGCACGGTACCCGCCAACCGCACGCCACCATGTATGATAATCTTGTCCATTCCGATCGTTTAGCTGGTCCGCGCGCCGGTGCAAGGGGCGCAACGAAGTGTGCAACTGCACAATCGTGACGCTTGCCCTGCAACCCAAATCCGGCTTAAGAGACACTTCGGTCTTACCGTTCGCAGCGGGAAATTGGCGCTCCGTTTCTCGCCCGATCCCCCCAACGCGGCGCAGCTATGGAACCGGCCGCTCATGCCTGAACATGCACCGATTAAGCCGATCCGTACCGCCGTTTTTCCCGTCGCGGGCATGGGCACGCGCTTTCTCCCGGCAACCAAGGCCATCCCCAAGGAAATGCTGCCGATCATCGATCGACCGCTGATCCAATATGCCGTCGATGAGGCCCGCGAGGCCGGCATCGAGCAGTTGGTATTCGTGACCGGGCGCGGCAAGACCGCCATCGTCGAACACTTCGATCATGCCTTCGAACTCGAAGCGACGATGCGCAACCGGTCGAAAACGCTAGAAATTCTCGAACCGACCCGAATCGAGCCGGGCAATCTGGTCACCGTGCGCCAGCAAGTGCCGCTGGGGCTCGGCCACGCGATCTGGTGCGCGCGGGCGATCGTTGGCAATGAGCCCTTCGCGATCTTCCTGCCCGACGAGTTGATGATCGGCGAGCCTGGCTGCATGCGCCAGATGGTCGATGCCTATAGCCACGTCGGCGGCAATCTCATTTCCGTGCTCGAAGTGCCCTACGACGAGGTTTCGAGCTACGGCGTGATCGCGCCGGGCGCGCGGCGCGAGGTGCCGGGCGCTACGCTTACCGAAGTGACCGGACTGGTCGAGAAGCCGAAAGTAGACAAAGCGCCGTCGAACCTGATCGTTTCCGGGCGCTACATTCTGCAACCCGAAGTCATGAACGTGCTGAAAACCCAGGAGACTGGCGCGGGTGGCGAAATCCAGCTGACCGACGCCATGGCGCAAATGATCGGCAACCAACCGTTTCACGCCGTCACCTTTGCCGGAAAACGCTACGATTGCGGCTCGAAGGTCGGCTTCGTCGAAGCGACGGTCGCTCTAGCGCTGGCCCGACCGGATATGGCCGATGACGTCCGCGCGCTGCTGAAGCGATTGCTGGAGGCTGGTTAGTCTGGAAATTAGCTATGCTAATTTCCAGACATTAAACCGAATGGCGATTATGCCGGACTTGACTGGCAGTTCTTTATGACCTAGATTTTTGGTCATAGGAGGCCCTCATGGCTCGCATCCATCAAATGACCATCCCCGAGTTTGAGCTGGCCTTCGTCACCGACGAAGATTGCGCTGACTATCTGATCGCTCACCGCTGGCCGCATGGCGTAATCGTCTGCCCGCGTTGCGGTGAAACGGAGAAGGTCTTCTCGGTAAAGACCATGGCCTACAAGTGGCAATGCTATTCCTGCGCGCCCGACAGCGGCTATCGGTTCTCTGTCATCGCTGGAACCATCTTCGAAAACACGAATAAAGGTCTGCGCGAATGGTTCCACGTCATTCACATGATGCTGACGAGCAAAAAGGGCGTCTCCGCGCTCCAAGTGCAGCGCGTCATGGGTTTCGGCTCTTACCGCACGGCTTGGTACATGTGCCACCGGGTCCGCGCCGGGCTGGCCGACGAGAACTTCCGCAAGCTCATGGGCATCGTGGAAATCGATGAGACTTACGTGGGCGGCTCGTGGAAGAACAAACACGTCTCGGTGCGCCGCCAAGCCCACAAGGGCGGTCGCGGCACTCCCGGCAAAACCATGATCGTTGCGGCCGTGGAGCGCGGCGGAAGCGTCGTGGCGCTGGTGCTGGACAAGGCCACCACGGAAGCGCTGGGGGCCTTCGTGCGTGAGGCCGTGAGCGATCACGTCTCGCTGATCTGCACCGACCAGTACCCCGGCTACAACGCCTTGGCTGGCCGCTATATCCATCGCTCCGTTGACCACTCCAAGGGCCAGTACGTCGTCGGCGCGATCCATACCCAGACGATTGAGGGCTTCTGGAGCCTCGTGAAGCGCGGCGTCGTCGGGACCTTTCACAAGGTCAGCGCCAAATACCTGCCCCTCTACGTTGCCGAGTTTCAATTTCGGTATAACAACCAGAACAACGACAACATCTTTGGGGCGGCGATTAGTGCCTGCTAGTTCACCAGCCATTTTCCGCCTCGTAGTGACATACGGGCAAGGCCGAATAGAGACGGTCAAGAAATGGTGGGCAAGCATCGCTAACAATGAGGGACAGGCCGAGCCAGCAAATGGGGAAACATACAAGGATGAGCAAAGGCGAGAGATAGTCTCCGCGCTTAATGCCATAGATCGCCGCGCCCAAGCCAAGGCAGAACGCGAACAGAGCAAGGCAAATGACAAGGATTTTTGGGAGAGAATGCGTTTTTGGCTCGACGTATTTGCTCTCTTCGTCGCGATTTTTGTAGGGGTCATATTCTTCTGCCAACTGAAATCCATGCAGGAACAGCTTAGGGTCGCCAAAAGGCAAGCTGACGAGGATCACGATATAGCGTTCCCTCCAAAACTCGCGCTCAATGGCCTGCACTTCTGGGAGCGCGGTGGCTCCCCCCTGAACCCCCACGACCGGATTCCTAAGCTCGTGCCCGGGGCGCATTTTGAAGGATCGGCTAATATCGCCAACGGTGGGCAGTCGATTGCTAAAATAACTGGGAGCAATATCCAAGTAGTCTGGTCGCCTCTCACGATGATTAACCCCGCATGGGGTGATCCGGAGCGCAACGAACTTCGATATTACAGCCCCTATCCGCCGTATACTCTTGGCGGGATTGCTAAGAGCATAAGCCGGGGGCGGGACGCGCGATGGAGTTTTTCGATAGACGTCCCTGCCAACGCGAACAGGGAAACACTCTATGTTGTTGGGCACGTTACTTATGAGTCTCCTCTCGGAGACCCGCACGGTTGCTACTTTGCTCGGCGGTACCTCCCCAGCGAAGGCCGGTTCGTGCGGGTAGATACCGGCGGCGATGATTATGAAAACTGCGGCGAGAAATGACGCCCGGGTGGCAAGCATCACTCACCACCGTTCGCGCCGGCCTGTCGGCCAATCGCATGCACTATCTTTATGCTGCCAGTCAAGTCCGGCATAATTGCCAACCGAATAACGGAAAAAGGCGGCAGTAGCCTGCCGCCTTTCCCGCATCCTCTCCTGGATGGCTGGCCCTCGAACGTTAGTGTTCGTTATTCAGGCCCATTTAATCTTGTAATGTGACGTCTATTCGTCGCCAGCTTCGGCAACGGCAGTGTCGCCCGAACCGCTATTCGCCGAGGCGGCAGCGCGAGCGAGTTCTGCACTGCCGGCACCTTGCATATAGGGGATCGGGTTCACGGCCTCGCCGTTCACGCGCACTTCGTAATGGAGATGGGGGCCGGTCGAGCGGCCGGTGGTGCCGATGTAGCCGATCACGTCGCCGCGATGGACGAACTGGCCCGCGGCGACGTTAAGCCGCGACATGTGGCCGTAGCGGGTTTCGATCTGGCCGCCATGTTCGATCTGGACATAGAGACCGTAGCTGCTGAACCAGTCGGCGCGACCGACGACGCCGTCACCCGAGGCGTGAACCGGCGTGCCGATGGGGTCGGCGAGATCGATACCCTTGTGCTGATGGCGACCACCGAGAACCGGGTGCCAGCGCATCCCGAAACCGCTGGTGAAACGTGGATTTTGGACCGGAATCAGCGAGGGAATGGAACCATTGCTTATGGCGTTGTTGGTATGGGCGACGAAAGCGCCGCCCTGGTCGAGCGAGCGCCACGAGGTGAATAGTTGGCGGAATTCAGCATCGCCACTGCCGAGCGCGGATTGTTTGGCGCTCTGCGCGGCGCGGAGCGGGGCAGCAATGTCGGCGCTGGAACTATTAGCGAAAGCGGGCGTTGCCAGGCTGGAAGTTATAATCGCCAAACCTGCCGCGAAAGCGCCGATCGGCAAGCGAGTATTTAGCTCAAACTTCGATACGAACACGCAAACCACCTTAATCCTGACATCCGCTTCCACCCTGAGGCGAAGTCCGGAGCCGTAAACGACCATCGCTTAGTGCAGCTATACACCGCCCAGCGTTAAAATTCTGAGATGGTCGGAACCCCCCGCCCGTCTCTGGGTTTGTGTTAGGCAGTTTACATTCTGCTAGGCAAGTGTCGCATACCAATGGCGCGGCAAACCGGCTGCCTCACGCGCTGAGTCGTTGAATGGCGGCTTCAACGCGCCACGAAAATGCAGCGACAGTAAAGTTTTCCAATGCGTCTCGGCGGTTTTACCGATTCTTTCGCAGCACGTAGAAAAGTGCTTTGCACCGATGCGGACGTGGCGAATTTCGTCGTCAAGGATGCGTTTCAGGATTCGCGCGCCGCGCGTGTCGCCCGAGGCTTCGACCCGCACCAGCATCGGCGGCGTCACATCCAGCCCGCGCGCTTCCAACACCATCGGCACCACCGCCAGCCGCGCGGCGACGTCATGACGCGTTTCCTCGGCGGCTTCCCACAGCCCGTCATGCGCCGGCAGCGCGCCATAAAAGCTGCCCATAGTTCGTAAATGCCGGTCGATCAGCGCGAAATGCAGCGCCTCCTCTGCGGCGATGTCGAGAAAATCGCGGACAAAGCCCTCGCCCATCTCCGCGCCAAAGCGTCCGGCCATGTCCAGCGCCAGATCGATCGCCACGAATTCGATATGCGCCAGCGAATGCCACAGCGCGATCCGGCTGCGCTCGGAAAAGCCGCGCCCGCGCCGGGGCATGCGATTGGGGGAGAGTAGTTCGGGCACCGCCGGGCGTGCCGGGCTATCGGGCATCGCCGCGTCAAACGCAAAGGCCAGCCGCTGCCCACGCCAATCGCGTGCGACCCGGCGCGTTGCCATCACCCGCTCGCGCGGATCGCGCGTCAACAATGCGGCGCGGATTGCGAAGGAAACGCTGATCCGGTTCAAGCTCCCTGGGCTGCCGCGAGCACCTCGGCGGCATGGCCCTTGACCTTCACCTTGCGCCATACCCGCGCAATCCGGCCCTCGGCATCGACCAGCACTGTGCTGCGCACCATCCCCATGTAAGCGCGCCCGTAATTGAGCTTTTCCGCCCAGAACCCCAGCGCGTCGGAGAGCCCGCCTTCCGCTGCGTCGCTGGCCAGTTGCACCGCCAGCCCATATTTGGCGATGAACTTCCGATGCCGCGCCGGCGGATCCTTGCTCACTCCCAATACCGCCACGCCGGCGCTGGCGAACTCCGGCGCGAGCGCGGAAAAATCCTGATTCTCGACGGTGCAACCCGGCGTATCGTCCTTGGGGTAGAAGAAGATCACCAGCTTGCCTCCGCCGAAATCCGCCGGACGGATCGGGCTGCCGTCGGTAGCCGTCAAGGCGATATCCGGGATAGGATCTCCGATGTCCGGTAGGCTATTTGCCATTATTCAAGCTCCCCATCACTCAACCTTCAACATTTCGCCGAAAACCAAAGCCCAGCCGGCGCTGACCGTCTGGCGCGCGGCGGCGAGGTTCTCCAACAGATCGCTCCAATCGCTGCATCCGCAAGTCTTGGCAAGCGCCGCGCGCGCGGGTGCGGGCGGTTCGACGCTATCGGGGGCCAGCAGCCGCGCGGCAATCAGCAACCGGGTGAGGAAAAAATTAGCCGCGATCATCGCCGGCGCCAACCAGCCCGCCTCGACCAATTGCGCCAGCGCCGCGCCGAGATCGGGGGTCAGACCGACATTTTCGCGCAATTGCAGGTAATGGACGATGAACTCGATATCGACCAGGCCACCACGCAGTAGCTTGGCGTCGAGCGGGCCCTTGGCATGCTTATGCTCCGCCATGCGGGCGCGCATATCGAGCACATCGCGGCGCAATTTTTCCGGATCGCGCGCGGTGTTCGACACCTCGCCGATGATGTCCTCGATCCCGGCCCGGGATTCGCCCGAACCGAATAGCGGCCGGGCGCGCATCAGCGCCATATGCTCCCAGGTCCAGGCCTGCTCGCGCTGATATTGCGCGAAGCTGGCGTAATTCACCGCCAGCAATCCCTGCGCGCCTTGTGGACGCAGCCGCGTATCGACCTCGTAGAGCGCGCCCTCGGCAGTGGGCACGCTGAGCGCACCGGTGATCCGCTGAGCCAAGCGGTTAAAATATTGGGTCGCCCCGAGCGGGCGGCGCCCGTCCGATTCGCCGGCATGATCGCCGGTGAACAGAAAGACGATATCGAGATCGGAGGCGGGAGTCAGAGCGCCGCCGCCGAGCCGGCCCAGCCCGAGCAACACCAGTTCGGAGCCGGGCACCCGCCCATGCGCCTCGGCAAATTCCGCCACCGCCCCGGCCGCCAGCACTTCGATCGCGGCTTCTGCTATCCGCGACAGGCCAGCGGAAATCGCCAGCGGATCATGCGCCGCCTCGATCAGTTGCACCCCAAGCGCGAAACGCTTCTCGGTAACCCGCCGTCGCACCCGGTCGAGCAGATGCTGGTAATCGTCATCAACCTCGCCCCGCGCCAGTTCTGCGGCCAGCCTCGGCACATCACCGGGGAGATCGAAGGCACTGGCGTCGATCAGCGCATCAAGCAGATCGCCGCGCCGGGCCAGCGCATCGGCGAGCGGCGGCGCCAGCGATAATATCCGCACCAGCAGCGCCAGCAACGCCGGCCTCGCCTGCAGCAAGCGGAACAGGTTCACCGCGCTGGGCAGTTGTTCGATCATCTGCTCCCAGCGGGTCAAGGCGCGATCGGGATCCGCAGCGCGGCCCAGCGCCGCCAGCAGGCTCGGCTGAATCGCGTCGAGCGCCGCAATCGCGGCATCGCTGCGCAGCGCCCGCACCGCGCCGCCGCGCCAGCCGTCGATGCGCGTGGCCAGCGCCGGCGGGTCGGCAAAGCCCAGCTCGCGCAATTGCTCCGCCAGTTCGCCGCCGTGGGGGGCCGGCTTCGCATCGAGGCCCAGCACGGATACGGATCGCTGCGCGTCGGCGGCGATCAGCAGGTCATAGCGATCGCCGACCGCGCCGGTGATCTCGCTCAGTTCGGCGACCAGCGCCGCGCCATCGGGCAGCCCATCGAGCCGCGCCACCTCGTCCAGCGCTTCAGGGCGCTGCGGCAAGATATGCGTCTGGAAATCTTCCACCATCTGCAGACGGTGCTCGACGACGCGCAGCCGGTCATAGGCACGCCCCAGCAGCTGCGCGTCTTCGCTCGCGATAAAGCCGCCCGCCGCCAGCGCATCGAGGCTGGCGCGAGTGCCGCGCAAGCGCAGTTCGGGGTGGCGACCGCCGTGGATCAACTGGTGAGTCTGGGCGAAGAATTCGATCTCGCGAATGCCGCCGCGCCCGCGCTTGAGATCGAAGCCGGGGCCGGGCCGCTCGACCTTGCCATGGGTGGCGCGGATGCGGCGGGTCAGCCGGCCGATTTCGGCAATCGCCCCGAAATCGAGACTTTTGCGCCACACGAACGGTCGGATCGCGGCCAGGAAACCGCTTCCCGCTGCCACGTCGCCAGCAGCAGCGCGGGCGCGAATGAACGCCGCACGCTCCCACGCCAGCGCCGAGGATTCATAATGGCTGAGCGCCGCCTCAACCGGGATCGCCAGCGGACTCACTTCGGAAGCCGGGCGCAAGCGCAGATCGACGCGAAAGACGTAGCCCTCCGCATCGACATGCGACAACGTCTGCACGACATGCCGCGCCAGCGCTTGCGCAGCTTCGCCCGGATCGTCACGGCTGCGGCGCGGCAGAACCTGCGGATCGTACAACAGGATAGGGTCGATGTCGGAGCTGTAATTCAGCTCCTGCGCACCATGCTTGCCCAGCGCCAGCGCGATGAAGCCGCTGCTCCGCGCATCGACATCCGCATCGGGCGTGCGGCGACGGATCGCATCGGTGATCGCGGCATCCAGCGCGCGGTCCGCCAGCGCGGATAATTCCGCCATCACCCGCGTCAGCGGAAACGCCCCGGCCAGATCGCCCACCGCCAGCGCCAGCGCATAAGCCAGGCGCTCGCGGCGCAAGGCCACCCCGACGCCAAGCGTTGCGTCGCCAGCCAGGTTCGGTCCCAGCGCCCTGGCCCAGTCAAGCGCGGCCTCGCCCTCACCCGCCGCCAGCAAATCGACCAGTTCCGGCTGTCGCCGCATCGCTCGCTCCAGGAACGGCGCGTGCGCTTCGGCGCGCGCCAGGGCACCGCGCCAATCGGGTGCGCTCGTGGCCGTGCCGGTCAACGCCTGGGCTCGTTTGCAAAAAGCATGGTCATCGCAACTTTGTGACGCGCGCCGTGGCTTCCCGCAAGAGCCGCGCGCAGCTATGGCGCCGCCATGACCTCGCTTCACTTCCCGCCCGAGTGGCATCCGCAGGAATGGCTGTGGATCGGTTTTCCCCACGATCTCGATGAATGGCCGGGGTTTCTCGGCGAAGCGCAAAAGCAGATTGCCGGCTTTGCCAGCGCCGTCGCGGAGAGCGGGCAGGAGGTGCGGCTGCTCGTGCGCGATGAGGCCAACGCGGCGCGCGCGCGCCAACTGGTATCGTCGCGGGTCAAACTGGAGCAGCGCGCTTACGGCGATATCTGGCTGCGCGACACCGGCCCGCTGGTGCTGTTGGACAGTGCCGGCCAGCGTATGGCGCAGCGCTTCGGCTTCAATGGCTGGGGCGGCAAATACGAGATGGCCGGCGATGAAACCATCGGCGCCGAATTGGCGAGCGATGCCGGGCTGACGGTCGCGACCTGCGACTGGATTCTCGAAGGCGGCGCGATCGATGGCGACGGCAGCGGCCTGGTGGCCACTACCGAGCAATGCCTGCTCAACCCTAACCGCAATCGGGGGCTGTCACGCACCGATATCGAGGCCCGACTGGCGCGCGATCTCGGCTTCACCCGCGTGCTGTGGCTGGGCGATGGGCTAGTCAACGACCATACCGATGGCCATGTCGACAATCTTGCGCGCTTCGTGACCCCCGGGGTACTGGCATTGCCGCGCGCCACTGGAAACGACGATCCCAATGCCGCGATCTACGCCGATGCCAAGGCGCGCGCAGAAGCCATGGGTGTGACTGTGCGCGAAGTGCCCTCGCCTGGCCGGATCGAACGCGACGGCAGGGTCGAACCCGCCAGCTATATGAATTTCACCATCACAACGCGCCTGGTGGTCGTGCCCGTGTTCGGATCACCGCATGATGCCGACGGCGTGGCTGCGGTGGCGGCGCTGTTTCCCGGCCGCGATTGCATCGGCCTGCCTGCCGATGCGGTGCTGGCAGGCGGTGGTGGCTTTCACTGCGCCAGTCAACAGATGCCGAGGGTTGATTGACGAGCCATAAACCAGGCACCCTCTTCCGTCCTTCCTGAGCCCGTCGAAGGACTGCCTTTCCTTTCGAGATTGCCAGAAGAACAAGGCAGTGCTTCGACAGGCTCAGCACGGACGGGGTAGTTTCCATCGTTGCACCTCGGCGCAGACTGGCCTCTTTACTTCGGCGCCCTGATCCGAAACGTGGCGGGCAAGCGCACCGGCACAATCAGCATACAGCGCACCCCGGCCGGATCGAAGCGCAAGTCCACGCCGTTGCCCAGCTCATGGGCGACGATCTTCTCGATGAGGTCGGTGCCGAAGCCCCGGCGGCGCTCGCTCGCCACCGGTGGTCCGCCGCGCTCTTGCCAGACCACTTGCGCCAGTTCCGGCGTCATCAGGTTCCAGCTGACGTCCACTTGCCCCGATAGCACGCTGAGGGCGCCATATTTGCTCGCATTGGTGGCCAGTTCGTGCACCGCGAGGCCGAGCGACAGCGCATCATTGGGCGCCAGCGCAACCTCGGGCCCGCTGACGCTGATCACATGATCGCGCCCCTCGGTATAAGGCGCCAGCTCGGCCGCGATCGCCGCGCGCAGTGGCGCAGGGCCCCAACCCAGCCCGGTGAGCACATCATGGGTGGCCGACAGCGCCATGATCCGTCCGGTCAGGCTGTCGGCGAATTCGTCCAGCCGGGTCGCCCGACGCCGGGTCAGGGCAATGATCGACAACACATTGGCCAGCGTATTCTTGACGCGATGGTTGAGTTCGCGGGTCAGCGTATTGCGGATCGACACCTGCTCCTCCAGCCAATCGAGCGAAGCGCGATCCTCCTCGGCATGGCGGGTGACGACGCGCGCCAGCACCGTCAGCAACACTGCGACTAACAGCGCGAACAGCAAGGTCAGCGCCGACAGCGGGGAAAGCGTCCCGCGCCCCCGCGCATCGATCACCAGCACCAGCGGCCGATTGGCGATCTTCAACGATTGCGAGAAGGTGATATCGGGATCGCGCGGCCCCGGAACATCGGCCATCAGCCGATCGGGCCCGAGGTTGGCCCCTGCACTGGCGTCATAGAGATGAACGCCAAATCCGCGCGTCGGCACCGTCGCCAGCGCGGCATCGAGAAAGGCCTGGGCATTGAACGACGTACAGACAAAGCCGATCAGCCGGCCGCCATTTATCGCGCGCGAATAGACCGGCATATAAATCACGAAACCTGACCCATTCGTGCCGGGGCCGTGCCGGATCAATGTCACCCGGCCGCTGGCAGTGGGCCGGCGATCGCGCACGGATTGGAGCATGGCGGCCCGCCGTTGCGGCTCCGAGGCCATGTCGAACCCCAGCGCCACGTTCGGCCCGACGCCGGTGTTGCTGGTATACGTCACTGGCACGACGAAATCGCCGTGCTCAGCGGGTAGCGGATAGACGCTATATCCGGTCAGGCCCTCGGCCCGGCGCGCGGCTACGAATGCCGCAATGTCGCTAATCGCAATCTGGGGCGCCCAGGTGATTCCGGCGATCCCGTGGTTTTCGTCATCATCGGCCATGCTGGCAGAGAGTTCGTGATATTCCTGGGCGTTCAAGCGCGGCGAAGCGGATAACAACATCGCCCCCGCCCGCAGATAAGTGACATGCGAGACCGCCCGGCGCTCCAGGGCCGCACCCACGCCTACCGCCACCGCGTGCAATTGCTGCCGCAGACGATCGGCCTCCACACGCTCGATGCCATAGACGCTGAACCCGGCGATCGTCAGCACCAGCAGGAAGATCGCCATGGGCACGGCTCGCGGAAAGCGCGTGTACCAGCGCTGAGCGCGTACCCGGGCGGAAACGATGCGATCCACGGTGTTCCTTGATCCCATCCCCAGGCATCTGTCAATTCGACTCGACGGATACCGCAATTCACGGAATGACGGGAACTTAAACGGGTGGCTTTCGTTCCTGCAAAAGTCCGTTGATTGGCTGGGCGAGCCGCAAGCGAATAGGCGCGTCGTTGCGGGACGACATGGGGACAGAGAAATATCGTGCAGAATGAACCTCGCAATCCGCGCGCGCCGGTCACCGGTTCCTCATCCCCCAAAGCCGGTCCCGAAGATCCTCCCGAAGGAGGCCCCGCCAAAACTTCGCAACCCGCCGAATCCGCGCCCGAATCGCCATCCGGCGGCGAGCCACCCATGGGCGATACGCCGGCCAGCCCGGCTTGGGCCAAGGACTTGCGCCAACTCTATGATGCTGTCGTCGAAGAACCGCTGCCCGATAGCTTTATCGATCTGCTGTCACAGCTGGATGCGGAAGACTGATGTCGGATGCCCCATTCCCACTGCCCGAGTTCAAGCGCGACTTAACTGCCGTCATTCCGCATCTGCGCGCCTTCGCGCGGGGGCTCTGCGGGAAAAGCGATGTCGCCGACGATCTCGTACAGGAGACGCTGCTGAAAGCGTGGACCGCGCGCGAGCGCTTCGAGCCGGGCACCAGCATCCGCGCCTGGACCTTCGTAATCCTGCGCAACGTCTATCTCTCCGGCCTGCGCCGCAGCCGCTTCCAGGGCGATTATGACGAAACCGTTGCCGAGCGCATCCTTTCGGCCCCGGCCGAACAGGAGGCGCCGCTGCATTTGTCGGACCTGCATCGCGCGCTGATGACGCTGGCCCCCGAACGGCGCGAAGCGTTGCTGCTGATCGGCGCCGGCGGCTTTTCGTATGAGGAAGCCGCCGCCATTGCCGGATGCGCGGTGGGGACGATCAAAAGCCGGGTCGGGCGGGCCCGCGCGCAACTGGCGATCATGATCGAGGATGGCGCAATCAGTCGCCGTGGCAAGGGCGATCCAGTGGCCAATTCGGCAATCATGGAAGAATTGCAACGCGCCACGGAAATCAAGAGCTGATACCAATCCCCCCTTCCCGTCCATGCTGAGCTTGTCGAAGCACTGTCCTTCTTTTCTCCGGTAGAAGAACAAGGCAATGCTTCGACAAGCTCAGCACGGACGGGTTTGAGTTAGTGAACGGTAGGGATTTCTCGCCCCGTTTCCGCTGTTCGCGCCCAGCGGGCCACCACCGCAGCTGCCGCCACGTCCATCACGACATTGCCCAATGTGCGCATCAGGTCGGGCAGCATTTCCACCGCCACCAGCAGCGCGAGCGGCGCCACCGGCACGCCCATGGCCAGAGCAATCGGGCCGATCGAACTGATATAGCTGACCGTGCCCGAAATCGAGGGTGCCCCGAGCGTAGTCAGGCAAGCGACGATCACACCGACGGCCAGCAACGCCGGGTTCAACGGCACCCCGGTCAGTCGCGCCACATAAATCACCACCGCCAGGTTCATCGCCGGGCCGGTCGCGCGAAACAGCGCCACTGCCAGCGGCAGCACGAATTCGGCGCTGGCATCGCCGATGCCCAGCTTGCGGCACGCCGCCAGCATCGCCGGCAGGCTGGCGAGCGAGCTTTGCGTCGATAGCGCCACCGCCTGGACCGGCAGCATCGCTTTGGCATAAGCGCCGAGCGAGAGCCCGCCAGCGATCACCGCCAGCGCATAGCCACTCAGCATCACCGCCGCGCCCACCCCGCTGACCAGCGCGATGTAATGCGCCAGCATGCCGATCGCTGCACCGCCGCTTTGCGCCGCCACGCTCAGGCTGAGCGCGAACACGCCGATCGGCGCCAGGGCCAGCATCCAGCCGATGATCACCATCATCGCCCCCGCCAGCGCTTCGAACAACAGCACGATGTGGCCGCGCTGCGGTGCGGGCAAGCGCGTGGTGGCCAGCGCGAACAGCGCGAAGAACACAATCGTCGGCAGGATCGCACCGCCGCTGGCCGAGGCCAGCACATTGGCCGGCACCAGCGATTCGACGAAAGCGGCGAGCCCTGGGACCACCAGCGGCCCCGCCGCAGGGTTCAGCGCCGCTTGCGCGAGCCCAGCTGTGGCGCGCGCCGGGATCGGCAGCGCGTCGAGCAGCAACGGCATCGCCACAGCCGCCATCACCGTGCCGCTGACCAACACCCCGGCAAACAGCCCGAGCGTGCGCCGCGCCATCGCCCCCGCCGAAGCTGCCGCCACAGTTTGAACCACGCCCACCACCAGCAGCGATACCACCAGCGGCAGGATCGTCATCTCCAGCCCGCGCATCCACAGCGACCCCACCGGCCCTGTGACCGCCACCAGCCAGCCAAGCCTGCCACCATTCGCGAAAATGCCGAGCACCAGCCCTGCCACCAGCGCCACCAACGTCATACCGGCGGGTACGCGAATTTCGGGCAGCGCCATCGCAGCGGGCTGGGCATTCTCGTCAGCAGCGGCCATAATTTCCCTGTTCATGCGCTGTTGATCCGGGTGACATTACCAAGCGACATACTAATACATCGGGCAACAGCCTTGGCAAATTCCGGCCACGAGGCCCGCCACGACATACGGGGACAGACATGGGACGGCAGTATTTCGGCACCGACGGCATCCGCGGCCGCACCAATGCGGGGGTAATGACCGCGGATATCGCGATGCGGGTCGGCCAGGCCGCGGGCATCCGCTTCCTGCGCGGTGGCCACCGCCATCGTGTCGTCATCGGCAAGGATACGCGGCTTTCGGGCTATATGCTGGAAAGCGCGATGGTCGCGGGCTTCACCAGCGTCGGCATGGACGTGGTGATGACCGGGCCGATGCCCACGCCCGCCGTTGCTCTGCTGACCCGCGAGATGCGCGCCGATGTCGGGGTGATGATCTCGGCCAGCCATAATCCCTATGAAGATAACGGCATCAAGCTGTTCGGCCCGGACGGTTTCAAACTGTCCGACGATGACGAACTGGCGATCGAGGCGATGATCGCCAGCCAGCAGCCGCTCGCCGCTTCCGCCGAAATCGGGCGCGCGCGCCGGATCGACGACGCGCGCGGGCGCTATATCCACGCGGTCAAAAGCGCGCTGCCTGACGAGATCCGGCTCGATAAGCTCAAGATCGTCGTCGATTGCGCTAATGGCGCCGCTTATCAGGTTGCCCCGACGGTGATCTGGGAACTGGGCGGCGAAGTGATCGCCATCGGCGTTTCTCCCAATGGCCGTAACATCAATGACCACTGCGGCTCGACTCATCTCGATCTGGTCAAGGAAACCGTGGTCGCCTCGGGCGCCGACATCGGCATCGCTCTGGATGGCGACGCCGACCGGGTAATCGTCGTTGATGAAAATGGCGCCGAGGTCGATGGCGATCAGATCATGGCGCTGATCGGCTCGCAACTGGCGGCGCGCGGCGAATTGCGCGGCGGCGGCGTGGTCGCCACGGTGATGTCGAACCTCGGGCTCGAGCGCTGTCTGAATGCGCGCGGCCTGTCCCTCCTGCGCACCGCCGTGGGTGACCGCAATGTGCTCGAAGCAATGCGGCGCGGCGGCTACAATGTCGGCGGCGAGCAATCCGGGCATATGATCATGCTCGATCACGCCACCACCGGCGACGGCACCATCGCTGCGCTGCAAGTGCTCGCCGCACTGGTCAAATCGGGCAAACGCGCCAGCGAGTTGCTGCACCAGTTCGACGCTGTGCCGCAGCTCCTGAAAAACGTGCGTTTTTCCGGCGGCAAACCGCTGGACAATGCGCGCGTGCAGACGGTAATCGCGGAGGCCGAAGCGCAATTGGCCGGGCACGGTCGGCTGGTGATCCGCCCCTCGGGCACCGAACCGGTGATCCGGGTGATGGCCGAGAGCGACGATGAAGGCGAAGTGACCAGCGTGGTCGAGGCGATCTGCGAGGCGGTAGCTGCAGCAGCGGCTTGATATTGAGCTAATACATATAAAACAATATACTATGGGAACGATCTATGCCAAAGACCATCGACGATGTGATCGCTGAATCCGAAATCAAGGATGTCCACATCCGTTATTGTCGGGCCAATGACCGCCGCGACGAAGAATTGATGCGCTCCTGTTTTCATCCCGACGCGGTGATCGAGCTGCACAAGCCTCTCAATGTCGATGAAT
Organism: Sphingomonas palustris; assembly: GCA_026225215.1. Lineage (GTDB taxonomy): Bacteria > Pseudomonadota > Alphaproteobacteria > Sphingomonadales > Sphingomonadaceae > Novosphingobium > Novosphingobium palustris. The sequence continues at coordinate 40,710 of JAMFSI010000039.1, read as the reverse complement.
TCATCGCCCTCGGCCGCCAGATGCTAAGTAATTATACCGTCACTTGGCACAATACCGGCAATCAACTGGTCGAAGTCGATGGCGATGCCGCCTGGGCCGAGCATTACACCATATCGTCGCACCGCATCGCTGCCAGCGATACCGGACCGGAGCGCGATTTTGTCGCCTCGGGGCGCTACATTGACCGCATGGAGCGGCGCGATGGGGAGTGGCGGATCGCCCGGCGCATCATGCTCCTCGATTTCAACCGCCTCGATCCGAACCCGCCGGTAGAGCAGGGCTTCGGCAGCCGAGGAGGCGAGCGCAATCGTAACGATCCCTCTTATGCGATGCGTTTACGCGCCTGATCCGAAACTTCGTTTCGGATAGTCTGTGCCGTCCCGCTCCCCCGGCCCAACCACCCGTTAAAGGTACCCTCGGGGTGGTACCACCCCGGGGGGAGCGGGACGGCACAGACTTGGAAACTCCCGGTACGGGAGTTTCGAACCAGACACAGACTCACCTCGCCCCTGAAAACCTTGCACCATTTTGTAACCGCCCCACGCTTCACCCTTTTGCCGAGGGTGATTTGCTGGCAAGATGCGGGCATGCTTGAGATGCGCCCCGATTGCGAACGCTGCGGCATGGACCTTCCGGCACAGGATGCCGGCGCGTTCATCTGCAGTGTGGAATGCACCTTCTGTGCCGACTGCACCGAGGATCTCGACGAACGCTGCCCCAATTGCGGTGGCGAATTACTCGACCGACCCACCCGCGCGCGACATCTCCACGCCAAGCATCCGCCTTCGCTCGAACGGCATTTCAAGGGCTGATGATCCCGCGCATTTTGGCCATCGCCGGCTCGGATAGTTCGGGCGGCGCGGGGATTCAGGCCGATATCAAGACCGTCACCATGCTTGGCGGCTATGCGATGACCGCGATCACCGCGATCACCGTGCAGAACACGCGGGGCGTTTCGGCGGTACAAGCGCTGGAGCCCGATCTGGTCCTGGCGCAGATCGACGCCTGTTTGAGCGACATCGGCGCGGATGCGATCAAGATCGGCATGTTGGGCAACGCGACCATCGCCGCGCGCGTGGCGGAGCGGCTGGCAGCGCTGGATGGCAAGGTCCCGATCGTCTTCGACCCGGTGATCGTCGCCAGCAGCGGCGATGAACTCGCCGATGCCGCTACGATCGCCAGCTTCGCCGTACTGATCCGACTGGCCACATTGACCACGCCCAATGTCAGCGAACTGGCGGTGCTGGGCGGCAGCGGGGCGATGGTGGCCCATGGCCGCGCATGGCTGGCCAAGGGCGGCGACCGGCCCGGCGCGGTGGTCGAGGATGTGCTGACGATCCCGGGCGAAGCTCCGCATACCTATGCCGCGCCACGCATCGAAACGCGCCATACCCACGGCACCGGCTGCACCCTATCCAGCGCGGTCGCCACCGAACTGGGGCGCGGGGCCAGTCTGCCCGAAGCGGTGGAACGCGCGAGAGAGTTCGTCCGGACAGCGCTGCGGAAAGCGCCGGGTTTTGGCGAAGGCGCTGGGCCGTTAGGCCATGCGCAGGTCATGCGGTAGAGAAGCCTGCCTGCTCCCCGCCCGTTTACGGGAGGGGCCGGGGGTGGGCCCTTCTTTTTAGGCGCAGAACCAGGAAGAATAGGAAGAAAGTGCCCACCCCCAGCCCCTCCCGCAAGCGGGCGGGGAGAAAAAGCCTATTCGTCGATCTCATAAAACCGGGCGATCTCCGCCCAGGCCTGCTCCGCCGTCTCGACCTGTGTAAACAGCGCGAGATCGGCGCGGCTGACCACACCTTCGGCGGCCATCGCTTCGAAATTGATCACCTTGTTCCAGAACTCGCCGCCGAACAGCAGCACCGGGATCGGGCGCATCTTGCCGGTCTGGATCAGGGTGAGCAGTTCCATCATCTCGTCGAGCGTGCCAAAGCCCCCGGGAAATACCGCGACCGCACGAGCACGCAGCAGGAAATGCATCTTGCGCAGCGCGAAATAGTGGAACTGGAAAGCGAGGCGCGGGGTCACGTAGCGGTTGGGCGCCTGTTCGTGGGGAAGGACGATGTTCAACCCGATGGTCTCGGCGCCAGCCTCCACAGCACCGCGATTGGCTGCTTCCATGATCGACGGGCCGCCGCCCGAGCAAACCACGAATTGTCGCTGGCCCTTCTCGACGATGGCCTTCTCGCCGGCGATCCTGGCCAGCTTGCGCGCCTCGTCATAATATTTCGCATTGGCGGCGAGCCGCTCGGCCACGGTCTTATCCTCGGACGTTTTTGCGCCATCGATCAGCGCTTGTGCCGCCTCCGGCGCGGGGATGCGGGCCGAGCCATAGACCACCAGCGTCGAGCCGATCCCGGCTTCATCGAGCAGCATCTCGGTCTTGAGCAATTCGAGCTGAAAGCGCACCGGACGTAATTCGTCGCGCAACAGAAAATCGGTATCGCGGAATGCCAATTGGTAGGATGGGCTGCGCGTCTGCGGCGTATCGCTGGCTTGAGCATCGACGAAATCGGCTTCCTGCTCGGCTTTGTAGAATCGGCGATGCGCGATCTGCGCCTGTTCTTCTTCAGTCATGGCCGCGCTATAGACGTTTAGTGTGAACGCTCAATAACGGGGGAAAATCTTGCGCACGAGCTGACCACGCCAGGGTCGGCCGTGGTAATTGAAGAAGAACCAGCCGAACAAGCTGACCGCTGCCAGCACCAGCAGCGCCAGCGGATCGCCCTCCCCGCGCATATGGCGATAGAACCGCAGGTCCGCCGCCCGCCGCTCCACCTCGGTGCCGCCGCCCTTGATGCCATAGGCATTGTCGTGGCGCTTGCAGCCGATGTTGCGGTTGTATTTGCTGCCATCCATGAACAGGCAATATTGTCGTTCCGTTTCAGGCATGCCTCAAGCATCGTCCGAAAAAGTGGGCACCGGTTTTTCGGTTAAAACGATGCGACCACAAGGAGATAAAACGCGCTGGATGATTGAGAAATCATCCAGCGCGTTCTAAAGCATCCGACGATGAGCCCTTTCAAGCGGAAAGTTCTGCACCTGGGCGGATTCGATCCGCGCGGGGCGCGGTTTAATCACCAGTTGCTGGGCGAACAGGTCGAGCATGCCAACCGGCTCGCCGAGGCGGAGGGGGACGATCTGCGGTTGACGCTGGGCGCTCGTCGCAAGGCGGGCCGCGATTCCGCCTGGGACGTGACCCGCAGCGATGGCGCCGGGCTGACTCAATTCCATTTTCTCGCCTGGGACGATCTGGTGCGGCTGCATTGGCCCAAGGGCGCGCTACCGCTGTTCGGCCAGATGATCGCGACATACTGGCGCTATTTCATCCAGGGCCGCTGGAGCGAAACGGCAAGCGTGCCACGCGGCAGCAAGATCGCCCTGATCTTTCCGGCGCTGATGCTGGCGCGCGTGGCGCTGCCCGGCACGCTGCTGCTGTGGCTGGTGTTGGGGCTGGGTTTTCATGCGATCGGCTGGCCCTGGGTGCTGGCGCTGCTTCCCGCTGCGCTGCTGGCGATGCTGCTGGCGATCCCGGTGGTCGAGCGCGCGCATGGGCTGTGGCTGCTGCGCTTCGTGATGTTCAACGATCTGCTGGCACGCGAGCGGACCGATCCGGCGCTGGCGGTGCGGCTAGACGAGTTCGCCGCAACGATTTCGGCCAGCCTTGATGACAATGACGACGAAGTGCTGCTGGTCACTCATTCCAACGGCTCGATCCTGGCGATGCCGGTGATGGCGCGTCTTCTGGAACTGCGCGGCGGCGTGCTGCCTGACAATTTCACGCTGGTGACGCTGGGTGGAAGTATTCCGCTGGTCGGCTTCCGCCGCGACGCCCGCGCTTTTCACGCGGTGCTCGACCTTGTGGCCACGGCCCAGTTCCGCTGGCTCGATATCGGCTCGATCACCGATGGCGCCAGCATTCCACTGGTCAATCCCTGCTTGTCACGCCCGGTCGGACCACCGCCGGGCCTGGTCCAGCTGAGCCCGCGCTGGCATCGCTATTGCGACCCGGCGACGTATCGGGCGCGCCGCGCCGACAAATATCTCACCCATTTCGATTATCTGCGCCGGCTCGATCGACCGTCGGCGCTCGACTATATCGGCCTGACTTGCGCGCCACGCCCGCTCAGCCAATCGATCGCTGCGTTCGAGGCCGAAAATGCCTGAACCAGAGAAGTCCGATGCTGGCGCGCAGCAATGCCCCTTCATCCCGCCCTTCCCCGAACCATTGAAGACCAAGGCCGGACTGTTGCGGCGCTTCGCGATCGGCTGGAACAGCTGGATTCATACGCTGTTCGAGCGCAGCTATACGATGAAGATGGGATTGGTCAGCCTGCCCCGGCTGAAGCTCTATGTCGTCAACGATCTCGATATCGTCACCCGCGTGCTCGACGATCCGCGCCGCGAATATCCTAAGCATCCGGTGCTGATGGACATGCTCGGCCCGCTGATCGGGGTCAGCACCTTTTCGGCCAATGGCCAGGAGTGGGCCGACCAGCGCCAGATGGTCAATCCCGCCTTCGCGCATACCAATCTCCAGCGCGGCTATGCGCGAATGCTCGGTGCCGCCGAAGATGTCGTGGCGATGATGCGCGACGCCGATCGCACCCGCCCGGTCGATATCGATCCGCTGATGACGCATGTCACCGCCGACATCATTTTCCGCACGATCTTCTCGGTCAAGCTCAGCGCCGACGAAGCCATGCGGATCTACACCGAGTTCACCCGCTATCAGGCGCAAGCGCAGCGCAGCACCATGCTCGGGCTCAATGGCCTGCCGCAATTCGGCTATAAGCGGCGCGCGCAGAAGTCCGCCGACAAGATCCACGACGTGCTCACCGCGATCATGCGCCCGCGCTATGACGCCCGCCAGCGCGGCGAAGCCCCGGCGCAAGCCGACATCATGGAAGCGCTGATGGACGCGCGCCACCCCGAAACGGGCGCGCCCTTCACCTTCCAGGAGCTGGTCCACCAGATCTCGCTGATTTTCCTCGCCGGCCATGAAACCTCGGCCAGCGCGCTCGCCTGGGCGCTGTATCTGCTGTCCGAACAGCCGGAACTTCAGGAGGAGCTATACGCGGCCATCGAAGCGGAAACCGGCGGCGGTCCGCTGGAATTCGAGCATGTCCGGCGGTTGGATAGTGTGCGCAACCTGTTTCGCGAGACGCTGCGGCTCTATCCGCCAGTGGCCTTCCTGCCGCGCTCGGTAATCACGCCCGAAACCATGCGCGGCAAGCCCGTCCAGCCCGAAGATCTGCTGGTGATCGCGCCCTGGTTGATCCAGCGCAACAGCGCCAATTGGAGCTGCCCGCACAGCTTCGATCCCGAGCGTTTTGCCCGGCCCGAAAATGCCGACGCGGTGCGCAACGCCTGGCTGCCGTTCGGCGCGGGCGCGCGGCTATGTATCGGCGCGGGCTTTGCCCAACAGGAGGCGGTGATCATCCTGGCCAGCATCATCCGCGCCTTTCGCCTGACCCATCCGCCCGGCCGGCGTCCGGAACTGGTCAGCCGGCTGACGGTGCGGCCCCGGCATGGCGTGCCGCTGATTTTGACGCCGCGCGGTTAGAGCATCGTGCGAATTTCCGTCATTCCGGCGAAGGCCGGAATCCAGTCCAGCCTGACCGATTGACGATAGGTGGGTTTCTGGGTCCCGGCCTTCGCCGGGATGACGAACAAAGAACAAATGTGTAAAACGATAGCACCCCGCGGCGAGGATCGTGGGCCGGCGACTATTCTAATCGCCGTACTTCACCTCAATAGTGGTCGCCTCGCCATTCGGCCCCATCGGCGAATCATATTCGATCACCGTGCAGACCGGATTATCGTGCGAGGCGAAGAGGTTGAGTTCGTCTTCTTTGACGAACGGCAGCCGATCGGGTGAACTGATGATGCGTTGCGAGTTCTCGAAATCCTCGCGGCTGTTCCACCAGATTTCCATGATGCAATCGAAGCCCGGATCGATCACCTTGCCGGTGACCGGGTTCTTCTCCGCCACCAGATAGCGGCGCACATAGCGCACCGCATTGGGGATCGACGGCGCCCGCCCGGCCCGCTTCGACAGCTGCGAATGCTGGTTTTCATAATAGTCGAGGAAAGCGTCCATGGTCATGTCGGGACGCTTGCGGAAAAAGCATATCTGCTTGAGCATTCTATTCTCCCAATTTTCGTCAGGCGATGCGCGACATCGTCCCCGGTTAGCGGCAAGGTACCAGATAGGCCCTCGCTGGCAATCGCCCCTGCGTTGAGCCGATCTCGTCAACTCAAGCTTGCGTCAAATCGCGAATTGTCTGGCGCAGATTAAGCACGATCCGGCGATTGCACCGATCGGCCTCGAAACGCGCGAGTTCGCCATCGCCGGCAAGAATAGCAGCGATGATCGTCTGCCTTCCCAGCCACCATTGCTCAGCGTGTTCACCGGTTATGACCACGCCCGGACCGGCCCGGGTTTCGGAGAAATGCAGCGTCACCCGGGTCAGCATCTCGAACAGAGGCCGATCGACCATGCGGAACAGCAAATCCTGGAACAGACTTTCGAAGACCATCCGCTCCTCGGCCGGGGCCCCGGGCAATATCCGCGATAGCAGCCCGGTCAGCTCTGCGCGCAACGCATCATCGCGGCATCCCGCCGCCGCCGAGGCCAGTTCGGTGAACAGCAGCGAAGTCATGTCCAGCGCTTCATCGTAAGACGTCGGGTGCATCCGCATATAGGCCGACAAGGCCCGTTCCAGCGCGGCGGCATCGGGGCGTTTGCCGTAATAGCCACCGCCGGGTCCGCGCCGCACTTCAAGCAGTCCCTCATGCTCCAGCACCCGCGCGGCCTGCTGGACAGTGCCGATGCCCACCCCCAGCCGCCGCGCCAGATCGGGCAGCGAGCCGATGCGACTGTCGGGTTCCGCTGCAAAGACCAGTTCGCGCAAGCCTTCGGCGGCATCGGGGACGGGGCGGCGGCGCGTTAGGCCGGGGGCGGCAACATGAGAAAGCTCTGTCATCCCAGCAGCCTAATTATATCGCTATAATTTGTCCATAATAGCTTTGAACCCCCTATATCTTCGCTTGACCGGCGATTAATGTAGCCATTATGAAGGTGCAAATCGGATTCGGGGCTAACCCCGTGGAGAGGATAATCATGGGTTTTCAGCATCCATCGCGTGACATTCTGCCACAGTATCCACTGATTATCGGCGGCAGCCTGGAAACCTCGGGCGCCGGCGACAGCCATGCCCATATCTATCCCGGCACCGGCGGGGTGACCGCTGAACTGCGCATGGCCAGCCTGGGCGATGTCGATCGCGCGGTCGAAGCCGCCCGTGCCGCCGCTCCGGCGTGGCGCGCCTTGTCGGGTGACAAGCGCCGCAACCTGATGCTCAAGCTTGCCGACCTGATGGAAGCGCAGGCGCAGGAGATGGCACCGATCCTGACCGCCGAGAATGGCTCGATCTTCATCGCCGGCCCGCATATGAGCTTCGATGCCGCGCAGAAATTCCGCTATTTCGGCGGCTGGGCCGACAAGGTCGAGGGCCGCACCGTCGCCACCTGGGGTGGCCCGGCGCATGATTACATCAGCTACGAACCCTGGGGCGTGGTCGGCATCATCGTGCCATGGAATGGGCCCCTGTTCGCCGCGACCATGGTCATGGCGCCGGCATTGGCGGCGGGCAATTGTATCGTCATCAAGGCGCCCGAACTGGCGCCGTGGTCAGTCATGCGGCTGGTCGAGATCATTCAGCAGGCAGGTTTCCCGCCGGGCGTCGTCAATCTCGTCACCGGTGCGGCGGATGTCGGTGCGGCGATGGTCACTCACCCCGGCATCGGCAAGATCGAATTCATCGGCAGCGGCGCCACCGCACGCAAGATCCTCGCCAGTGCCGCGCAGAGCCTGAAGCCGGTCGGGCTGGAGCTGGGCGGCAAATCGGCGGTGCTGGTGTTCGCCGACGCCGATCTTCAGGCAGCGGCCAAGCGTGGCTTGTCGGGCGCGGTCTCGGCTAACGGCCAAGGCTGCGTCAACGGCACGCGGCTGCTGGTCGAACGCTCGATTTATGAGCCCTATCTCCAAATGCTCAGCGCGATGGCCGGGCATGTGAAGGTCGGCGATCCCTTCGCCATGGACTGCTTCATGGGTCCGGTGATCTCCGAGACGGCGCTGAACCGCATCTCGGGGATGGTCACGCGCGGCGTGGCGGATGGCGCGCGGCTGGTCTGTGGCGGCGAAAGGCTGCAAGGCGATCACGCCTCGGGCTATTACCTGCCGATCACCGTACTCGCCGACGTTTCGCCCACTTCGGAGATTTCGCGCAACGAAGTGTTCGGCCCGGTGCTGGTCGTCACCCCCTTCGATAGCGAGGAAGAAGCGATCGCACTCGCCAACGACAGCGATTATGGCCTCGGCGCTTATATCCACACCACCAACCTCGCGCGCGCGCACCGTGTCGCCGCGGCGATGGAGGCCGGGCAGATCCAGGTCAATGGTTCAGGCGAGGCGATGACGCCTTGCGTGCCCTTCGGCGGCATGAAACATTCCGGCCACGGCCGCCTCGGCGGCATCGAAGGGCTGCGGGAATTCCAGCAGGTCAAGAACGTCTGGGTTAACCTGGCCGATTAGAACAGAACGCTGCGAGGCAACTTCGCGGCGCTACCCGGGAGAAATACCGCATGACCCTGCTCGACCCTGCCGAACGCTCCGCGCGCGGCCATGCCATCGCCGAGGAAATTACCCGCTTCACCGCCCCTTCCCCCGCCACGCCTTACGAGCAGAGCTGGCGCGATTTCATCTTTGCCGAGGTGTGGAGCCGTCCTGGCCTCGATCGTCGCGCGCGCTATCTGATCGCCATGGCCGGCGCGGCGATGAGCCCGCACGGCAGCGACCAGCTGTTCCGCTATGTCCACGGCGCTTTGAAAAGCAAGGAACTGACGCTGGCCGAAATGCGCGAGGCCGCCTTGCATCTGTCGGTCTATGCCGGCTGGTCACGCGGCGGCGAACTCGATCGTGCGGTGACCCGCGCCGCCGAGGAACTGCGCCTGCCCCCCGCCGATTGCCCGCCGATCCGCGCCGAAGCCTGGGACCCCGAAGAACGCATGGCCAGAGGCGCTGCCGAGTTCGAAAAAGTCATGACCTTTCCCGGCGTCTCGAACAGTTCGCCCTATCTCGGCGCCGGCATCGGCAATTTCGTGTTCGGCGAAATGTGGTGCCGGCGCGGCCTCGACGAACGCTCGCGCCGCTGGATGACGCTGGTCGGCGTCGCCGAAAGCTCGTCCGATATCCCGATCCGCAGCCACATCCACGCCGCCATGGCCAGCGGCAATTGCCAGCCTGATGAAATGCAGGAATTCGTGCTGGCATATGGCATCCATGCCGGCTGGCCGAAGGCTTCGGTGATCCAAAGCGTGGTATTCGAGATGATCAAGAAGGTGGCCGAGGGTAAACCCTGGAATGGGTGATGAAAGGAGCGCTGCACTTCTTCTCCCCGCCCGCTTGCGGGAGGGGCCGGGGGTGGGCACTTTTCGATGTTCACCCTGGTGGCAAACGCCCGGATTATTGCGACAGGTTTCGGGCGATGTTAGCGCTAGGTCCTCCAGCCCAAAGCTTGCGGCGGGCGCAGATGCCCACCCCCAACCCCTCCCGCAAGCGGGCGGGGAGTTTGATCGCTCGCATTTGCCGGATCGCGCGATGACGACCTTGGTTTCTTTCTGCAAACTTCGAGGATGCCCATGCAAATCGCGGACATGACCGGAAAAGTCGCGCTGGTTACCGGCGCGGCCTCGGGGTTGGGCCGGGCCACGGCGCTCAAGCTCGCTGGCGCCGGCGCCAGCCTGGTGATCGTCGACATCAACGCCGAGGCGCTGGCCGAAACCGCGGCTTTGCTGGGTGACGTACCCGTCCTTACCCATACCGCCGATCTATCCGATCCCGCGCAATCTGCCCCTGCGGTCGAGGCCGCGATTGCCCGCTTTGGGCAGCTTGATGCGCTGTGCAATGTTGCCGGGCTGATCTATCTCGCCAACAGCCACCAGATGCCTGCCGAGCAGTGGCATCGCACGCTGGCGGTGAACCTGACCGCGCCGTTTCTGCTGAGCCAGGCGGCAATCCCGCATCTGCTCGCGGCGAAAGGCGCGATCGTCAATGTCGCCTCCACCGCCGCGCATATCGGCGAAGCCTATGCCGCCGCTTATTGCGCCAGCAAGGCCGGGCTGGTGCAGATGACCAAGGCGATGGCGATGGAATATATGAAGCAGCCGATCCGGATCAACGCCGTGGCGCCGGGCGGGATGATCACCAATATCGCCGCCAATTTCGTACCGCCCGAGGGCTGTGATTTTGAACTGATCAAGCGCTTTTCGGGGATGCGCGGCACGGTTGAGGTCGAGGATGTCGCCGATCTGGTCGCCTACCTCGCCTCGGACGCGGGGCGCGGGTATCACGGCGCCTGCCTTACTATCGATGCAGGAATCACCGCAGGATGACCAACGCACAAATGATCGGCTTCATCGGCCTGGGCAGTCAAGGCGGCCCGATGGCGGCCCGGATCGCCAAGGCAGGTATGCCGCTGATCGTCTGGGCGCGGCGGCCCGAGGCGCTGGTACCGTTCGAGGCGCTTGGCGCGGTCGCAGCAGCCAGCGTGGCCGAATTGGGCGCGGCTTGCGATCATGTCGGCGTCTGCGTCGTCAATGATGCCGATGTCTTCGCCGTCTGCGATCGATTGATCCCGGCGATGCGCCCCGGCAGCCGCATCGCTATCCATTCCACCGTCCTGCCCGAAAGCGTGATCGCGCTCGCCGAACGCGCTGCGGTCGCCGGGCTCGATTTGATCGATGCCCCGGTGAGCGGCGGCGGCCCCGGCGCGGAGGCGGGCACGCTGACGGTGATGTGCGGCGCCAGCGCGGTGGCATTCGAGGCGGCTCAGCCGGTCTTTACGAGTTTCGGCAAGACTATCGTGCGGCTGGGCGAAGTCGGCGCCGGCCAGCGTGCCAAGATCATCAATAATGCCCTGCTCGCCGCCAATATGGGGCTGGCCGATGCCGCGCTGGGCGCGGGCGAGGCACTCGGGATCGAGCGCGCTGCGCTCGCCGCGCTGATCCGCGAAAGCAGCGGCCGCAGCTTTGGCTTCGAGGTCGCCGCGCGTTTGCCGACACCATCCGCCTTCGTCACGGGCGCGCCGTTGTTGGTCAAGGACGTCGGGCTCCTCTCGTCCATCCTGCCCGCTCACCCCGGCGCGCGCTTGCTGCGCGATACCGCCGCTCCCTTCCTCACCGCCGCGACCGGCGAACCGCTCAAGGACTAATCACATGACCTTCACCAACGATCAATTCCGCCTCGACGGCAAAGTCGCCATCGTCACCGGCGCCGGCGGGCGCGGCAATTCGATCGGCCGCGCTTATGCCCTGGGTCTGGCGCAAGCGGGAGCGGCGGTAGTGGTCGCCGATCTCAATGAGGCGGGCGCGCAGGCCGTGGCTGCTGAAATCACCAATGCCGGCGGCAAGGCGATCGGCGTAAAGGTCGACGTCGCCGACGAAGCCTCGACGCTGGCCTTGGCCGAAGCCGCCACCCACGCCTTTGGCGGCATCGACATCCTCGTCAACAATGCCGCGCTGATGGTCGATATCAGCTACGACAATTGCGAAACGATCAGCCTCGACAATTGGAACCGCGCCTTTGCAGTCAATCTCAACGGCGCGCTGTTGTGCAGCCGGGCAGTCATCCCGGCGATGCGCGCGCGCGGCGGCGGGCGCATCGTCAACCAGACCTCTGGCGGCGCCTTTCCCGCGATCGGGCTTTACGGCATCAGCAAGCTGGCGCTGGTCGGCCTGACCACCACGCTGGCCAAGCAATTCGGCAAGGACAAGATCACTTGCAACGCCATTGCTCCCGGCAACGTCACCTCCGATGCCGGCAAGGCGCTGGTTCCCGATGATTCACCCTTCATCAAATTCCTCGAAATGACCTGCGCCATTCACCCGCGCGGCGCCCCCGACGAACTGGTCGGCGCGCTGCTGCTGCTGTGCTCGCCGGCGGGTGAATGGATCACCGGCCAGACGATCCATGTCGATGGCGGCTGGGTGATGCGGCCTTAATTCATCTAAAATCCTCCCCCTTTGGGGGAGGTGGCAGCCCATAGGGCTGACGGTGGGGGCGGATTCGCAGATCCTTTCTTCTCCCTGACGCTTTCCAGCACACCCCCGCCGTCTCGCTACGCGAGCCACCTCCCCCAGTGGGGGAGGATTTTTGCGTTGGATTAACAGGGCGATGCCGCGCGCGCCCTCGATGCCCTTCATTGCCAGCAATACGAAACCAGTTGACTCAGCTTCCGCTTAATTTCACAATTCCAATAATATGAAACAATATTCCATTATTGGAAGGATGACGAGGATGGAGCGGCAGCAGGAGCTGGACCTTTCAGGCAAGGTCGTAATTATCACCGGCGCCAGTCGCGGCGTCGGCAAGCAGGCCGCGCTGGATTTTGCCCGGCGCGGTGCGCAGGTCGTGCTGGCGGCGCGAACCGTCGAGGCGGACAGCACCCTGCCCGGCACCATCGGCGAAACGCTCAAGCAGATTGAAGATCTCGGCGGGCAGGCCATCGCCGTCGCCACCGACCTGGCGCAGGAAGACGATCTTAAGCGGCTGGTCGATGCCGCTGTTACCCGCTTTGGCGGCGTCGATATCCTCATCAACAATGCCGCCGCGACAACGGGCGACATCTGGGGTAAGCCGTTTTCGGAATTGACCCGCGCCGAATGGCTCTATCAGTTCGATGTCAACGTCCACGCGCCGTTCACGCTGACCCAGCTGTGCGTGCCGATCATGGAGCAGCGCGGCGGCGGGCGGATCATCAATCTTTCGACCGGCAGCGGCGAGGTGTTCCGCCAGGCGGAGGAGCCGCCGAAACTGGCCGCGCAGGGCAGCTTCAGCCTCGCGGTGCCAGGCTATTACAGCAGCAAGCGCGCGCTCGACCGCTTCGGCAATTGCATGGCGCCCGAATTCCACACCAAGAATATCGCCATCATCGGCCTGCATCCGGGCCTGGTCGCGACCGAACTGGTCGCGATCCGGGTCAAGGAAAAGGGCCTCGACCCCAGCGTCGCCGTGCCGATGACCGTCCCGGCGCGGATGCTGGTCTATTTCTCCGCTTGCGAGAATCCCTGGGAATATACCGGGCGGATTTTCTGGGCCGAGCGCGAAATGGCGGCGATGGGCATCGAACTCGATGAGGAGAACGTGCCATGCCCCGCATAGCACCGATCCCCTGGGATGAGCTGAAACCCGAGCAACGCGCGACCTTCGAGGCGGGTATCGCGTCCGGAGCGTTTCGCATTGCCCTGCCGTTGCAGATCCTGGCCTATTCGGACCACGATACAGTGCCCGACGATGGCGACCGCCACCCCAATTATCCGCGCCATCTGCTCGATGGCAAGCTGCTCGAACTGCTGCGTATCCGCAGCGCGCAATTGGGGGGCTGCGAGCCGTGTATGGCTTCGCGCAAAGTCAAAGGGGCAACCGAAGACGTGGTGGCTTGCCTGACCGACCCCAGCCTGCGCGGCGATCTCAGCACCCGCGAACGATTGGCGCTGGAATTCATCGATCTGCTCGCCACCGACCATCACCGTATCGGCGACGATCTGTTCCGCCGCCTGGCGCAGCATTTCACTACCGCCGAAATCGTCGAACTGGGATCGACCTGCGGCCACATGATCGGCACGCACCGCTTTCTGCATGCGATCGACGTCTTCGGGGAAAGCGATCCGATCATTCCCTACGCCCCCGAACAAGTTGGCGCGACCTGGGCAGAACTCCATTCACAAGGCGCCCAAACGCGGCTGGAAAAAGCATCTTAATTGGGAAGGAAATCCGATGAATCTCGAAAAATATGGCCCTTGGGCGCTGGTGATCGGCGGCTCCGAAGGCGTCGGCGCGGCTTTCGCCCGTTTGCTGGCGGCGGACGGTTTCAAGCTGGTCCTGACCGCACGCAAAACCGCGCCACTGGAAGAACTGGCCGATGAACTGCGCGGCAAGGGCGCCGAGGTACGTATCCTCTCGGCCGATCTCAGCAAGCCTGATGTGCTCGACCAGATTCGCACGGTGACCGACGACATCGACGTCGGGCTGCTCGTGTACAATGCCGGCGCCAACGATACGCGCGGGCTGTTCACCGAACTGCCCGAAGCCGTCACGCAGTCGGTGATTTCCATCAACGTGCTGGGCCAGGCCAATCTTTCCCGCCATTATGGCGCGCTGATGGTCAAGCGCGGGCGCGGCGGGATCATCCTGGGTGGTTCGCTGAGCAGCTATCTCGGATCGCCGACGCTGGCCGCTTATACCGCCTCGAAAGCCTTCAGCCGGATCTTTTCCGAAGCGCTCTGGGCCGAACTCAAGCCGCTGGGCGTCGATGTGCTGCACCTCAACATCGGCTTCACCGCGACCCCGGCGATGGCCCGGCTCGGCATGCCGATCGAACTGGCCGAACCGCCCGAGACTGTAGCGCGCGAAGGGCTCGACAATATCGCCGATGGCCCGGTGTGGATCGTCAGCACCCCCGGCAATATCGAGCGCGCCCGGCTGATCAACGGCGTCGACAATCGCGCCGAGACCGTGCTCGCTCATGCCATCGCCCCGCGCGAGGATACCGCCAGGCAGGCGCACGAGCACAAGCTATTGGCCGAGGGTTGATGCCATAAGCGGGCGGCGTGATTGCGGTCACGCCGCCCGTTTGGTTGGATCCGGCACGACAACGATCCCCAGCGTCAGCCCTTTGGCGGTCGCCCGTGAGTCTCGTTCGTGATCAAGGCTGCTGTCGCGCATAATCTTTCCGCGTAGCGCTCGATCTCCCTTGTGCGGAGATCGGCCGGCAGCCCGGTAATGACCAGCTGAAAAGCAACGGTACCGGCCGGCGAGAACACCGGTGCGGCGATGTAACCCACGCCGACGTCGCCCGCGTCTTTGATGTCGAACAATTGCACCTCGTTCGGCGTCAGATGCTCGATCGAGGTGAATACCGATGACCAATAGGCCTGATCGCGAATTTGATTGGCGGCAATCATCGTGGCTTCGCGGGCATGGAGGATGATGGCGCCATTGGCTGCCGTGGCATAGCCGCGTCGTCTGATCAGCGGAAAAGCCGCAAGAAGATGCGCTCGCACCGCCTCGCTCAAATGCGGGGCCGCCTTGTCGAGATAGGCCTCGATCACCGCATCGCCGCCCCAGGCGATGTGACACAGCCCCAGCGGCGGCAGCAATGGGCGGCGTTCGCCGACCCGCGTCAAACCGCGATGCGACCGCGGGTTGCCTTCCTTGACCAGCACCAGCAGCTCGCCATCGACCACAGCGTTGGCGCTGCATTGCAAATCCAGCTCGACGGCAAGGCGGCCGATTTCGCGTCTGGCGACTTCGATGCCGCGATGCTTTTCGACCGTGGCCTGGCCGATCGCCACCATCGCCACGCCGAGAGAATAAGTCCGCCGCTTGTCGTTACGCGACAGAAATTGTGCGCCAGCCAGAGTCGTCAAGATACGGTGTGCGGAGCCGTTGCTCAGCCCGACATGGCGAGCAATTTCGGCAAGCGAGAAGGTTTCGGTGGGGTGAGCGGCGAGAAAATTCAGCACGTCGATCACGCGGCTGGTGGGGTTTGACATTTCCGACACTCAACGCATTCCCGTTTCAAGCCTTACATTTCATGAGCGATAGCAAACTCATTCCAGTATTGGAAATTTCAATCTGCACGGAGCATTACCGCGCCAGCGGCGCTGAACATCCCGCCCGCGCCAAGCACGAGGCTGGTCCGCACCTGGTCAAGCTGAGCGGCGGCACAGCCCTGAAGCTGGCGCACCGCCTCGAGCAGCGCAAACATCCCGTACATGCCGGTATGCGTATAAAGCAAACCGCCGCCGGTGGTATTCATCGGCAGCGAACCGCCGGGGCTGGTCGCGCCGCTGCGAATGAAGTCCACCGCTTCGCCGCGCCCGACGAAGCCCATATCTTCGAGGCCATATATCGGCACATGCGCGAAGGCGTCATAGATCATCAGATGATCGACCTCAGCATGGCTGACGCCCGAAGTGCGCATCGCCGCGGCGGAAGCATCGCGGAAAGCGCGGAAACTGGTCAGATCCTCCATGAACACCGGACCCGGACCCTCGCAGGATTCGCCGCTGCCGATTACCGTTATCGGGCGATAGCGCAGGTTCATATCCGCCGCGCGTTCCTGCGAGGTCAGCACCAGCGCGCCGCCGCCATCCGTGACCGGGCAGCATTCGAACCGATGGAACGGCCACGCAATCAGCGGCGATGCCAGCACGTCGTCGACCGACAGCAACTCCGGTCTTAGAGCACGCGGATTGCGATTCGCCCACCGCGACTGGGCAACGGGTACCTCGGCGAGATCGGCTTCTCCGAGGCCATATTTATGGAGATAGGCCATCACCGGCAGGGTGAAGCGCGTGTATGAGCCGAGGATGCCATAAGGCATTTCGAACTGCCCGGTCAGATCGCTGGGATTCTTGGTGTAACTCGGCGCACCGACGCGCGACCGCCCGGATTCGCCATGAGCGATAACGACGACATCGGCCTGCCCCGCCTCGATCGCGGCCACTGCATGACGGACATGGAGCATGTAGGAACAGCCGCCGACCATGGTTCCGTCGAGCCAGCGCGGCTTGGCGCCGAGCGCAAAGGCGATCTCGATCGGCGACATCGTGCCGGCGACGCCATCGACATCGGTAATCGTGAGACCAGCCTGGCGCAAAGCGGCAATCGCAGATTCACAAGCCAGCGACATTGCCGATTGATCGGGCACCACCCCCAACCGTGCGGATTCGGTAGCGCCGACGATCACCACGCTCATGCCTCATCCTCCAGGCGAAATTGCGGAATGACGATGTCGCCGCGCGCCTCGAAACTTACGATGAGCGGCGCGCCGATGGTCAGCGCGGCAGGATCGACCGGCGCACCGGGCAAATTGGTCATCATCCGCGGACCCTCGGCCAATTCGGCCAGGGCGATCACATAGGGCGCCTCTGCCTCATAGCCCGGCGAGGGGCGGTGGACGATGACGAAGGAGGCGAGCTTCGCCTTACCGCTGGCCTTTTCCCACGCCACCGCTCCGCCGGTGAACGGCGAGAAGGCGCGCGGCGGAAAGAACACTTGCCCGCTATCAACGCATTTCGGCAGCCACAATTCATGCTCGCGCGCTTTATCCCAGAAGGTCTGGGTCTCTGGGGTGGGTATGGGGACCGGTTTCATGCTCATGCTATCTCCGCCTCGCCGCCATCCAGCACCATCCGATCGCCAACGAAGCTGCGGAACCGGATCGCGCCGCCGTCTATCCAGAATTCGCTGCGCAGCGTTTCGCCGGGAATGACCGGCTTGGAAAAACGCGCCTTCATGCTTTTGAAGCGGGCCGGATCATGGTCCGCCAGCGCCAGGATCGCTCGCCCGATGAAGCCGAAGCTGCACATGCCATGCAGGATCGGCTTCTCGAAGCCGGCGCGCTTCGCAAAGGCTGGGTCCGAGTGCAGCGGATTGCGATCGCCCGAGAGCCGATAAAGCAGTGCCTGGTCGGAGCGCGTGGGCTGCAAGATGGTGTGGTCCGGCACTCGATCGGGCGCGGTCCAGTCGAATTTGGGGCCGGGGTCGCCGCCGAAGCCGCCCTCGCCCCGAATGAATTGGCCAATATGCGCCGTCGCCAGCGGCCGCCCATCCTCGGCGGTGAGCATCGTGGTGCGCACCACCAGCGCGCCGCTGCCCTTGTCGTACATGGCGTCGATGCGATTGGTCGCAAAGCCCTTGCCATCGGGCGGCAGCGGCTTGTGCAGGATCAAGGCCTGCTCGCCATGGACGGTCTTGCTGCGGTCGAACTCGCCGATCGCAATCGGCGCCGCCTGGCGCGGGCTCACCACCAGCGCGAAAGTCGGCAGGACCTGCTGGGCGATCCCGGTCGAATTCTCGGTGGTGAAGGCCAATTCCCGATAGGGGTCCTGCGACCCCGCGCCGACGCCCAGCGCATAGATGATCGCATCGCGCGAATTCCACTCGACCGGATGAGGCCCGCTTTCACGGCCGACGGCGGACAGGTCCAGTGGCATCAGCCGCGCCCCGAATAGGGGTGAGATTCATACGCGCTGGTGCGGGGCCGCGATTGTGCGACGAGCACTGGTAACTCGGCGTCGATATCGGCGAAGGTCAGTTTGCGGTCGTGCTGCATGCCGGGGCCGCGCAGATAGCCCTCGACCACGCCGATATAACCCCCGGCAACCGAGAAGGTGCGCCCGGTGATCTCGCCGGACTCCTCGCTGACCAGCCAGGTCACCAATGGCGAGACATTGGCGGGATCGAGCGGATCGAAGCCTTCCTTGAGTTTTACGAATTCGGGATCTTCCGAAATCAGGCGAGTCTTGCCAACCGGGGCAATGGCATTGGCGGTGACGCCGTAACGGCCTAGCTCGATCGCGGTGGTCGCGGTGAGCGAGGCGATGCCGCCCTTGGCCGCGCTGTAGTTGGCCTGGCCGAAATTGCCGAACAAGCCGCTGCCCGAGGAGGTGTTGACGATGCGCGCGGCGATCGGGGTACCGGCCTTGGCCTGGTCGCGCCAGTAGCGCCCGGCGGCCTGAGTCATCACGAAAGTGCCGCGCAGATGGACATCGACCACCTGCGTCCATTCGTCGATTGTCAGATTAAGCAGGCTTCTGTCGCGCAGAATGCCGGCATTGTTGACCAAAGCGTGCAACTCTCCGAAGCGATCAAGCGCCAGCGCGACCATTGAAGCTGCATCTTCGGGCTCGGCCACATTGCCGGCATGGGCCACGGCCTCGCCGCCTGCCGCCCGGATTTCCGCGACCACTTCATCCGCCGGGCCGGATGACGCGCCGACGCCATCGCGCGAACCGCCGAAGTCATTGACGACGATGCGCGCACCCAGCGCCGCGCAGGCCAGAGCATGCGCGCGTCCGAGCCCGCGTCCCGCGCCGGTGATCAGCACGACGCGGCCAGCGAGGGGGTGGCTAAGCTCGCTCATGCCACCGGCGCCGCACGAATTGCACGCGCAGCGCCTTCTTGTCGGGCTTGCCCACCGGCGTCTGCGGAATCGCATCGACGAATATCACCGACTTGGGCGCCTGGAATGAGCCTTTGCGCTCGGCCACTTGCGCGATCAGTTCGACCTGATCCACGCTTTGGTCTGGTTTGAGCACCACGATCGCCGTCACCGCCTCGCCCCATTTCGGATGCTGAACACCGATCACCGCGACCTGGCTCACCGCCGCATGCTCACCGATGATATCCTCGATCTCGCGCGGATAGATGTTGAAGCCGCCGGAGACGATCATGTCCTTGGTGCGATCGACGATCCGCAGGAAACCCTCGCTATCGCGCACCGCAACATCGCCGGTGTGCAGCCAGCCGCCGCGAAAGGCTTCGACGGTCAGTGCGGGATCGCGGTAGCCATCCATCACCAGCGGCCCCTGCACGCAGATCTCGCCGGGCTCGCCTTCGGCCACCGGCTTGCAGTCGGCGTCCATCAGTTCGACGCGGATATAGGGGCTGGGTTTGCCGCAGCTCGCCAGCCGGGTCAGGTCGTTGACGTCGTGATCGGCCTTGCTGAAATAGGTGATCGCCATCGGCGCTTCGGCCTGGCCGTAGAATTGCGCGAACACCGGCCCGATCCGCTGGATCGCTTCGCGCAGCCGCGCCGGCGAGATCGCCGAGGCACCGTAGAACACCGTCTCCAGGCTCGACAGATCGAACTCGCCGAGCCGCGGACAATCGAGCAGCGCATAGATCATCGTCGGCACCATCAGCATGCAATTGATGCGATGCGCCGCGATCGCCTGCATCACCTTCACCGGCTCGAAGCCATTCATCACCAGCAGCGTGCCGCCGCGCAGCAGCGCCGGCATGAACATCGCGCCGCCGGCATGCGTGAGCGGCGCGCAAGTGAGGATGATGGGCGGATTGGGCCATTCCCAGGTCGATTGCATCAGCTGCCCGGTGTAAGCGCCAGTGCGCGCGCAACTGGGGATCGCCTTGGGCTTACCGGTGGTGCCGCCCGAATAGCCGAGGCGCAGGATATCATGTTCGCCTTCAGGCGCGGGCGCCAGTCGGCCCGGGGTAAAGCTGTCGGCAAGCCGGAAAATGTCGTCCGCTAGCGGGCTTTCGCCGAGCGCCAACAGCCGGATGCCCGCAATATCCGCAGTAATCTCGGTCGCGCGCGCCGCGAAGCGTTCGGCGTCGAAGACGAGAATATCGAGTTCGGCGTCGCGGATCACATGGAGGTGATCGGACAGCCCGGCCAACGGATGCAGCGGGACATAGATCGCCGACAGCAATTGCAGCGCATGAGTGACGTGGAGACATTCCGGACGGTTGGGTGCGATCATCGCCACCCGCGATCCCTTGCCGACCCCCAGGCTCGCCAGCGTTTGGACGAATTGGCTGGTGGCATCACGGACCTGGGCGACCGTCAGCGTGGCGACACCCTGGATATGGAGCAGCGGCCGGCTGCCGCCGCTGTTCAGCGCATTGGCCAGAACCTCGGCAGTGTACAGCGGCCGATGCAAATCCCGATACGAACCGTCTTGTCCGCTCATTTCATCCTCATCCCATTGCGTTCACGCCGCGTGGCTCTGAATTGTCTGCCTATCGCCCGGTCGTCAACGACAACACCCATCGCCGGGCCGCTGATCTAGTCACAAAGCCGTTGACTCAGCCTGGAGTCAATCACACAATTCCACATAGAAAAGTATATATTCCATTATTGGAATAACAGGATGGACATCGGCGAGGGTAGCGGAATGACTTAGGACGAGCGGGGCAAGGCTCCGCTGCTGCGCGCAACCGATCCAGCGGCTGCGCATGGAGCATACCATTCAGGAAGGCGGCTCGCCGCCCGACAAGACGGCGTCGCCCATCCCCGCCTGTTCCGAGCATGATAAATCCCCGATGACGGCGACCGGCACTATAATTACCCGCGCCATCTGCTCAGCGGCAAGCTGCTCGCAACGCTCCGCATCCGCAGTGCCCAACTCGGCGGCTGCGAGCCCTGCATGGCAAGGATGCCAAAGTGCGCAGCAGCTAACCGCGACCCCGGACCCTTTTCCCGTCCGTCCTGAGCTTGTCGAAGCACTGCCTTTCTTTTCTGGGTCTTACCCGAAGAACAAGGCAATGCTTCGACAAGCTCAGTATGGACGGGAGTGGATTTCGATCACAGCTGCCCGCTCTAAGTTTCGATGGGCAGTCTGATCGTAAATTGACTGCCCTTCCCTTGTCCTTCGCTGTGCACGGCGATTGATCCGTCGTGGAGCGCCACCAGTTGGCGGACCAAGGCCAAGCCCACGCCTAGACCGCCCGCCGCGCGAATGCGATGGCCTTCGACTTGCGCGAAAATCTGGAATATCTGCGATTGCATTTCGGCGGGGATGCCAATGCCATCGTCCGCTACGCAAATCTCGACATGCCCACCAGCGCGCCGCGCCGAAAGCGAGATATGGCCACCAGGCGGCGTATATTTGGCGGCATTGTTGAGCAGATTCGCCAGGACCTGTGCGATCCTGGTGTGATCGGCATGGAGCCAGATCGGCTCCTGCGGCAAATCGACGGTAAAGCTATGGCGAGCCGCATCGAGATTGGCCTGGCTCGCCTCGATCGCGGATCGCACGATCGTATCCAGGGCGACGCGGTCCTTTTGCAGCAGGATTTTGCCTTCGCTGATCCGCGAGATATCGAGCAGATCCTCGACCAGACGCGATAAATGGAACAGCTGGCGCTCCATCTTGCCGCGCAGATCCTCGGCTGGCTCGGAGGTCGCATGCCGCTTCAACAGCCGCAAACCGCCGCCGATCGCGGCGACCGGATTGCGCAATTCATGCGCCAGGATCGCGAGAAATTCATCCTTGCGCCGATCCGCATCGTGGAGCGCTTGTGACGCCACCGCCAATTCGTCGCGCTGGGCGGCAATCTGCTGGCGCTGGCGATAGAGGTCGAAAAACACATTGGCCTTACTGCGCAGGATATCCGCCTCGATCGGCTTCTGGATAAAATCGACCGCACCGGCTTCATAACCGCGGAAGCGGCGCTGATTATCGGCGCTCCCCGCGGTCACGAAGATGATCGGAATATGTCGCGTCCGCTCGCTGCCGCGCATGAATTCGGCCAGCTCGAACCCGTCCATTCCCGGCATCTGGACGTCGAGCAGCGCCAGCGCGACGTCATGAGTCAGCAGCAATTCCAGCGCTTGATCCGCTGACTGCGCCTTCAACAGCACCAAGTCGTCGCGCTTGAGCAGGGCTTCCAGCGAGACGAGATTCTCCGCCAGATCATCGACCAGAAGAAAGTGTACCGGTTCCATAGCACTGATCATGCGGCACACTCTTTCAATAAGCAGTTCGCGATAGCGGCGAGCGGCATGGCCCGCGCTGTCCCGCAAGCCTGCAACGCCGCGAGCGGCATCGCACTGGCATAAGCCGTCGCCGGGTCTTCCACGAGCACGGTGCCCCCGGCATCGGCGATCGCCTTCGATCCACTCGCACCGTCCGGATTGGCGCCGGTCAGGATGATCCCGATCACACCGGCACCATAGGCATCGGCCGCGCTTTCGAACAAGACGTCGATCGATGGCCGGGAGAACCAGACTTCCTCGTCACTCGACAGCGAAAGAGTGCCATCCGTCTCGACCAGCAGATGATAGTCGGGCGGAGCGAAATAGACCACGCCCGCCAGCCCCGGCTCCTTGTCCTCCGCTTCGCGAACCGCCATGCGGCATTTTGCCTGGAACAGCGGCGCCAGCATGTTCCGCCGATCCGGGGGAATGTGAACCACGATCAGGATCGGCAAGGGATAATCGACAGGCAGCGCCGGCAGGATCTGCGTCAAGGCCTGGAGCGCGCCCGCCGACGCACCGATCACGACCAGGCGCGCGCCTTCGGGTGCCTCGCTGCTGCTCATGCTTCGCGCCTTTGATAGATCTTATCCTGGCGAGCGAAATCGCTGAAACCATCGGCATGGCTCGAAAAGCGAATATTCTCCTTGGAACCCAGCCCCAGAAACCCCTTCCGGCCCAGCGAATCCCGAAACAAACCGATGGCACGGTCCTGCAAATCGCGATTGAAATAGATTAGCACGTTACGGCAGGAAATGAGATGCATCTCGCCGAAAACCGCGTCAGTGACGAGGCTGTGATCGGAGAACACCACCTTATCGCGCAAACCCTGATCGAGCACGGCATTACCGTAAGCGGTGCGATAATATTCGGACAGCGAGGATTTTCCACCGGCAGCGCGGTGATTCTCAGTGAAGGTCCTCATCCGGTCGAGCGAATAGATTCCTCTCGCCGCCGCATCGAGCGCATCCTGGCTGATGTCGGTGGCATAAAACAATGTCCGTTGCTCCAGCCCCTCCTCGCGAAAGAGAATGACGAAGGAATAGAGTTCCTCGCCGGTGCTGCAGCCCGCAATCCAGATCTTGAGCGACGGAAAGGTGCGCAGGTGCGGTACGACCTTTTCGCGGATCGCCCGGAAATAGGACGGGTCGCGGAACATCTCGCTGACCTGGACCGTCAGATAGGCAAGCAATCGCGGCAACATCGCCTCATCGTGTAACAAGGCTTCCTGCAAGGCCGAGAAATTCGCGAACCCCAGCTGGTCACGCGCCTGCCGCAGCCGACGCCGGATCGATGCCTGGGCGTAATTGCGAAAATCATAGTGGTAGCGCTGATGCAGCGCCTCCAGCAGCAGCCGGATCTCGATGTCCTCGATAAGGTCGGACATAGCTACCGCGGCATCCAGACCCGGACGAGCGATAGCAGCCGATCGACGTCGAGCGGCTTGGGCATGTAATCGCTCGCCCCCGCCTCGATGCAGCGCTGCTGGTCGTCGGGCATGGCCTTGGCGGTCAGGGTGATGATCGGCAGTTTTTTCCAGCGGGCATCCTGACGAATGGCGCGCGTCGCCGTCAGCCCATCCATGACCGGCATCATCACGTCCATCAGCACGAGGTCGATCGCATTGGCATCGCTGCCCGCGGATTTCTCCAGCGCCTCGATCGCTTCCCGCCCGTTCCGGGCAATCTCGACCACGGCACCGCGCGGCTCGAGGATATTGGTCAGCGAATAGATATTCCGGACATCGTCCTCGACGATCAGGATGCGCCGCCCTTCCAGGATCGCATCGCGGTTGCGCGCTTTCTGGATCATCTTCTGCTGCTCGGCGGGTAGTTCTTTTACCACCTGGTGCAGGAACAGCGACACTTCGTCGAGCAAGCGCTCGGGCGAACGCGCGCCTTTGATGATGATCGAATCGGAATAGCGCCGCAGCCGCTGTTCGTCCGCCGCAGACAGATCGTGCCCGGTGTAGACGATGATCGGCGGGAAGCCGTGGCTGCCATCCTCGCTCAGCGTTTCCAGCAAGGCAAAGCCCGAGGCATCGGGCAGCGTCAAATCCAGCACGATGCAATCGAAGCTGTTTTCGGTGAGACGCTGCAAGCACTCGGCAGCCGTGCCCGCGCCCACCGTCTCGACATCCCCCGATGCCAGCAACCGTTTGACCGCATCGAGCTGGACCGGGTCATCCTCGACGATCAGCACCCGGCGCACGGTCCGCGCCAATTGCGCGGCGAGCGCTTCAAGCACCTCGGTGAGGTCTTCGCGCTTCACCGGCTTGACCAAATAGCCGATCGCGCCGAGCGACAACGCGGTTTGGCCATGATCGCTGGCGGAGACGACATGCACCGGAATGTGCCGCGTCTCGACATCGCGCTTGAGCCGATCGAGCACCGCCAGCCCCGACTGATCGGGCAGCCCGACATCGAGTACCACCGCGCTCGGGTTGAACTGGCGCGCCAGTTGCAGGGCTTCCTCGGCGGTCCCGGCGACCAGGCACTGGAATCCCAACTCGCGCGACAAATCCCGAACGATGCCGGCAAAGCTGGCATCGTCTTCGACAACCAGCAGAATCCGCCCACTGGTCTCTAATTTTTCGCGATCGTCATCCACTCTGCGCGGCAGCAGCGCCGGTTTCACTGGCAGCGCCAGCACCGCGCTTTCGCGGGATAGCGGCGCAGGTTCCGCGCGCGGCGCGACCAGCGCGGGATCGTAAGCCAGCGGGAGCGTCAGCGTGAAGCAACTGCCTTCACCAGGCTTGCTGGTGAGGGTAATGCTGCCCCCCAGCAACCGCGCGAGTTCGCGCGAAATCGAGAGACCAAGCCCGGTACCGCCATATTTGCGACTGATCGTCCCGTCAGCCTGGCGGAAAGCCTCGAAGATATCCCGCTGTTGGTCTTCGGCAACGCCGATGCCCGTGTCGGTGACGGAAATGGCGATCTCACCTGCACCGGCTGGCGCCAGGGAAAGCCGAACGCTGCCCGCTTCGGTGAACTTGAGGCCATTCGAGAGTAGGTTTTTCAACACCTGATCGAGGCGCTGACGATCGGTATCGATCGTGGCGGGACAGTTCTCGGCGATGTCGATATCGAATTGCAGCCCGCGCTCGTTGGCGAGCGGCTGGAACATCTGGCGCATGTCATTAGCGACCCGATCGAGCGAAACCGTTTCCGGACGCACCTGGACTTGCCCCGCCTCGATCTTGGAAAGATCAAGAATGTCATTGATCAGCAGCAGCAGATCGTTGCCGGACGACTGGATCGTATGGGCATATTTGACCTGGTCTTCGGTCAGATTGCCGGCGGGGTTGTCGTACAGCAGCTTGGACAGGATCAGCAGCGAGTTCAGCGGCGTGCGCAGCTCGTGCGACATATTGGCAAGGAAATCCGACTTGTAGCGGCTCGCCCGCTCCAGCTCGCGCGCTTTCAATTCCACCGCCGAATTCGAGCGGGTGAGATCATCGCGCTGGGCTTCGAGTTGCCCCGCCTGTTCCTCCAGCTGGGAATTGGTCTGCTCGAGTTCGACTTGTTGCTGTTCGAGGCGGACCTGCGATTCCTTGAGCGCGCGTCCCTGTTCCTCCAATTCCTCGTTCGAGACCCGCAGCTCTTCGCTCTGGACCTGCAATTCCTCCGACTGGCGCTGGGTTTCCTCGAGCAAATTCTGCAATTCGGCGCGCAGGGCCGCCGATCGCAGCGCAATCCCGATCGCATCCGCTGCAATCGCGAGAAACTCCTGCGCATGGTCGCCCACCGGCTGGAGAAAGCCGAGTTCGACCACGCCACGAACCACATCATCGGCCATCGCCGGGGCAATGATCACATGGCGCGGCTGGGTTTGTCCCAGCGCCGAGCCGAGCGCCAGATAGCCGTCGGGAATATCGCTCAAGATTGCCGGCGCGCGTTCGGCCGCCACTTGTCCGAGCAAGCCTTCCTTCTGCGAAAAACGCTCGACGATCCTGGCATCCGCCGGCACGCCATAGGCCGCGATCCGCTGGTAATGCGCGCCGTCGCCGGCGAAGATCGCGCCGCACTGGCCCCCGAGAAAATGCGCCAGAAAGCTCAGGATGTTTTCGCCCAACTCGGCGGGAGCTAAGTCCCCCAGCATCGCCGATGCCAAACGCGCCTCGCCGGATTGCAGCCACTGCAGCCTTTCGCGCGCCACGGTCGCCCGGCGGATCAGAAAACCGACGGCCAGGGTCAGCACGATGCCGACCAGACAGGAAAGGATGCCGCTGACCCAGGCGGTTTGATAAGCGCCGGACATCTCCTCCTGCCGGAATTGGCGCAGCCGCGCTTCTTCCTGCTGCATCAGGTCGAGCTGGGTGCGGATGGCGTCCATCTCGACCTTGCCGCGATCGGTGGTGACCACGGCGAGGGCGGCGTCGCTGCCGGCGCTCCGGCGCAGATCGATGGTTTGTTTCAGCTCGGCCAGCTTGGCATCGACGTGGCGGCGAAGCGGGACCATCCGCGCCTGCTGCGATGGATTGTCGCGAGTAAGGTTGGCGATCAGATCGAGGGTCGGTCCGGCGCGGGCGACGGCAGCGTCATAGGGAGCCAGATAGGGCTCCTTGCTGGTCAGCAAAAACCCGCGTTGGCCGGTTTCGGCATCCTGCATCGTCGACAGCAATTCGTCGAGCGCGGCGATCACATCATGCGAATGCTGAATTTTGGTGGCATCGTCGCGCAGCACATTGACGTTGGAATAGGCAATGACGCCGCTTAAAATGAAAAACAGGATGATCAGGGCGAGGCCGGCTCCGGCCCGTAAATCCACCCCTGCGCGCGGCGCGCCTGAGGTTTGCCTGGAGGAAAACATATCGCGAACCCCGGAATTAGACACCCCCCCGGGCAACCCGCCTATCTACGATCCCGTTTTTGGAAGCAAAGCATTTTACAATTTGCCTGCAATTTGTTCGGGTTTGGCTGCTCCTGGATGGCTCCCGAAGCAGCGCAAGCTTTCCGGCCGACGATAAAATGCTATGGCTCGGCGCGAACACCTGTCAGGCCGATGCAGGGCCGGCATAAGGAGCATGGCATGGACAAAGCCATAAAGCCGATCGCCGTGGTGCAAGGCGCGGATAGCGCCGCGATCCAGCAGCTCATCGGGCAATTCGTCGCGCATTGGCAAACCCGTGCCAGAATCGTCGGGGTGATCGAAGACCCGCGTAACGAAAGCCGCAGCCGGGTGCAGGGTCGGCTGTCCAACCTTGGCGGTGATGGCAGCTTTCCGATCTTTCAGGATCTTGGCCCCGGATCGGCGGGCTGCGCGCTTGATAGTCCGTCGCTGGTCGAGGCCGGCGAACAGGTGCGGCGGGACATTGCCTCGGGCTGCGATCTTGTCGTGCTCAGCAAATTCGGCAAGCTCGAGGCGGAAAAAGGCTCGGGACTGCTGCCCGCGTTCATCGAGGCAATCGAGGCCGGGGCGCCGATTCTGACTTCGGTAGCGCCGAAATTCATGGCGGTGTGGGATAATTTTGCGTCCCCCTTTTACGTCGTACTTCCAGCTGAACTGCCTGCTATCGAAGCATGGTGGGCCGAGGCCAGCACTCGCAGCGCTGCCGCTGAATGAGCGGCGCGTCAAAGGCCAAACCCGAAATGAAAGATTCCTGAGATGAAGGCAGCAATCGTCCATGACGCCGGACATCCCCCCGTTTTCGCAGACTTCGCAGAACCGCAAGCCGGCCCCGGCGAGCAACGCATTGCGGTTCGGGCGAGCGCGCTGAGCCAATTAACGCGGGCTCGTGCGTCAGGCACGCATTACAGTTCTTCAGGCGGTTTTCCTTTCGTCGCCGGGGTGGACGGGGTCGGCACGCTGGACGACGGTCGCCGGGTCTATTTCGTCCTGCCGCGCGCGCCATTCGGCGCCATGGCCGAGCGATCACTGGCATCGATCAGCAATTGCCTGCCGGTGCCCGACACTCTCGACGACGTCACCGCCGCGGCCATCGCTAATCCCGGCATGTCGTCCTGGGCGGCGCTGACCGAGCGCGCGCGGTTCAAACCCGGTGAGACGGTCTTGATTAACGGCGCGACCGGCGCCTCGGGGCAGTTGGCGGTGCAAATCGCCCGGGCCAAGGGCGCCGCGCGCATTATCGCCACGGGCCGCAACCGCGCAGTCCTGGACAGCCTGGACGCGGACATGGTCATCCCGCTGACTGATAATGGCGAGGCGCTCGACGCCGCCTTCAAGGCGGAGTTCGCGCGCGGCGTCGATGTCGTGCTCGATTACTTGTGGGGGATGAGCGCAGAGCATCTGCTGGTTTCCGCCGCCAAGGTGGCAGCCGAAGCGGTGCCGATCCGCTTTGTCCAGATCGGCGCCGCCAGCGGTGCGGATATCCGCTTGCCCGGCGCGGTCTTGCGCTCCTCGGCGCTGGAACTGATGGGCAGCGGTATCGGTAGCGTGTCACTGCCGCGATTGCTGGCCGCTATCGCCGGCGTGTTCGATGCGGCGGCAGCGGGCAAGCTGATGCTGGCGACCAGCAGTATGCCGCTGGCCCAGGTCGAACAGACCTGGAGCCAGACCGGCGATCGCGTGGTCTTCACTAACCCGTAAAAACATCGGGATTCACGGCCACTCTCCGTTCATACGCAAGCACGGTGGCGCGCAATGCGGTCGCGTCGTGCCAGGCGTTATGCGGCACCAGCGCCGATAGACCCGGACCGATAATATTGGGATCGACCAGTTCGAAGCGGAGGCTGCGAACGGGTTTCATGCGACCGGGCCCCGTCACCAGCAGCTGCGCGGCGTGGGCAATATCCTCCGGCCAATCAGCGACCAGCAGCGGCGTTTCATCATCGAGCAGATAATCGGCAAAGCGGTCGGCCAGCACCTCGCGGGTCAGCGGGATCGTCGCCAGCACGGGCAGGACATTCGCGGCGACCCAATCGGTCGGCGCAGGGCATATCATCGCTTGGTAGAACGGCGGCAGCTCGGCGTCTTCCGGCACCAGCGCAATCGAGATCAACTCGCCGCCAAAGCCATTGAACTCGGTATCGAGAAAATAGCGCATATTTACCTCTAGTTCAATTCGACAGGTAACCTTTACAGCTTACCTGTATATCTATAATGGCCTATGTGAAATCCGCGAATGAGCGGATTTCGAAGTCTGTGCCGTCCCGCTCCCCCGGGTTGGTACCACCCAGTTAAGGTACCCTGTAGGTGGTACCAACCCGGGAGAGCGGGACGGCACAGACTATCCGAAACGAAGTTTCGGATCAGACAGAAAGACGTTCATGCCTCAAATTCACGATGAGCCCGCTTCTCCATACGCATCATCGGACCAATTGGCTCAGCAGTTGCGCGCGATTTTTCGCGCCCTCAAGCGGCGGCTGCGCGAACAGGCCGATCTTGGCGATTTCACGTCTTCACAAAAGGCGGTGCTGATCCGATTGTACCGGGATGGCGCGGCCACGGCTTCGGCGCTGGCCCGCGCCGAGGGCATGCGCCCGCAATCGATGGGGCCGGTGATCGCGGCGCTCGAAACTGCCGGCATGTTGCGTGGCGAAGCCGATCCCGAGGATCGCCGTCAGACGCTGCTTCAGCTCACCGATGTCTGCCGCGATCAGATCCGCGAGGGCCGAGCCGCCCGCCAGGACTGGCTGACCGACATGATCGCCGAGCGCTTGTCGCCAGGCGAACAGGATGAACTATCCAGAGCCGTCGCTTTACTCTCCAGGCTCGTCGAGGCCTGATTCCCGCCCCTAAGGAAATATTGTCATGGCGCTCACCCTGCTGGACCCCGCCAGCGCGCTTATCGTCGTCGATCTGCAAAAGGGCATCGTCAGCCTGCCGCTGCCTCACCCGATCGCACCGATCATCGCCAATAGCCGCGCTTTGGCCGCCGGTTTTCGCAAACACGGACTGCCCGTCGTGCTGGTCAACGTCACGGGTGGCGCGCCCGGCCGTACCGAAACGCCGCCGCGCGCGACCGAGCATCCTGCAGGCTGGGCCGAACTGATCCCCGAACTCGATGTCCAGCCCGAGGACATTCTGATCACCAAGCGCAGCTGGGGCGCCTTTGCCACCACCGATCTCGAGGCCCGTCTGCGCGCGCTCGGGGTCACCCAAGTGGTGATTGCCGGCGTCGCCACCGGCACCGGCGTCGAGGCCACCGCGCGCCAGGCCTATGAGGCCGGGTTCAACGTCACCCTCGCCGTCGATGCGATGACGGATTTGCGTCCCGCCGCGCATGATCACAGCATCGCCCATATCTTCCCCCGCCTCGGCGAGACCGGCACCTGCGCCGAGATCCTTGCCCTGCTCGCCAAACGGAGCGCCTGATGCCCGGAATCGACCTTCTCGCTTACGCCTTCGGCGGCGTCTTTCTGACCAATGCGATTCCCCATACCGTCAGCGGGCTGATGGGACGCTCGTTCCAGTCCCCGTTTGCAAGCCCACCGGGCAAGGGCCTGTCGTCGGCGACGGTCAATGTGCTGTGGGGATTTTTCAATCTGGCTCTGGCCTACGGGCTGCTGTGCCATGTCGGGGATTTCCGCATCGAGCGCCTCGATCATGTCGGATCGCTGGCATTCGGGATGTTGGCGATAGGCCTGTTCACCGCTCGCCATTTCGGCGCAATCAACGGCGGCAACAGCTCTAACCCATCATGACCGCGACCACCGCACCCCATGTCTTCCGCTCGCTGCGGAGCACCAATTATCGCTTGTGGGTGTCGGGTGCGTTCGTCTCCAATATCGGCACCTGGGTGCAGCGCACCGCGCAGGACTGGCTGGTGCTGACACAGCTTACGCACCACAATGCGACTGCAGTGGGCATCGTCATGGCGCTGCAGTTCGGGCCGCAATTGCTGTGGCTGCCGTGGACCGGGGTCGCCGCCGACCGTTACAACCAACGCAAGCTGCTGCTCGCGACGCAAGCGACGATGGGCTTCCTCGCCCTGGCCTTGGGCCTGCTGACCGTGCTCGGCGTAGTCCGGCTATGGCAGGTCTATCTCTTCGCCTTCCTGTTCGGCAGCGCTGCGGCCTTCGATGCACCAGTCCGCCAGACCTTTGTCGCCGAACTGGTCGGCGACGAGGATTTGCCCAATGCCGTGGCGCTCAACTCCACTTCGTTCAACGCCGCGCGGATGGTCGGTCCGGCGGTGGCGGGGCTGGTCATCGCCGGGATCGGCACCGGCTGGGCGTTCATCGCCAATGGGGTGTCGTTCCTTGCGGTGCTGGTGGCGCTGGCAATGCTGCGCGTCGACGAATTGCGCCCGCAACTGCGAGCACCCCGGAGCGAGGGCGGTTTTGGCGACGCGCTGCGCTATGTCAAAGGACGAGCCGATATTCAGTGCATCCTGGGAATGCTGTTTCTGATCGGCACTTTCGGGCTCAACTTCCCGATCTTCATCTCGACCATGGCGGTGCGCGAGTTTCACACCGATGCGCGCGGCTATGGCATATTGTCCTCGATCATGGCGGTCGGCTCGCTATCCGGGGCGTTCCTGAGCGCCCGGCGAGCGCACCCGAACTTCGGTGCGCTGCTGGTGGGCTCGGCAGTATTCGGCCTCGGCTGCACCCTGGCGGCGCTGGCGCCGGGCTATTGGTGGTTTGCCGCCACGCTGGTGGTGATCGGCGTCGCCTCGCTGACCTTCACTAATACCACGAATAGCCTGATGCAGCTTTCGACCGAACGAGCGATGCGCGGCCGGGTGATGGCGCTGCGCGTCGGCATTGCCTTGGGCGGTACGCTGGTGGGCGCCCCGATCGTGGGCTGGATCGCGGATCACGCCGGGCCGCGTTGGGCGCTGGGGGTCGGCGCGGCGGCCGGGTTTGCGGCGGCAATTCTGGGCCTATGGGCGAGGCCCGAAAAGGAGGTGTGATCGGCTTGAGCGCGCAGCTTGATATCTCTCTCCGCCCGTCCTGAGCTTGTCGAAGGATAGTCCTTCTTTTTTGGGCTCAGAAGCACAAGGCAGTGCTTCGACAAGCTCAGCAAGGACGGGGCGGGTGCCTGTCATCACAGTCTGATATTATGACTTCGTCAGCGGATCGCCAACCCCGACATGCTTGCCGCGGGTGATATAGACCTTGTCACCGAGGTGAACGATCTCGAACAATTTCTTGGCGAAGGGCAAGGGCGTGCCGACGCAGCCGTGGCTGGCGTAGCCGTTTTCGACCTTGGTGGCGTGGATGGTGACGCCGTCATTGGTCAGGCGAAGCATGTACGGCATGCGCGCGTCGTAAAGGTTGGAGACGTGATTGGCGTCTTTCTGAGTGATCGGAAAGACACCGGTCGGGGTCGGCTTTTCCGGCGCGCCGATCAGCACCGCAGTGGTGGCGATTTCATAGCCGCCGCGAAACACCGAAAGCACCCGGGCATCGAGATCGACAGTGATGATCGGCGGCCCCGGTGGTGCACCGGTCTCGTCCCAATGCCATTCACCGTAAGCGATCGGGCCGGAGATTGGCAGGATATGTTTGATGACCAGCGCCGGTGCGGTGGGGCTCGGTGCAGATGCCGGCATGACTGCGGTAGGGCGCGGCGTGGCCGTTGCGATCGGCAAGGGTGCGATATGGGGGGCAGGAAACGGCGCCGCATCCCTGGTAACATCCGCCGGCAGCACCAGATGCGGACTGTTGTCGGCGAAGTTCATAGCTGCGCCGACCGCGACCACCGCCAGAGCCGCCGCAACCAATCCGCTAACCTCGCCTCGTGAATATCGCATGTCTTACCTATGGGGACTCAGCAGAGGCCCTTAGCATATCCCGGTTAAGACTTACCGAAATTGTGCCTCATCCGTCACCCCGGCCTCCGAGCCGGGGTCGTGCTGTCTTCCAGCGCAGAACGGGGAAGCCCAGCACCAGGTCAAACCCAGGGCGACGCGAAAGGATTGGGGGCCCTACCAATCACCCATGGGCGCCGAAGAGATTGGCTATGGCGGTACTGATGCGCAGCGACAAGACCTGCGCCCGAGCGATCGGCTCGATATATTCGTGGCGGATCGCGGCATAGCCGGTCGCGCCTTCGTCCGGGTAATCCGCCGGTTCGTTGACCGCGAAATCGCTAAGCTTGGGAAAGCTCGTCGGAAACGCCCGGCGCAATTGCGCCAGCGCTTCGTCGATACGCAGCGTGAACACCATTTCGAGCACGTCCTCGCGCGAAATGTCATTGGCGCGGCTGAAGGTCGGCACCATCACCACCCTCAGGAACATATGCTGCATCAGCGCCAGCCGCAGCGCTTGCAGTACCCCCAAAGTGCGGCGGGTATGTTCGCGGCCCGGGGTCGGAACATCCTCGGGAATGCCGCGCAGCAGGCGATGCAGCTTCAGCGAATCCACCCGCAGCCGCGAGGCCAGCCGGCGAAACACGCCCGCGCGATCGTCGCTGGTCAGATATTCCGCCAGCGCCAGGCAGCCATCGGCGATATGGTCTTCATTGCCGCGATAAGGCCGGCTCGCCCAATAGGCCGAATTGAACAACTCGCCATAAGCCGCCACGGTCTTGATGCTGGCCAGGGCATTGGCGGCGCGTAGCAGGCGGACGATCTGGCGGCCGCGCTCGCTGGTGGAAAGGAGCGCCGCCATGTCCTCGACATTACCGTCCGCGGCGGTGCCGACCCCGGCGATCACGTTGAGCGGATAGCCGAGTTGCTGGAGGATGGCGTTGTGCGGAATGGCGCGGAACTGGCGCAGGCTCATCTGACGATCCGCCGCCAGATCGGACTGGCGGCGCGATTTCCGGCTGCCGGTATCGTTCAGCAAGCCGAGCCCGAAAGCGGTCAGGGCCCGCGAATAAGTCGCGCTGGCAAGGTGCCGTTGCTGGACGCGGCGGATGGCACGGTAGAAATCGAGGCTGAGGTCGGTGCGGCGATAGAACGGATCGGTGGGCGCGTAGGGATCGGTTTCGGCGGGCGCCAGTTCGATGAAGCGAGTCAAGGTCGCCAAGGCCAGCTCGGGCGTGCCGAACCACAGATAGCCGTCGCCGCCCTGGAAGCTCACTTCCGGCTCGAGCCTTATGCCCGCCCGCACGAAGCGCCGCCGCGCCCACGGCGACAGCGGCCACGCCAGCCGATCGGCAAGGTTCGTGGGATGCGCGCCGCGCCCCATCGATTCGCCATGGGTGTTGAAGATCAGCGCCGAGACATCGCTCAGCCCGTTTTGCGCCATCACCTCGGCCAAGCGGCCCTGCAAGCGCTCGATCGCCAGCGCGGCGGGGATCTGGCCGACGAAGCGGCCCGCGTCGGAAAAGCCAGTCTGGATCGCGACCCGGCCCCGCACCCGCGCATATTGGCGATAGGCATCCTCGGCGAGCAGCGCATCGAGAAAACGCCCACCATGTTCGAGCGCGCTTTCGGTTTCGAACAAGGGCGAGATATCGACCTTGTCGGCGATGCCGAACAGCTTGGCGTAATAGAGCGCGGCGAGCATGGTGGTGGGCTGCTCGCATTCGGCCACCAGCATCCGGATCGGCGCGTCGCCATCGATATGATGGATGATTTCCGCCATGGTCAGGAACTGGCGGACGGCAGTGCTGTGTTCGATCGCCAGCGCGGCGAAGTTCGAGCGCAGCACCTTGGCGGTCGCCAGCAATTCGCGCATCTTCACTAGCGCCGCCTGGCTGGCGAGGTCGAGCTTGCCATCGGGATCGATGCGCTGGCGGATCGCGTTCTGAAGCTGCGACGAGTTCACCCGGAAGTGAATCCAGCTCATCCCCAGGCCATCGCTGCGCATTGCGGCGGCGGCGATCAGCAGGGTCTCGGCCACTTCGGGCACGGCGCCGGCCGCCAGGGTTTCCAGCTCGGCGATGATCCCGGCGAGACTGGTCAGCTTGTCCGGATGATCGACGGTGAGCGTGTTAGCGGCAGCGGACAGCGCGGCGGGATCGTCGAAACTCGCCGCGAACAGCGCCGCCATCTCACCGGTGCGGGTACCCGCGGCGGCCAGCCGCGCGGAAATCTCGGGCGCGGCCTCGGCCAGTTGCGCGGCGTAAAGCCCCAGCCGCTCGGCCTTTTCCTCCAGGCGGTAGCGGATGCAGGTATGCCAGCCGATGTCGGTGCGGCCGTCCATGTCATAGCCCACCCAACTGGCAAAGCGCAGCGGCAGCGGTTTCAATTGCTGCCAGCGATCCGGCCAGCGCTCGCGGGCGGTGCGCAGCAGCACCGCGTTGATCCGGTCGCGCGCGGCTTGCCCGCGCGCCAGCGCGGTCATCGCCGCAGCATGTTCGGTGTCGAGGGTGATGGTATCGCGGCCATGCGGCGCGAGGCAGACCGTGGCGGCGCTGCAATCGCCCGAGGTGGCGGCGGCGGCCACGGCCTCGGTCTGGGCCCGCGTCAGCAGGAAGGTGGGGTGGGCGGTGAAGACGATGTGCGCGACCGGTCGCGCCCATCGCGCGGCAAAAGTCGGAAAATCGGCGGGCTCGGCGAGGCCTTTGAGCCGCGCGAGATTGTCCTCAGCGGCGACCGGAGCGACCAGACGGTGCAAGCGCTCGGCCCGCGCCCGCAGCGACTCGCATTCCAGTTCGGTCACCAGCGCCTCGACGCCGTCGAGCGTCAGGACGCCGCTCTCGATCTGGCGCGACAATTCCAGCCCCAGCTGAAACACCGGATTGAACAACGGCGTTTCCGAAGTACGGCTGTGCAGCTCCTCCAGACGGGCATCGAGTGCGGCAATATCGCTCATGCTGACATGTTCCTCATCGCTTGGCCCTTCATGTCCCCGCTCCCCATTTTCCCGTTGGCGCTGATGTTTCAGTTCCTTGCCAGGGCCAGGATCATTGAATCGATTTGCCGCTCAACCACGCAGCGCCGCAGCAGCCCGAGCGCCAGCTTCGATCGCGGCGGGGTCGGGGTTACCGCGAGGCACCATCCAGCTGCCCCCCACGCACAGCACCGCTTCCAACGCCAGCCAGCTGGGCGCGGTGGCCACGGCGATGCCGCCGGTGGGACAAAACCGCGCCATCCCGAAGGGCGCGGCGATCGCCTTGAGCGCGGGAATGCCGCCGTTGGCCTCGGCGGGGAAGAATTTGAACCGGGTGAGCCCCAGATCGAGCCCCAACATGATGTCGGCGGCATTGGCAGTGCCGGGCAGGAATGGCACGCCGCTCGCCACTGCCGCCTGGCCCAACGCCGGGGTCAGGCCAGGCGAGACGATGAATTCGCTGCCCACTGCTAAAGCCTTGTCGAGATCGGCAGGACTCAGCACGGTGCCGGCGCCAACGATCGCACCCGGCACCGTCTTCATCAGCCGGATCACTTCGACCGCACACGCCGTTCGCAAGGTCACTTCCAACACCGGCAAACCGCCCGCGACCAGCGCCTCGGCAATCGGCACGGCATGGGCAGCATCGTCGATCACCAGCACCGGGATGACCGGCGCCTTGCGCATGATGGCGTCGATCGCGGTGGTATTGTCCATCATATTCCATGCTCCATGGCAAAGGCGGCGGCAGCGCCCAGCAGGCCGGGCTGCGGATGGACGATCAGCTTGACCGGCAGCGCCGCCATCATCGCCTCGAAGCGGCCCTTGGCGCAAAACCGGCTGGCAAAGCCCGAGGCCAGCAGCGTATCCTTGATCCGCAGCCCGAGCCCGCCGGCAATCACTACGCCGGCAGCGCCCTGCGCCAGCGCCAGATCCCCCGCCACCGCGCCCAGCGCCAGGCAGAAGCGCTCGATCGCAGCCGCAGCGAGACTGTCTTCGCCGCTGGTGCCCAGCTGCCACAGCGCCTTGTCGTCCTGCGGCGCAACGGCATGCCCGGCCAATGCCGCCAGCGTCTCGTAAATATCGACCAGCCCAGGGCCCGAGACCACCCGCTCCATCGACACCCGGCGATGGCGCTGGCGCAGCCGGGCGAGGATCGCATCCTCGACCGTATCGAGCGGCGCATAATCGCCATGGCCGCCTTCCGTCGCCTGGACATGCCGCTGCCCGCCCTCGCCCAGCAGCTTGCCATCGCGCCAGACATGAGCGACGCCAAGTCCGGTGCCGGGGCCGATCACGCTGATCGTACCCGACGAGGGCAGCGGCACATCGGGTCCGCTCAAATGCACGAAATCATCGGCTGCGGCATGAAGCACGGCGTGGCCGACCGCGCCGAAATCATTGACCAGCGTCACCCGATCGACGCCGAGTTGGTTCGCCAGCTGAGCCGGCTGGATCGTCCAGGGATTATTGGTGAAGCGGATCACTGCATCATTGATCGGCCCGGCAATGGCAATCGCCACCGCCCGAGGAAGTTGACCGCCGCTTTGGCTGGCGAAGGCTTGCCATGCGATGGGGAAGCTGGCGTGATCATGAGTGGCCAGCGTCACGCAGTCGCCCAGGGCAATCGCACCATCGGCGGCAATCGTGGCCAGCGCGAAACGGGCATTGGTGCCGCCGACATCGACCGCGACCAGTTCGGTGGCGCCGCCACGCGAGCGCCGCTCATTCAAATCCTCTCCCGCTGGGGGTGGTGGCAGCCCCGCAGGGGCTGACGGAGGGGGCGCAAGGTCAGAGGTCATGCTGACCAACCCCCCACCACCAGCCTGCGGACCGTCCCCCTCCCCCAGCGGGGAGGATTTTCGCGCCGCTCATGACGGTCAACACCGCCTACAATCCCGCCAGCGCCAGCATCGCCGAAGCGCCCTGCTCGGCGCCATCGGCGGCATGCCGCATCATCGCAAACAATTCGCGCCCCACGCCAGCGTGTTCAGCCGGGCGGACGGCAGGCTGCCGGCTATCAAGCTCGGCGAGCACCGTCAGCGTACCATCATGTCCGCATAAACGGATCACATCGCCATCCTGCACGCGCGCCAGCGGGCCGCCACCGTCGATCCCATGCGCCAGCGCCTCCGGGGTGACATGGATCGCCGCCGGCACCTTGCCAGAGGCGCCCGACATCCGGCCATCGGTGACCAGCGCGACCTTGAAGCCGCGATCCTGAAGCACGCCAAGCGGCGGGGTGAGTTTGTGCAGTTCGGGCATGCCATTGGCGCGCGGGCCCTGGAACCGCACCACCACCACCACATCGCGTTCCAACTCGCCCGCCGCAAAAGCAGCCTGGACATCCTCCTGGCAATCGAACACCCGCGCCGGCGCCTCGATCGTCCAGCGCGCTTCGTCCACCGCGCTGGTCTTGAAGGTGGCCCTGCCGAGATTGCCCTGGACCAGCCGCATGCCCCCGTCGGGCTGAAACGGCGCCCAGGCCGGACGCAGCATGGCTTCATCGCCGCTGGCGATCGGGGTCGGGCGCCAGGTCAGCACCTCGTCGCGCAGATAAGGCTCGCAGGCATAAGCGCCCATGCCGCCTTCGTCGACAGTGAGGATATCGCCATGCGCCAGGCCGGCATCGAGCAATTCGCGGACCACCCAGCCCATGCCGCCGGCGGCATGGAAGTGATTCACATCGCCCGAGCCATTGGGATAGATCCGCGCGATCAGCGGGACCACCGAAGACAGCTCGTCGATATCCTGCCAGTCGAGATGGATGCCGGCGGCGCGGGCCATGGCCGGCAGATGGATGGCGTGGTTAGTGCTGCCGCCGGTCGCCAGGAGGCCGACACAGGCGTTGACGATAGCCTTTTCATCAACGACCCGCCCCATCGGCCGGTAATCACCGCTATTGCGGCCGATCCGGCTGAGCCGATGCACGGCGGCGCGAGTCAACTGGCTGCGCAGCGGCGTATTCGGCTGCACGAAAGCCGCGCCCGGCATGTGCAGCCCCATCATTTCCATCATCATCTGGTTGGAATTGGCGGTACCGAAGAAAGTGCAAGTGCCGGGGGAGTGGTAGGACGCGCTTTCGCTGGCGAGGAGATCGTCGCGCGTCGCCTTGCCCTCGGCATAGAGCTGGCGCACCTTCTGCTTGTCCTTGTTGGCAAGCCCTGAGGGCATCGGCCCCGAAGGCACGAAGATCGCCGGAAGATGGCCGAACCGCAGCGCGCCGATCATCAGCCCCGGCACGATCTTGTCGCAAATGCCGAGCAGCGCCATGCCGTCGAACATCGCGTGGCTCATGGCGACGGCAGTCCCGAGCGCAATCGCATCGCGGCTGAACAGCGATAGCTCCATGCCGTCCTGACCTTGGGTGACGCCATCGCACATCGCCGGCACACCGCCCGCGACTTGCGCAGTGGCCCCGGCTTCGCGGGCATAGATCTTCATCGCCTCGGGATAGCGGGCATAAGGCTGATGCGCCGAGAGCATGTCGTTATAAGCGGTGACGATCGCCAGATGCGGCGATCGTCCGGCAGCGATGGCAGCCTTATCGCCTTCGGCCGCAGCATAGCCATGCGCGAGGTTGGAACAGCCCAGCGCAGGGCGGCTGGTGTGGCGATCGGCCTCGCGGTCCATCAGATCGAGATAGCGCCGCCGACCGGGCGCGGACCGCTCGATGATCCGCGCGGTGACCTTGGCAATGGTGGCATTCAACTCAGTCATGCTCGATCTCGCTCAGCCAATTCTGTCGTTGCCCCGCCTATTCCTGTCCCACTTATTCATGCCATGTCACGCCGTCCTTCGCCGCCAGCGCGATCGCGGCGGTCGGCCCCCAACTGCCGGCGGTGTATGGCTGGGGCACGATGCCATGCTCCGCCCAACTGGCGCGGATGGCATCGATCCAGTCCCACTGCGCTTCGACCTCGTCGCGGCGAACGAACAGCGTCTGATCGCCCTCGATCAAGTCCAGCAGCAGCCGCTCGTAAGCGATCCGCTTGGTCGGCCCCGCAAAAGCGCCGTCCATGCGAATGTCGAGCGGCACGCTGCGCAAGCGGATGCCGTCGCGATCGAGCCCCGGCACCTTGGTCATCAGCGACAGGGTGATGTTTTCCTCAGGCTGGATGCCGATCAC
Organism: Sphingomonas palustris; assembly: GCA_026225215.1. Classification (GTDB taxonomy): domain Bacteria; phylum Pseudomonadota; class Alphaproteobacteria; order Sphingomonadales; family Sphingomonadaceae; genus Novosphingobium; species Novosphingobium palustris. Next base: position 598 of record JAMFSI010000039.1, on the reverse strand, counting down.
CAGCCGGTTGGGCTGGCTGCGGGCGCCCTTCCCCGCGAAGATCGAATGCGGCACATGCTTGAACTGGACGATGATCTCGGTAGTCCGCTCGGGCAGGCGTTTGCCGGTGCGGAGGTAAAAGGGTACGCCTTTCCAGCGCCAATTGTCGAGATGGGCTTTGATCGCCACGAAAGTCTCGGTTTCGGATGGCTGGCCCAGCTCGTCGAGATAGCCGGGCACGGCATTGCCAGTGATCGCGCCCGAAACATATTGCCCGGTCACGGTCTCATCGGGCGCGATCAAGCGCAGGCTGCGGAGCACCTTGACCTTTTCATCGCGCACTGCCGTGGCTTCATAGAGCGCGGGTGGCTCCATCGCCACCAGCGCCAGCAATTGCAGCATGTGGTTCTGGACCATATCGCGCAGCGCGCCGGCGCCGTCATAAAAGCCGACGCGGCCTTCCAGCCCCACGGTTTCGGCGACGGTGATCTGGACATGATCGATGCGGTCTCGGTTCCATAGCGGCTCAAACAGCCCGTTGGCGAAGCGAAAGGCCATGATGTTCTGGACCGTATCTTTCCCCAGGTAATGGTCGATCCGGAAGATCTGATCTTCGCGC
>JAMFSI010000038.1 GCA_026225215.1 Sphingomonas palustris | reverse complement strand
TCGAGAATGAGGTAAACCTGACTGGCACCGGCGTTGCTGGCCGCATCGCGAATCGCGCGACGTTCGACCGAGGTCGAGCCCGAAGGCACGCAGATGACGATTTCGGGATAGCGAAACAGGCTCTTCTTGTTGCCATGGACCTTGCGGATGAAATGCTTGATCATTTCCTCGGCGATTTCGATGTCGGCGATCACCCCGTCGCGCAGCGGGCGAATCGCCTCGATGCTGTCCGGCGTCTTGCCCATCATCATCTTGGCATCGTCGCCCACGGCCTTGACCGACTTGTTGCCGTTGATCGTCTCGATCGCGACCACCGAGGGCTCGTTGAGCACGATGCCGCGGTCCTGGACGTAGACCAGCGTATTGGCCGTGCCCAGGTCAATCGCCATGTTCTGTGAGCCGAACTTGAAGAATCGCGACATCAAAGAGGCCATGTGAAATCCGTTAATGTTTTCCGAAAGTTACCACAACTTCGCAGGCGGTATCATCCGGCCATTGGGCTGAGGAAGCGGCTCCTTAACCTATGCTGCGAATAAAGGCCAAAATTTTGTTTGCACAACCCGCGACGGGCAGATTAGCCGCGCGCGATTCGCGGTGAGTTGTCTTATTTTCACGCTCCGGTGAAAACGTCTCACGATTGTGGGGATTTTGCCGAAGCCATGGTGTTGCCAGCTTCCCGATTAGCCTAGAAGTGAGCGATGCCTGAAATCCGCCGCCTGCCCGATACCCTTATAAATCGCATCGCTGCGGGCGAAGTGGTCGAGCGCCCGGCCTCAGCGCTGAAGGAGCTGGTCGAGAATGCCATCGATGCGGGCGCGGCGCGGATCGCAGTTCGCCTGACCGCAGGTGGGCTGGATGGCATCGAAGTCACGGACGATGGCTGCGGCATGACGCCCGACGAGATCGCACTGGCGCTGGAACGCCACGCGACTTCGAAATTGCCCGATGAGGATATCGCTCAAGTTAAAACCTTGGGGTTTCGCGGTGAAGCGCTGCCCTCGATTGCCAGCGTCTCGCAGCTGACGTTGGAAAGCCGGCCGCGCGAGGCCGGGGACGGGTGGCGGCGTATCGTCGATCACGGCCAACTGGTCAGCGAGGGCCCCGCGGCCTTGCCGCCCGGCACCCGTATCCGCGTCGAGCAATTGTTCGCGCTGGTGCCGGCGCGGCGCAAATTCCTGCGCAGTGTGCGTGCCGAATATGCCGCCTGCCTCGATGTCGTGCGGCGTCTGGCTATGGCCAGACCCGAGATCGGCTTTACCCTGGAGCATGATGGCCGCCGTGTGCTGGCCGTGCAGGGCGGGGATGACGCGCCGGGCCGGGTCGCGCGGATCGTAGCGCGCGAGCTGGCCGAGGATGGCGTGATCGTCGATGTTTCGCGCGGCGCGGCGCGGCTTTATGGCGTCGCCGGCTTGCCGACGTTCAATCGCGGCGTTGCCGATCACCAATATCTGTTCGTCAATGGCCGCCCGGTGAAGGACCGCTTGCTGGTTGGTGCGGTGCGCGGCGCTTATGCCGAGATGCTTGCCCGCGATCGCCATGCCGTGTTGGCGTTGTTCCTGGAGATCGCGCCTGAGGAGGTCGACGTCAACGTCCACCCCGCCAAGACCGAAGTGCGCTTTCGCGATCCGCAATTCGTGCGCGGCTTTATCGTCGGCGGCTTGCGTCATGCGCTCGATGGCGCCGGACAGAAGGCGGCGCAAAGCCCAGCGGTTTCAGCGATGGCGCATTGGCAAAGCGAGCCGATTGCACCGTTAGCCCAACCGGGACGGCAGCTGGAAAGCCTGTTTGCGCGTACCGGGTCGGCGCCATCGGGCTATTACGGCGAAGGTTCGCGAGTCAGCGAGGCGGGGTTGGCGTGGCGCGGTTATGAAGCCGAGCAGTTGGCGCCTCTGGGCCGCGCGGAAGTCGCCGATGCCAGCGCGCCGGATATTGAGCATCCGCTGGGCGTCGCGCGCGGCCAAGTGGCGGGCACTTATATCATTGCCGAGGCGGCGGATGGGCTGGTGATCGTCGACCAGCATGCCGCGCATGAGCGGATCGTGCTGGAGCGGTTGCGTGCTGCCGGTGAGGGGGCGCAGGCCGGCTCGCAGGCGCTATTGCTGCCCGAAGTGGTCGAACTGGAAGAACCCGCTTGCGACCGGCTGGAGGAACAACTGGAAGTGCTGGCCCGCCACGGGCTTTCGCTGGAACGCTTCGGACCCGCCGCTATGTTAGTGCGTGCTGTGCCGGCCGCGCTGGCCAAAGGCGATGTCCAGGCGCTGGTCCGCGACATCGCCGACGATCTCGCGCAAAGCGGTGATGCACTGCTGCTGGGCGAGCGGCTCGATCATGTGCTGGCGACGATGGCTTGCCACGGCTCTGTCCGGGCAGGGCGCGCGCTGGCGGTGGCGGAAATGAACGCGCTGCTACGCGAGATGGAGCGAACGCCAAGATCGGGGCAGTGCAATCATGGGCGACCGACCTGGGTGAAGCTGGCGCATGGCGATATTGAGAGGCTGTTTGGCCGGCGGTGAAATTGGTGAGCGTGAGAGTTCCGATGGGCGAGAACCAGGCGTGACGGATCAGCCTTCTTCTCCCCTCCCGCCTGCGGGAGGGGTCGGGGTGGGCAATTTCAACCTCGCAATACTAAGCGGGCTCGCCGCATTGCGCAATCAGCCGAGTCCTGGCGAACGACGACTGTGGCGGGCACTGAGCCGAGGGCAATTGAACGGTTTTCGGTTCAATCGCCAAATGCCGATCGGTCCATATTTTGCAGATTTTTTATGCCGCGCCGCGCGATTGGTGGTCGAGGCGGATGGAAGGTCGCACGATGCCCGCCAACCGCATGATGAGCGGCGCAATGGGTTCTTGATTACGCAGGGTTTTGCACTTCTGCGCTTTTCCAACGCGGATGTGATGAAGAACTTGGAAGGTGTAGTGCAGTCGATCGCCAAAACGCTGGCGGAGCGATGCCCACCCCCGACCCCTCCCGCAAGCGGGAGGGGAGAAGCCAATAGCCTCAAACGTTGAACTTGAAATGCAGCACATCCCCATCCTGCACCACATACTCCTTGCCCTCCTGCCGCAGTTTTCCCGCATCCTTGGCGCCATTCTCCCCCTTCAATGCGACATAATCGTCAAAGGCGATCGTCTCCGCGCGGATAAACCCGCGCTGCATATCGGAGTGGATTTCGCCTGCCGCATCAGGAGCCTTGTCGCCCTTATGCACGGTCCAGGCGCGCGCTTCCTTGGGGCCGACGGTGAAGAAGGTCAGCAGGTGCAGCAGTTCATAGCCCGAGCGGATGATGCGGGCGAGGCCGGTTTCGTGGAGGCCCAGTTCTTCCAGGAACACCATGCGCTCCTCTGGGTCCATGCCGACCAGTTCAGATTCGATCGCCGCCGAGACGATCACCGCCTGCGCGCCCTCGGCCTTGGCCTTGGCGAAGACGCGCTCGGAAAAGGCGTTGCCGGTCGCGGCGGCTTCTTCCTCGACATTGCAGACATAAAGCACCGGCTTGGCGGTGAGCAATTGCGCCTGTTTGAAGACCCGCGCTTCTTCCTCGTCCTTGGGCTTGGTCAGCCGCGCCGGCTTGCCTTCGCGCAGCAGGTCAAGCGCCTGGCCGAGCACGGCAGCGGTGATTCGGGCTTCCTTGTCGCCCTGCGTCGCCTTTTTCTGCGCGGCGGGAACGCGCTTTTCCAGGCTTTCGAGGTCGGACAGCATCAGCTCGGTCTCGACCGTCTCGGCATCGGAGATCGGGTCGATCTTGTTGTCGACATGCTGGATATCGACATTCTCGAAACAGCGCAGGACATGGACGATCGCGTCCACCTCGCGGATATTGCCGAGGAACTGATTGCCCAGCCCTTCACCCTTGGAAGCGCCGCGCACGAGGCCGGCGATATCGACGAAGCCGAGTTGCGTCGGGATGATCTTCTGGCTGCTGGCAATCGCCGCCAGCTGGTCGAGCCGGGGGTCGGGCACCCCGACCTGGCCGACGTTGGGCTCGATCGTGCAGAACGGATAATTCGCCGCCTGCGCCGCCTGCGTCTCGGTCAGCGCATTGAACAGGGTGGACTTGCCGACATTGGGCAGGCCGACGATGCCGCAACGAAATCCCATTTTTATTCCTCATTTCTAATATAAGGTCGGTCGACCGGAGATGTAAGCACCTGGTCTTGCCACCTTTACCGTCCGTCCTGAGCTTGTCGAAGGACTGTCCTTCTTTGCAGTGTGCAAGTGAAAGGCAGTCCTTCGACAAGCTCAGGACGGACGGAGGTGGTGGTTAACTCCAGCGGTTTCCTGCGGGACACACAAGCTCAATTCTCCTGCAATCGTAACGCAACGTCGTTCATGAAGCGGGCATCGTCGCCGCGCGCCAGCCATTCCGCCTCGGCAGCCACGGCGCCGAGCATATCGGCGAGATCATCCATTTCCACCTTGGCGAAATTGCCCAGCACATGGCCGGTCACGCGATCCTTATGCCCAGGATGACCGATGCCGAGCCGTACGCGACGGAAATCGGGGCCCAGGTGCTTATCGATCGAGCGCAGGCCGTTATGCCCAGCGGTGCCGCCGCCGATCTTCACCTTGACCTTGAACTCGGCGAGATCTAGTTCGTCGTGAAAGACGGTGAGTGCGCTCATCTCAAGCTTGTAGAAACGCATCGCCGCCGCCACCGAGCGGCCGCTTTCATTCATGAAGGTGCCAGGCTTGAGCAGCAGCAGCTTGTCGCCGCCGATGCGGCCTTCGCGGATCGTGCCGGAAAATTTCGCCTGCTGCGAACCGAAGCCATAGCTCTCGGCGATGGTATCCAGCACCATAAAGCCGACATTGTGCCGGTGCAGCGCATATTCCGCGCCGGGGTTACCGAGGCCGACCCAGAGCTGCATCGCCATCTACTCCCCTCCCGCTTGCGGGAGGGGCTGGGGGTGGGCCGTTTCAGGCGGCGACCCCGTTAAATGCCCACCCCTAACCCCTCCCGCTTGCGGGAGGGGGACTGGCGCCGATCAGGCCGCAGGAGTTTCCGCGTCGCCTTCTTCGCTCTTCAGCGCCGAAGGCGCAACGATCGTGGCGATGGTGGCATCATGCTCGTGAATACCGCTGGTCACGCCGGCGGGCAGCTTGATGTCGCCGATGTGGATCGCGGCGCCGACTTCCAGCCCGGTCAGATCGATCTGGATGTCCTCGGGGATGCTTTCCGGCTCGCAGATCAGTTCCAGCTCATGGCGCACGATGTTCAGCACACCGCCGCGCTTCAGGCCGGGTGAATCGGCTTCGTTGATGAACAGCACCGGCACATCGACGTGGATCTTGGAATGCGCCGAAAGCCGCAGGAAATCGGCATGCAGCGGGCGCGAGGTAACCGGGTGAAAGGCAACGTCCTTGGGCAGCGTCCGCAGCTTCTGACCACCGACTTCGATATCGACGACCGAATTGAAGAAATGGCCGGTGCCGAGTTGGCGCGCCAGTTCCTTTTCTTCGACGTGAATGCTCAGCGGGGTTTCTTTGTTGCCATAAATAACGGCGGGGACGCGGCCTTCACGACGCAGCACACGGGAGGCTCCCTTGCCTGCCCGATCGCGCGTCTCGGCCAGCAGGGTAAGCGTATCGCTCATGATCGTGCCTTTCGAAAACTTGGATAATGGACCTTCCGCGCAACGCCTCCAGGGATGACCACGACGCGGAAGCGCGGGCCCTTATCGGCCCTTTTGCAAAAAAGCAAGCGATTGGGCCCCCAAAAAGGCAAGCGGATTGGCGATTATTCGATACGGGTGACGGTGAAGCCGCGCGCCGCGAGCAGCGTGGGCAGGCCATCTTCGCCAGCCATATGCGCCGCGCCCACCGCGACGAAAGGGTGCGCGCCCGCTGCCAGTTGGCCGGCAATCGCGCCCACCCAGGCCCGATTGCGCTGAACATAAAGCACTTGCCGCAGCCCGGGATCGGCCAGCATACCTTGATGCGTCTCGCGGGCGATGCTGGCGATATCGCCCTTGCGCCATTCCTCGGCGAGCTTACGGGAATCGCCGATCGCGTTATCGGCCCCGGACACGACGTTGGCGAGCAACGCCCGTTGCTCAGCTTCGGAGAGGCTATCGAACAAAGCCAATTGCCGCTCGGTGCCTTCCAGTTCGGCAACCGGCTTGCCGCCGATGTCGCGCAGCAGCGCGCGATCGACGCCCCACTTCGCCTCCGCTCCGCCATCGCCGCTGCTTTGCGCTACTTGCGCCAGCATCAGTGCCGCCGCCCAGGTCTTGACGTCAGCGAATTGCGCGGGCGGGATACCGCTTCGTTGCAATAGTTTTGCCAGGGCTGGCTGCAATGCCGGGGGGATCCGCGAGGTCAGCGGCGGCTGCGGGGCGCCATGCGCCAGTTTTGCGAAGATCCGCGCGCCGGCACTATCATCGTTGAGGGCGGCGATTTCCACGACCAGCCGGTCCGATTGATCGAGCGCGGCGCTGACCTGCGGCGTGCGCCAGTCCACCGGGCGGGGCAGCATGTGGATCGTGCCGAACAGCCAACCGCGCTCACCATGCGGACCATCGATCCGCCACAAGGCTGGTTTGCCGGGCAGGGGCGTCTGCCCGCAAGCCGACAAGGCCAGCGCGGCAAGCCCTAACCCCAGCCATCTGCGCAAACCCAGCACGGGCGTTATTGCAGCCGCCGGCTTTGAATCCTCAGCGCCCGCAATTGATCCATCACACTTCCCGGCCCGGCGAGGTGGCCCGCGCCCACGGCGATGAACACCGTTTCATGGGCTTTGCCGGGCTTGGCCAGACGCGCCTGAATCCATTTCGCCCAATTCTTGTTGCGATCGATCAGCAGCGTCTGCATCATTTGCGGATCGTCCTCGTCGGAATTGGAGAGCTTGGCCAATTCCGCGGCATTGCCCCGCTTCCAGGCACGGATGATCCCGGTGAGTTCGCTCTTCACTTCGGGCAGGTGTTTGACCACCTGCATCAGATATTTCTTCTGCACCGGCTGGGGCAACGCGGCAAACAGCCCGAGCTGGAATTCGGCGGTTTCCAGCGCCTCATGGGGTCGACCCAACGCCTGCGCGCGCTTACCGAGCTGGGCATCGACGCCATTGGCCGGGTCGTAGCCCATTTTCATGATCGGCATCGTCGCCAGCGCCACTGCCGCGTACCACGGCTGAAAATGGTCGAAGCTCGCAGGGGTCAGATTATCGGCGGCCAGCGTCGCTTCGAGCCGCTTGCGATCATCGGGCCCGAACATGTCGCGCAGCGATTGCCCTGCGGGCAGCATTGCCTTGGCGACGACGATGGGGCGCATTTCTTCCGGCGTCTTTTCGAGAATTTCAGTCACCAGCACGTCCGACTTGGTAAAGGCGGCGGCCACCGGGCCATCGAACCATTGCACATGCTCGGGCAGGAGGTGGATCGTACCGAACAGGTAGATCGTCGCATTCGCCCCCGACACTTTCCACAGCGCCGGATGGGCGACTTGCACTTCAGCTTGATGCGCAGGACGCGCCGAAGCGAGCGGGGCGAAACTGGCCAACAGCAGGGCGAGGAGCGCGCCGAGCGCGCGAAGCGATCTGATCATGGCGGGTGCTATAACGCCTTCCCTGGCAGAGTACATAAACGGGCGTGGTTGATCCTTCGCAAACGCGCGCCCCATCCACCTTGACCACTAACAACCCATCCGCCAAAGGCGAGGCCATGGCTGATACTGCCCAAATCCTGAGTTTCCAGGACATGATCCTCACGCTCCATGCCTTCTGGAGCGAGCAGGGCTGCGTGATCCTGCAACCCTATGACATGCACATGGGTGCGGGGACTTTCCATCCCGCCACTACGCTGCGGGCGCTTGGGCCGGAGCCCTGGAAAGCGGCCTATGTCCAGCCGTCGCGCCGACCGACCGATGGCCGCTATGGCGATAATCCCAACCGGCTGCAGCATTATTACCAATATCAGGTGATCCTGAAGCCCAATCCGGAGAACCTGCAGGAGCTTTATCTGCAAAGCCTGGCGGCGATCGGCATCGATCCGCTGGCGCATGATATCCGCTTCGTCGAGGATGACTGGGAAAGCCCGACGCTCGGCGCCTGGGGGCTGGGCTGGGAAGTGTGGTGCGACGGCATGGAGGTGACGCAGTTCACCTATTTCCAGCAAATGGGCGGTTTCGATTGCAAACCGGTCGCGGGCGAACTGACTTATGGGTTGGAGCGGCTGGCGATGTATATCCAGGGCGTCGATCATTATCGCGATCTGAAGTTCAACAATGCCGGCGTGACCTATGGCGACGTCTTTCTCGAAAACGAACGCCAGATGTCGAAGTATAATTTCGAGATCGCCGACACCGCCGCGCTGTTCGACGGCTTTGCCAAGGCCGAAGCCGAATGCCGGCGCTGTATCGCCGCCGAAATCCCGATTGCCGCTTATGAGCAGGCGATCGAGGCCAGCCATCTGTTCAACCTGCTGCAGGCGCGCGGCGTGATCTCGGTGCAGGAACGGGCGAGCTACATGGGCCGAGTGCGCGATCTCGCCAAGGGCAGTTGCGAGGCGTGGATCGTCAAGAATACCCCGGCCTGGCAGGCAAAATTCCCGGAGTGGTCGGCATGACGACGCGCAACCTGATCCTCGCCCGCTGGGGGAGGGGGACCGCCGCAGGCGGTGGAGGGGGCATGCGCAACGACGGTTTGGCGCACAACCTCCCCCCCTCCGTCAGCGCTGCGCGCTGCCACCTCCCCCAGCGGGGGAGGATTTATGGTTGATTTCCTTCTTGAACTTCGCAGCGAGGAAATTCCCGCGCGGATGCAGGCTGGCGCGCGGGCGAATTTGGTGAAGCTGTTCCTGGCTGAAACCTCCGCGCGAGGTCTCGATTTGAGCGGTGTGGATCATCCTGTCATCGCTTGGTCGACGCCACGTCGACTGGCCTTGCTCGTCAAGGACTTGCCCCTGGCGACCGCCGCTGTCTCGGAAGAAGTCAAAGGCCCCAAGGTCAGCGCGCCAGCGCAAGCATTGGAAGGCTTTCTGCGCAAGACCGGGCTCACTCAAGATCAGCTTACCGAACGTGATGGCATCTGGTTTGCGATTAGCGAAAAGCCGGGCCGCGCTATAGCGGAGGTGCTGGCCGAAGCCATTCCCGCGATCATCCGCAGCTTTCCCTGGCCGAAATCGCAGCGCTGGGGCGCGGCGTCGCTGAGCACCGAGAGCCTGCGTTGGGTGCGCCCGCTATCGGGCATCGTCGCGCTGCTCGACGGCGAAGTGGTGCCGTTTGCAATCGACGGGATAAGCTCGGGCCGTCAGACGCTCGGGCATCGTTTTCATTCGCATGGCCCCATCACCATCGACAGCCCGGCCAGCTATGCGCAGCAATTGCGGGCGCATCATGTCATCGTCGATCAGGCAGAGCGCGAGGCGATTATCCGCGAGCGGGCTACCGAAGTCGCCGTCGAGGCTGGGCTGGTGCTGGTCGAGGACGAAGGGCTGGTGGTGGAAAACGCCGGGCTGACCGAATGGCCGATACCGCTGCTCGGTCGTTTCGACGAGGCTTTCCTGGAAGTGCCGCCCGAAGTCATCCAGCTGACCGCGCGCACTAACCAGAAATATTTCATCTGCCGCGATGCGGGTGGCAAACTCGCCAATGCCTTCATCTGCACCGCCAATATCGTTGCATTGGACGGCGGTGCGGCGATCGTCGCGGGCAATCGCAAGGTGCTGGCGGCGAGGCTGTCGGATGCGCGGTTCTTCTGGGAGCAGGACCGGAAGAAGTCGCTGGCAGAACATGCCAAGGGGCTAGCGCGGATTACGTTCCACGAGAAGTTGGGTACCGTCGCCGATAAGGTCGAGCGCGTTGAAAAATTAGCGCTCTGGCTAGTCGATGCGAGGATCGTAAAACCGCTGGACGTGACCTCACAGGCGGAAACACTGCTCTACAGCGATGTCAAAAGGGCAGCAGCGTTTAGCAAGGCTGATCTTACCACCGAAATGGTCGGCGAGTTCCCTGAACTGCAGGGATTGATGGGCGGCTATTACGCGCGCGCCGAAGGCCTGCCCGATGCCGTGGCCGATGCGATCCGCGATCATTACAAGCCCTTGCCAGGCGAGCCGGTCCCCGAAGCACCGGTTACGGTGGCGCTGGCATTGGCGGACAAGCTCGACACTTTTCTCGCCTTCTTTGCGATCGGTGAATATCCGACGGGCTCGAAAGACCCCTTCGCGCTGCGCCGCGCGACGATCGCCATTATTCGCCTGATCCTGCATAACCGATTGAAAGTCGAAGTTCGGGACATCGTCGCGGCCTGGCTGCGCGAACGAAATGGCCAATCCGCAGAAGGGCTCTCGGAAACAGCGCTCGATTTCCTGCTCGACCGCCTGGCAGTGCAGCTGCGCGAATACGGCATCCGTCACGATTTCGTGGCCGCCTCGCGCGTTTGGCAATCCGCGGCCGACGGCCGGATCGATCGGGTCGGGGTACGAGCTTCGGCGCTGCAGAAATTCGTCGGTAGCGAAGACGGCATCAATCTCCTGGCCGGCTACAAGCGTGCCGCCAATATTCTCAAGAAAGAGGGCTTCACTGCTCCCCTCCCGCTTGCGGGAGGGGCCGGGGGTGGGCATTCTCCGGCGCAATATCAGGCCAGCCTATCGAAGGAAGAAGGGCCCACCCCTAACCCCTCCCGCAAGCGGGAGGGGGATTACATCCTCGAACCTGCCGAAGCTGTGCTGATTGACGCGCTCGAACTCGCCGCCCGACAGGCCGAAGCCGCCATCACCAAAGAGGATTTCGCCGGCGCCATGGCCGCGCTCGCTGCCCTGCGCTCGCCCATCGACGCATTCTTCGAACAAGTCACGGTCAATGATGCCGACCCAGCCAAGCGCGCCGCGCGGCTTGGTTTGCTTGACCAATTTCGTGCTGCAGTGCACAAAGTTGCCGATTTCAGTTTGATCGAGGGGTAGTTCCTCTCGCATCCCTGCCAGTATCCGGCCTCGGGCCGACTCCATGCGAGGTGAGCAAGTGGTAAGCCAAGTCTATACGTTCGGCGGCGGTGTCACTCACGCCGACCCACGCACGCGCGATAAGGTGATTTGCGGTGGCAAGGGTGCGAACCTTGCCGAAATGGCGGGCATCGGTCTGCCCGTGCCCCCCGGCTTCACCATCACCACCGAAGAATGCGTCCGCTATCTGCGCGAGGGCGCCAATTTCTCCGATGCGCTGCGGGCCGATGTCGCCACGGCGCTGGCGCATATCGAAAAGACCGTGGGCAAGAATTTCGGCGACGCTGCCGATCCGCTGCTGGTTTCGGTGCGCTCGGGCGCGCGCGTATCGATGCCGGGAATGATGGATACGGTGCTCAACCTTGGGCTGAATGATGCGACGGTCGAAGGCCTCGCCGCCACTTCGGGCGATCCGCGCTTCGCCTGGGACAGCTATCGCCGCTTCATCCAGATGTATTCCGACGTGGTGCTCGGCCTCGACCATCATCTGTTCGAAGATGCGCTGGAGATCGCCAAGGAAGACAAGGGCTTCTTCACCGATGTCGAGATGGAAGCCGGCGACTGGCAGAAACTGGTCAAGGAATACAAGGCCATTGCCCAGGACGCGCTGGGCCGACCGTTCCCGCAGGATGTCCATGAGCAATTGTGGGGCGCGATCGCCGCGGTATTCGATAGCTGGGATTCCGACCGCGCCAAGGTCTATCGCCGCTTGAACAATATCCCCGCCGATTGGGGCACCGCGGTCAATGTCCAGGCGATGGTGTTCGGCAATATGGGCGATACCAGCGCCACCGGCGTTGCCTTCACCCGCGATCCGGCGACTGGCGAAAAGGCCTATTACGGCGAATGGCTGGTCAATGCCCAAGGCGAGGATGTGGTCGCCGGCATCCGCACCCCGCAATATCTGACCAAACGCGCGCGCGAAGCCGCCAACGCCAAGCCGCTGTCGATGGAAGAGGCGATGCCCGAGGCCTATAGCGAGTTGGCCCGCGTGTTCGAGCTGCTCGAAAAGCACTACACCGACATGCAGGACATCGAGTTCACGGTGGAGCGCGCCAAGCTGTGGATGCTCCAGACCCGCAGCGGCAAGCGCACCGCCAAGGCGGCGCTGAAGATGGCGGTGGATATGGTCGGCGAGGGGCTGATCGACGAGGCGACCGCAATCCGCCGCATCGATCCGATGGCGCTCGACCAGTTGCTGCATCCCACGCTCGATCCCAAGGCGGTGCGCGATGTGCTGGGCAAAGGCTTGCCGGCATCGCCCGGAGCGGCCTCGGGCGCGATCGTGCTCGACGCCGATCTCGCGGAAAAGCGCGCCGAACGCGGCGATGCCGTGGTCCTGGTGCGCGTCGAGACCAGCCCCGAAGACATTCATGGCATGCATGCGGCACGCGGCATTTTGACTGCACGCGGTGGCATGACCAGCCATGCGGCGGTGGTCGCTCGCGGCATGGGGCGGCCCTGCGTTTCGGGTGCGTCGAGCCTGTCCATCGACATGGCCAAGCGCACCCTGCGTATTGGCAATCGGGAGCTGAAAGAGGGTGATATCATCACCCTCGATGGCACCTCGGGTGAGATCATGGCCGGCGAAGTGCCGACGATCGAGCCGGAACTGGTCGGCGATTTCGGCACGCTGATGGTCTGGGCCGACCAGCATCGCCGGATGAAAGTGCGTACGAATGCGGAAACCCCCGAGGATTGCCGGATGGCGCGCCAGTTTGGGGCCGAGGGTATCGGCCTGTGCCGCACCGAACATATGTTCTTCGACGCGGGGCGGATCTCGGCGGTGCGCCAGATGATCCTGGCCGAAGATGGTGACGGACGCCGCACCGCACTGGCCAAGCTGCTGCCCGAGCAACGCGCCGATTTCCACTCGATCTTCGAGATCATGGCCGGGCTGCCGGTGACGATCCGCCTGCTCGATCCGCCGCTGCATGAATTCCTGCCGCATAGCGATGCCGAATTCGAGGAATTGTCCGAAACCATCGGCATCGGCGTCGCCACGCTGCAACGCCGCGCCGGAGAATTACACGAATTCAACCCGATGCTCGGCCATCGCGGCTGCCGCCTGGGCATCACTTTCCCGGAAATCTACGAGATGCAGGCGCGGGCGATCTTCGAGGCGGCTTGCGACGTCGCCGAAACCAGCGGCGAGGCGCCGGTGCCCGAAGTGATGATCCCGCTGGTGGCGACCGGCCGCGAGCTGGAAATCCTCAAAGCGCTGGTCGACCGCACCGCTGCCGAGGTCTTCGCCGAAAAGGGCCGCACACTCGATTACCACGTCGGCACCATGATCGAACTGCCACGCGCCGCGCTGATGGCCGGCGAAATAGCCAAATACGGCGAATTCTTCTCCTTCGGCACCAATGATTTGACGCAAACCGCGCTGGGCGTCAGCCGCGACGATGCCGCGCGCTTCCTCGGCGCCTACGTCGAGCAAGGCATCTACGCGCGCGATCCTTTCGTCAGTCTCGATATCGACGGTGTGGGTGAGTTGGTCCGCATCGCTGCCGAACGCGGCAGGGCAACGCGCCCCGATATCAAGCTTGGCATCTGCGGCGAACATGGCGGTGATCCGGCCTCGATCGCCTTCTGCGAAGCGGTGGGGCTCGATTACGTCAGCGCCTCGCCGTACCGCGTCCCGATTGCCCGGCTGGCGGCGGCGCAAGCAGCTTTGGTCTGAGGATAGGAGCTGTTCTGCTCCCCTCCCGCTTGCGGGAGGGGCTGGGGGTGGGCATTCTCGTGCCCAACGCAGGACTGTCCATCCAAAGAAGAAGTGCCCACCCCTAACCCCTCCCACAAGCGGGAGGGGAACATGTGTCGCCTGCCCTATTTCTTCCAACCCGACAGCGTCAAAATCTCAAAATGCTCGACCGTCCGGCCATCTTGCCCGGCTGCCGCGAACTGCGCCTCGGCGCGAGCCAATTGCGTGCGAGTGAGAGCCGGGCCCGATTGGCGCAGGACATTACCCAGCCCTTGTGCCCGAATGTCGGCTACCAGCCCGCTCAACGACCGAAAGCTGACATCGAGGCTGCGCGAATCGACGACTGGATCGCTGAAACCGGCCCGTTGCAGCAATTGTCCCCCGGCGCGGACATCGACCATCGGGTGCAGGCGGGGTGAGGGGCGATCGCCGTCGGCTGTCAGCATCGCTTCGCGCAAGATGGGCAAGCTGCCCGCGCCCATGAAGCTGGCGATCATCAAACCGCCGGGGGCGAGCGCCTGGCGCAACAGGATCAGCGCGCCGGGGAGATCGTTGACCGTATCGAGCGTGCCGAGGCTGGCGATGAGGTCGAAATCGCCAAAAGGATAGGGACGTTCCTCCGCGAGACCAGCGGCGGGCTCGGCGGTGATACCCTCCGCCCCTTTGGCCACCAAGGTTTCGGTCAAAGCGCCGCGCCAATCGCCGATCACCAGCGCGCGTGCGGGGCTGATTCGCAGAAAAGCAAGGCGTTCGAGGATATCTTCGATCATATCATCGAGCAGATAAGCGGGGCCGTCGCCTTGCGACTGCAGATACAGCATCCGACGGCGGGCAGCGGTGCGGCGGGCCGGAGCGAAGATCGTCGGCGGGGATGTCGAAGCCATGGCGCTCCATGCCGCGAGCCTCGTCTCGGTGCAAGCACGATGGCTTGCCGCTCCAGCGTGTCGGGCTACAAGCGCCTATGGCCTTATTGCAGGATCTTGCGCCGCTGGTGGATCTGGTGTTTCCGCCGCGCTGTCCGCTGTGCGGCACCGGTGTCGCCACGCATACCGGCTTGTGCGGGAGTTGCTGGAGCGGGTTGGTGATCCCGGCCACGCCGGCCTGCAACGCCTGCCAGCGGCCTTTTGTCGGCGAAGTCGCCGATGGGCTGGTCTGCGCGCCATGCTTGCAGGAGCCACCGCTTCATGACGGTATCGCTGCGGCCACGGTGTACAATGAGACATCCCGTCATCTGGTGCTGGCGTTCAAGCGCGGGCGTCGCATTGCGCTGGCGCCGATGCTGGCGCGATTGATGGTCGCGAGAATGCCGGCGATCGATGGCGATTGGCTGGTGGTACCGGTGCCGCTGCATCGCTGGCGCTTATGGCAGCGCGGTTTTAACCAGTCTGCATTGCTGGCACGAGAGATCGCGCGGGCGACTGGTGCCCGGCTCGCAGTGGATGCGCTGGTGCGGCGCAAACCGACGCCGACGCTGGGCGGTCTGGGTCGAGATGCGCGAATACGCATGCTGCAAGGTGCGATTCGCCTCCATCCCCAGCGTCGGCAGCTATGGAAGAACGCGAATGTGCTGCTGGTGGACGATGTCCTGACCACCGGTGCGACCACGAATGCTTGTATCGCGGTGCTCAAGCGGGCGGGGGCGGTCAAGGTGGTGATCGCCTGCGCGGCACGGGTCATGGATGAGGCGCTGCCGCATATCTGACCCCAAACGAAAACACCCGGGAGGTTAATCCCGGGTGCCTTCGTGACGAAACTATAGGAGTGCCGCTGTTCGCGGAGCGACGATCATCCCCTGACTGACCGTCTCACCCAACCCTCATTTGGACGCCCTCAAATCGGTTTGACCCAATCGGGACTTTGCCCATACCCCTGAACCTAAGCCCTGGAACCGCAGCCCGAAGGCTGGGTTTAGTCTAGCAGCCTCCCTCAAGACCGCGACCTCCTGTTCTCTCGAATCGCGCAAAAGATAAAGCGCCATCGCCGCGATCGATGGATTTTGGCCAACATATGTGGTTATCGTGCAACATGCGCAGAACTGAAATACGCGCAATGAACAGGACAAGGCATTGATGAACGACGGGGTGGATCGCGAGCGAGGGGACAGCTTCATGCCCCGCTTCGATGACAAGGGTTTGCTGACCGCGATCGCGATCGATTCGCAGACGCGCGAAGTGCTAATGGTGGCATTCATGGATGCCGAGGCGCTGCAGCGCAGCCGCGAGACCGGGCGGGCGCATTTCCATTCGCGCTCACGCGGGAAGCTGTGGCTGAAGGGGGAGACTTCCGGGCATTTTCTCAATATCGAGGAAATGCGGGTCGATTGCGATCAGGATGCGCTGGTCATGCTGGTGCGGCCGGACGGCCCCGCGTGCCATACCGGCGCGCGCTCATGCTTTTACCGGCGCGTGGCGGGCGATCGGCTCGAGCGAGTGGAAGCCTGAAGCAGCAAGCCCACTGCTGACGATAAACGACAAGAGAGGATTACCCATGGCTGGCTACACCGCTCCGACCCGCGACCTGCGGTTCGTGATCAATGAGCTGATCGATCTGGCGCAGTATCGCGATTTGCCCGGCTTTGCCGAAGCGACGAACGATGTCGTCGATGCCGTGCTGGAAGAGGGCGGGAAATTCGCTTCCGAAGTGCTGGCGCCGCTGAACCGGGTTGGCGATGTCGAGGGTTGCACGCGCAACGCCGATGGTTCGGTGACCACGCCGACCGGATTTGCCGATGCTTATCGCCAATTTCGTGAAGCGGGTTGGGGCGGTGTCAGTCAGCCAGTGGAATGGGGCGGGCAGGGGCTGCCGCTGGTGCTGGGCTTTGCCATCGAGGAAATTCTGTGCGGCGCCAATGTGGGTTTTTCGCTCTATCCGGGCCTGACCGGCAGCGCGATTACCGCGATCGATGCAGTGGCTTCGCCCGAGCTAAAGCAGCTTTACCTGCCGCGCATGACGGCCGGGGACTGGCTGGGCACGATGAACCTGACCGAACCGCATTGCGGCACCGATCTCGGCCAGATTCGCACCCGCGCGGTGCCACAGACCGATGGCACTTACGCCATCACCGGCACCAAGATCTTTATCTCCGCCGGCGAGCATGATTTCACCGAAAACATCATTCACCTGGTGCTGGCCAAGACCCCGGACGCGCCCGATTCGAGCAAGGGGATTTCGCTGTTTCTGGTGCCGAAGTTTCTGGTGAGCCCGGACGGCACGCTCGGCGAGCGCAATGCCGTCTCCTGCGGTGCGCTGGAGCACAAGATGGGTATCCATGGCAACGCCACTTGCGTGATGAATTACGATGGCGCGCGCGGCTGGCTGCTGGGCGAGGAAAACCGTGGCCTGGCGGCGATGTTCATCATGATGAACGCAGCGCGCCTGGGAGTCGGCATGCAAGGTCTGGGGCAAGCCGAGGTCGCTTACCAGAACGGTGCTGCCTATGCGCTTGAACGCCGCCAGGGCCGGGCTTTGACCGGGGCGGTCGATCCGCAGCAAGCTGCCGATCTGCTGGTGGTTCATCCCGACGTGCGGCGCATGTTGATGGACGCCAAAGCCTTCACCGAAGGCATGCGTGCGTTGGCGCTATGGACGGGCATGCAAGTCGAACTGGCGGAAAAGGCGCCCGATCAAGCCGCTCGCGAGAAAGCGAATGACTGGGTTGGGCTGATGACTCCGGTGATCAAGGGCTATGGCACCGATCAGGGCTTCGCAACGGCGGTCGCCATGCAGCAGGTCTGGGGTGGCCATGGCTATATCGCCGAAAACGGCATGGAGCAGTTCGTCCGCGATGCCCGGATTCCAATGATCTACGAAGGCACCAATGGTATCCAGGCTATGGATCTGGTCGGGCGCAAGCTGCCCGCCCATGGTGGCCGCGCGATCCAGGCCTTTTTTGCAACGATCGATAGCGAATGCGCCGCTGCCCAGGGAGACGAGCGGTTGGCGGGTATTGTCGCGGGATTGGGCAAAGCCAATGGTGAGATGAAGGCGGCGACTATGTGGTTCCTGCAGAACGCGCCGGCCAATCCCAATCACGGCGGGGCGGGGGCTTTTGCCTATCTGCACATCGCCGGGATTGTATCGCTGGGGCTGATGTGGCTGCGCATGGCCAGGGTGGCGGCCAAGGCGCTGGACGACGCAGCCGGTGACAAGGCGTTTTACGAAGCCAAGCTGGTCACCGCGCGTTATTTCGCCGAGCGTTCGCTACCGGATGCCGGCGCTCTGCGGCGCAAGATCGCCGCGGGCGCCGACAGCATGATGGCGCTGCCGGCGGAGGCTTTTGCTGCCGCGTAGCGATGAATGCCACCGTATAACCCTTTCCCGTCCATGCTGAGCTTGTCGAAGCACTGCCTTGTTCTTTGGTAAGCCGAAGAAAGAAGGGCAGTCCTTCGACAAGCTCAGGACGGAGGGGAAAGGGCGCTGGGTTGCGATTAACGCAACTTGGTACAAGCCAGTACTTCGTCCAGCAGTTGATGCATTGCCGCCCAGCTTTGGCGATTGGCGCTGGCGTCATAGGCAATGGCGGGCATGCCGCGCGCATCGCTGCCGATGTCAGTGAAGCCGTGCTTGACCCCGCTATAGGCATGGAGATGCCAATTGCCGCCGGCGTGATCCATTTCCTCCTGGAACGCGCGAACCTGCTCGCGCGGCACCATCGGATCGGCATCGCCGTGGCAGATCAGCAGCCGGGCTTGGATCGCGCCGGGCTGGGCTGGGGCCCTGGTATCGAGCAGGCCATGGAAGCTGACCGCAGCTACGATGTCCGCGCCGCTGCGGGCCAGTTCCAGCGCCGCTTGGCCGCCCATGCAGAAGCCGATCACGGCGATTGGCAACTGCGAATCGGCCTGCCCGCGCAGCACCGACAGCGCCGCCGTCAGGCGCGCGCGATAAAGTCCGACATCGCCGCGCAATTGATCGGCCAGCACCCGTGCCGGCGCGGATTCGGTCACCGGCTGACCATAGAAATCGGCGATCAACGCAAGATAACCCGCCTCGGCCAGCATCCTCGCGCGTTTTTCGATATGTGGGGTGACATTGGCGATGGTCGGAAACACCAGCACCGCCGCTCGTGGCGGGCCGGCAGGCCGCGCAAGCCATCCCGTCAACGCCACATCGCCATCACGGTAATCGATTCGCTCCAATCCGGGCATGATCGAATGCCTATTCCGGCAGGAAATCGGGCACCGACAGATAGCGCTCGCCGGTATCGTAGTTAAACCCGAGCACCCGGACGCCGGCCGGCAGCGAGGGCAGCTTTTGCGCGATCGCCGCCAGCGTGGCCCCGGAACTGATGCCCACCAGCAGACCTTCGACACTGGCGCTGCGCCGCGCCCATTCCTTGGCATCGGCGGCATCGACCTGGATCGCGCCGTCGATCGACTGAGTGTGGAGGTTGGCAGGGATGAAGCCCGCGCCGATGCCCTGGATCGGATGCGGCGCGGGTTGGCCGCCCGAGATCACCGGCGACAAGGTGGGCTCGACCGCATAGGCCTTGAGCTTGGGCCAATGCCCCTTCAGCACTTCCGCGCAGCCGGTGAGATGGCCACCAGTACCGACGCCGGTAATCAGCACATCGATTGGCGCATCGGCGAAATCGGCCAGAATTTCCTGCGCGGTCGTGCGGCTATGCACTTCGATATTGGCGGGATTGTCGAATTGCTGCGGGATCCACGCACCGGGCGTTTTCTCCGCCAACTCTCGCGCGCGTTCGATCGCGCCCTTCATGCCCTTTTCGCGCGGGGTCAGGTCAAAGCTGGCACCATAGGCCAACATCAGTCGGCGCCGCTCGATCGACATCGATTCGGGCATGACCAATACTAACGGATAACCCTTGACCGCCGCGACCATGGCGAGGCCGATACCGGTATTGCCCGAAGTGGGCTCGATGATCGTGCCGCCGGGCTTGAGGCTGCCGTCGGCCTCGGCGGCCTCGATCATCGCCAAGGCAATGCGATCCTTGATCGAACCGCCGGGATTGGCCCGCTCCGATTTCACCCAGACTTCATGATCCGGGAATAGGCGCGACAAGCGAATATGCGGCGTATCGCCAACGGTGGCGAGAATGTTGTCAGCCTTCATCTCACGTCTCCATTTGCCCTGATTTTGCTGTTTCCAGCGTTTGCGGCGTGAACGTCCGGGCGCGGCGAATCTCCGGGAACAGCCACGCCCATAGGATCGTGATCACTATGGCACCAACGCCGCCCATGACAACCGCCCCGGGGGCGCCAAGCAGCGAGGCCGCGACGCCCGATTCCATCTCGCCCAACTCGTTCGATGCTGAAATCGCCAGCCCCGATATGGCCGAAACCCGGCCACGCTTGTCGTCCGGCGTGCTGAGCTGGACCAGGCTGGTGCGGACATAGACCGAGATCATGTCGGCGGCGCCCATCGCCGCCAGCAGCAGCAGCGATAGCGCGAAAGTCCGCGACAAACCGAAACCGAGCGTTGCCACGCCGTAAGCGGCGACGGCCCACAGCATCTTGGCACCGACATTATGCGCCAGCGGCCAGCGCGTCAGCGCAAAGGCCATCAGCGCGGAGCCCAGCGCCGGCGCCGCGCGCATCAGCCCCAAGCCATGCGGGCCAACCGGCGCACCGCCGACATACAGCAGATCGCGCGCATAAACCGGCAGCAGCGCGGTCGCTCCGCCCAGCAGAACCGCAAACAGGTCCATGGTAACGCAGCCGAGCAGGAACCGCTGCTCAAGAACATAGTGCAGGCCCTCGGCCATTTGCCGCAGCGGATGGATATTGTGATTGGCACGCGGCGGCGGCACCGGGCTGATCGAGAGGATCGCGATCAATCCCGCCCCCAGCAAAGCCGCCGAGGTCCAATAGGTCAGCGGCGCATAGATCGCGAACACCAGGCCACCCAGCGCCGGGCCGAAAATCGAGCCAGCCTGCATCGCCATCGAATTGTAGGCAATCGCCTTGGGCAAGATCGCCGGCGGCACGATGTTGGGCGCGATCGAACTCATCGCCGGCATCATGAACACGCGTGCGACGCCATGCGCCGCGCCCATCGCGAATAGCAACGGCAGGCTGAGCGCATGCGCGGCGGTGGTGAGTGCCAGTATCACCGCAATCACCAGATCGGCGGCCAATGAGCAGGCGGAAATGAGCCGGCGGTCGATTCGGTCAGCCACGATCCCGGCAACGGGTGTCAGCAATAGAAAGGGCGAAAATTGCGCCAGCCCCATCAACCCCAGTTCGAACGAGGCCTGGGCGATGCTCATGCCGTAATCCGCGCGCGAGACATCGTAGAGCTGGTAGCCCAGCACCACGACCATGCCCGAAGTGGCCATGACGGTGCAGAACCGGGTCAGCCAGAAGCGGCGATAATCGTCGATGTGGAGGGGGGAAGTGGGTTCGTTCACGGCTGCGCGATGGCAGGCCCTCTGCGCCTTGCCAAGGCGCAGAATGTATCAGCCAAGAATTAACGCATGTCTTGGTTAGACTTAACGCTCGCGGCGCAGGCGTTGATTAGGCTGGAGCGCCTCGACCATCGCCATGAAGTCATCGATGCGGATGATGCGTTCGAATTGAAAACCGGTGCGGCTATCCAAAGTCCAGATAAGATGGGCTTCGATGCGGCCGATGTGCGGCAGGCGAATCACCACGCGTTCGCCGCGGGTGAGGCCGGTTTCCCCGGCGGTCATGAAGCCATGCGCCGAGATGTTCACGACATGCAGTCGGATATCGCCAAGCCGGCGGTGCTCGGCGAGGAAATGACCATCGACCGGATGCCGGCTCGACCGGCGCAATTCCGGTACCGAGAGCTGAGCGCCACCTGCCATAAATCCGTCCTTCCGATTGAACCGTGAAGGACATCATGCCGGGAATAGGCGAATTTTCGGTAAACTCCGGCAAGATTTTGCCGGATTTGCCGGCAAGATCACGCCGGACGCAGCACCCCATGCCGCTTTTTGCCGGCAGAAATCCTGAGTTCTTGGGCGCTTGGCGGAATATGATAAGCCTCGTCGGTAATGGCTTCGCCGTTCACTCGGGCTCCGCCGCCGGCAATCAAACGCTTGGCATCGCCCCGGCTCGCCGCAAATCCAATACCGATCAGCGCATCGACAATCGTCAGTCCATTCGATGGCAGTGCCAGCACCGGCAGGTCCGCGCCGACACCGCCGGCGGCAAAGGTTGCCGATGCCGTAGCCTCGGCCGCTGCCGCCGCTTCTGCGCCTCGGCACAGCTTGGTGACCTCATTGGCCAGCGTGATCTTGGCGGCGTTTATTTCCTGGCCGGACAGCGATTCGAGGCGTTCGATGTCGCCCAGCGGCAGATCGGTGAACAGACGCAGGAAACGGCCCGCGTCGCGATCATCGCAATTGCGCCAGAATTGCCAGAAATCATATGCGGGGAGGAAATCCTCGTGAAGCCAGACCGCGCCGTTGACCGTCTTGCCCATCTTGGCGCCATCGGCGGTCGTCACCAGCGGACTGGTCACACCGAACAGTTCCGCTCCATCCATGCGCCTAGCGACATCGATGCCCGCAATGATATTGGACCACTGCTCGGACCCGCCGAATTGCAGGCGGCAACCATAGCGCCGATTCAGCTCGACGAAATCATAGGCCTGCAGGATCATGTAATTGAATTCGAGGAACGACAGCGACTGCTCGCGGTCGAGCCGCTGTTTGACCGATTCGAGCGTCAACATGCGGTTGATCGAGAAGTGCCGGCCGACGTCGCGCAGGAACGGGACGTACATCAATTTGTCGAGCCAATCGGCATTGTCGACCATGGTCGCATCGGTCGGCCCGTCGCCAAAGGTCAGGAAGCGTTCGAAAATGCGCAAGATCGAACGCTTGTTCGCCTCGATCGTGTCATTGTCCAGCATCGGCCGGGCATCGGTCTTGTCGGAAGGATCGCCGATCTTGGTCGTGCCGCCGCCCATGATCACAATGGGTTTGTGCCCGGTCTGCTGCAAGCGCCGCAGCGTCATGATCTGCACCAGACTGCCGACGTGAAGGCATGGCCCCGTGCAATCGAATCCGATATAGGCGGTGATTGGTTCTTTCGCGGCAAGCGCGTCCAAGCCGTCGGCGTCGGTCAGTTGATAGATATGGCCACGCTCATCGAGCAGGCGAAGCAGGGTGGATTGGTACGTCATGGCCGTCTTCTGAAATGGAAGCGCGCGCCTAGCATGTGCTGCAGGGTATATAAACCCGTCCGTCCCGAGCTTGTCGAAGGACCGTCGTTCTTCTAGCTTCGGGTGATGCACTTCTGGGCCTATATGCTGCAATGCCGGGGTGGCTATCTCTACGTCGGGCACACGGATGATCTGGCCCGGCGGATTGCACAGCACGAACATGGCGAGATTGCAGGATTTACGAGTGATCATCGCCCGATAACGCTGGTTTGGTCGCAAGAGTTTTCGACTCGCGACGAGGCCAAGGCTTCGGAAAAACAGATCAAGGGTTGGTCACGTGCCAAGAAGCTGGCTTTGATCCGGGAGGATTGGGAAAGAATCTCGCAGCTGGCCAGGAAGAAAAG
The DNA here is from genome assembly GCA_026225215.1 of Sphingomonas palustris. Taxonomy (GTDB): domain Bacteria; phylum Pseudomonadota; class Alphaproteobacteria; order Sphingomonadales; family Sphingomonadaceae; genus Novosphingobium; species Novosphingobium palustris. The sequence continues at coordinate 7,230 of JAMFSI010000038.1, read as the reverse complement.
CAGCCCTTCGACAAGCTCAGGGAAGACGGGAGAGGATATGCCTGCTCCCAAACCCGTCTACCCTGAGCTTGTCGAAGGGCTGTCCTTGCTTGCGCCTCATCCCGACAAACCGCCGCTGGCTGTTACCGCAATCCGCGCGCGGATCACCGCGATCACCGAGCACTGGCTGACGCTGCGCTGGACGATTTCCGGGGCCTCGCAGATCGTACTCCCCGCATTAGCCGGCAAGCGCCGCGCCGACGGCCTCTGGCGCCAGACCTGTTTCGAGATGTTCCTGCAATTGACGAACAGCCAAGCTTATATCGAGCTGAACCTGTCCCCCAGCGAAGGCTGGGCCGCGTATGATTTCGACAGCTATCGCGAAGACATGACCGAACGCCCCATGCCGCGCGAGCCGGTATGCACGGCACGGGTCGGCGGCGACACGCTGATCTTCGATGCAGCCGTTCCCATGGCTGGATTGCCACCGCTACCTTGGCGCGCCGGCCTGACGGCGGTGATCGAGGAAGAGGGCGGGATAATGTCCTACTGGTCCCTCGCACACGCCCCCGGCAAGCCCGATTTTCACCATCCCGCTTGCCTCGCGTTGACAGTTCCGGCACCGCTGTCGGCATGAAATTCGGTATCGATCGCCTGCTCGAAGAGCCTGAACTGCGCAAGCCGCTGCATGGCAGGCGCGTAGCCCTGGTCGCGCACCCCGCTTCGGTCACCAGCACGCTGGTGCATTCGCTCGATGCGCTGGCGACTTGCCCAGGAATCACGCTCACCGCCGCGTTCGGCCCGCAGCATGGGCTGAAGGGTGACAAGCAGGACAATATGGTGGAGACGGCTGACGAGTTGGACCCGCAATATCGCATCCCGGTGTTCAGCCTCTATGGCGAAGTGCGGCGGCCAAGCCCGGTGATGATGGACACCGCCGATGTCTTCCTGTTCGACCTCCAGGATCTCGGCTGCCGCATCTATACCTTCGTCACCACGCTGCTCTATCTGCTCGAAGCCGCTGCCGCCTCGGGCAAAAGCGTTTGGGTGCTCGACCGGCCAAATCCCGCCGGGCGTCCGGTGGAGGGTACATTGCTGAGGCCCGGCCAGGAAAGCTTCGTCGGCGCCGGGCCGATGCCGATGCGTCACGGGTTGACGCTCGGTGAGATGGGCCATTGGTTCATCCGCCATTTCGGGCTCGACGTCGATTATCGCGTGATCCCGATGAGCGGATGGCAACTCGATGGCGCCGGCCATGGCTGGCCGCAGGATCGTATCTGGATCAATCCCAGCCCCAATGCCGCCAATCTCAACATGGCGCGCTGCTACGCCGGCACGGTGATGCTGGAGGGGACGACGCTATCCGAAGGGCGCGGCACCACCCGCCCGCTCGAAGTGCTGTTCGGCGCGCCCGATGTCGACGCGCGCGCGGTGCTGGCCGAAATGGCTGCGCTGGCGCCGCATTGGCTGGAGGGCTGCGCGATCCGTGAATGCTGGTTCGAGCCGACGTTCCACAAGCACGCACATCAACTGTGCAACGCATTGATGATCCACGCCGAAGGCCCGGCCTACGATCATCACAGCTTCCGTCCGTGGCGTTTGCAGGCACTGGCGTTCAAGGCGATCCGGCGCCTTTATCCCGATTACCCGCTATGGCGCGATTTCGCCTATGAGTATGAAACCCATCGCCTTGCCATCGACGTGATCAACGGCGGCCCCGGTTTGCGCGAATGGGTCGATGATACCGGCGGGGAACCGGGCGATCTGGATGCTTTGGCCGCACCGGACGAGCTGCGTTGGCTAGAGCACTGCGCACCGGTGCTGCGTTATAACTGACAGGCGACCTCTTTGAGGCGCAGTTTGACCGGCGCGCTTTCCTTCATCGCGACCATGGCCACCGCGCCGATCCCCGTCACCACCGTCAGATACCAGGCGATGCTCATCGGATCGCCCGTCACATGCAGCAACCAGGTCACCACCAGCTGGGTGGTGCCACCGAACAGCGCCACCGGTATCGAATAGACCAGCGCAAAGGCGCGAGCCCGAACGACACTCGGCAGGCTCTCGGTGATCGCGGCATAAGCGGCGCCATAAGGTACGCTCGATGTCAGCGACAGGATAAGATTGGCGCCGATAAAGGCCGTGGCGCTGCGGGCCGTGGTTAGCCAGACGAAGCAGGGAACAATCGCCAGCAGGAACCCAAGCTGCGGCACGACCATTACCCAGCGGCGCCCGATCCGGTCGCTCAGCCAGCCGCCGAGCAGAGCGGCACCGATGCCGATGGTGTTATTGGCGGTTTGCCCGGCAAACGCGACGCTGCTGGAAAGATGGATCGAGTTTTGCCCATAAGTGGCCATGTAATGGAAAATATAGGTGGCGATGGTGCCGGTCGCGATAATCAGGAAGCCCAGGCCGATCACTCGGCGATAGCTGTGAAAAGGCACGGTCTCCGTCAGCTGCGCGGCGTCGGCGTCATGGGTTTCGGGCAGACCGCTGCGTATCAGAAGCGCGAAAGGCACGATCGCGGCGCCGAGTATCAGCGCGATCCGCCAGCCGAATTGATCGAGCTGCAGTTTGGTCAGCATCAGGCTGAGCCCCAGCCCGACGAAGGCGCCGATCGTCGCGGCAATCGACTGGCTGATCGACTGCAGACTGATCGTCATGCCTCGTCGCTCTTCCGCTGCTGACTCGAGCATATAGGCGGTGGCCGAGCCGATTTCTCCGCCAAGGGCAAAGCCCTGAATCAACCGGGCGGTCAGCGCGATCAGCGGGGCGGCGATGCCGATCCTGACGTAACCCGGCGTCAGAGCCAGCAGCAGGATGCCGCAGCCCATCATGGTCATGCTGATCAGCATCGCCGGCTTGCGGCCCGCGCGGTCGGCATAACCGCCCAGCACATGCGCGCCGATCGGCCGGGTAATGAAACCGGCGCCGAAGGTCGCGAGCGAGCCCATCAGGCTGAGGTAGGCATTGACTGACGGAAAGAAGGTATGGCCGATCTGGATGGCGAAATAGGCAAAGGTAACGAAGTCATAGAATTCGAGACCGTTGCCGATGGTCACGGCGATGACGGCTCGGCGTCGCTGCGGTGGGGTCAGTTGCTGGCCAGAGGCAAATGTCATGAGCGCTCCAAGACCAGATCGAATGGGCGTATCGCCGGATCAAACTGACTTACAGCGATAAAGTCAAGAAATGCGCGAACCAGGTGCTCTGCGGCATCAATGCTTCTTGCGGGTCAACTCACGCATCGCGCTTTCCAACCCGCCCAGGGTCAGCGGATACATCGAGCCACCCATCGCCTCGCGGATCAGCGTGGTCGAGGCGGAAAATTCCCATTGCCGCTCAGGCGTGGGATTGATCCAGACCGTGGCGGGATAGGTCGTGGTCGCTCGCTGCAACCAGACCGCCCCGGCCTCCTCGTTGAAATGCTCGACCGAGCCGCCGGGGTGGCTGACCTCATAAGGGCTCATCGCCGCATCGCCGACGAACACCACTTTATAATCATGGCTGTATTTATGGAGGATATCCCAGGTCGGGGTGCGTTCCGCGTAGCGCCGGCGATTATCCTTCCACACGCCTTCGTAGAGGCAATTGTGGAAATAGAAGAATTCCAGATTCTTGAACTCGGCGGTGGCGGCGCTGAACAATTCCTCGACCAGCTTGATATGCGGGTCCATCGAGCCGCCGACATCCAGAAACAGCAGCACCTTGATCGCATTATGCCGCTCGGGTCGCATGCGGATATCGAGCCAGCCCTGTTTGGCGGTGCCGCGAATGGTCGCGTCGAGGTCCAGCTCCTCGGCAGCGCCCTCGCGGGCAAAGCGGCGCAGGCGACGTAGCGCCACCTTGATATTGCGCGTGCCCAATTCCTTGGTGTTGTCGAGATTGGCGAATTCGCGCTTTTCCCAAACCTTGATCGCGCGGCCATGCCGGCTTTCGCCGCCGATGCGGATGCCTTCGGGATTGTAGCCCGAATTGCCGAACGGGCTGGTGCCGTTAGCGCCGATCCATTTATTGCCGCCGTTATGGCGTTTTTCCTGCTCTTCGAGGCGCTTTTTCAGCGTCTCCATGATCTCGTCCCAGCTGCCTAGCGACTTGATCTTTTCCATTTCCTCTTCGGAAAAAAAGCGCTCGGCAATGGCTTTCAGCCAATCTTCCGGGATTTCGACCGGCTGCTGGCCGTAATCGGTCATCACCCCCTTGAAGACCTTGGCGAACACCTGATCGAAGCGGTCGAGCAGGCCTTCGTCCTTCACGAAAGTGGCGCGGCTGAGGTAATAGAAAGCCTCGGGCGTGCTCTCGATGACATTGCGATCCAGCGCTTCGAGCAGCACCAGATGCTCCTTCAGCGAGGCCTGGATGCCTGCGGCGCGCAACTCATCGAGGAAATTGAAAAACATGGCGCTTAGTCCTGCCTTACCGGCGGCGGAGCTTGCCGGTCAAAGCGAGCGAGAGCCGGATCGATCACCGCCCAATCCGGCGCTTCCTCGGTCCAGATGCTGGTATCGGGCTTCAGCCCGTGCCCGACATCGAGAAAGCCCAGCCGGATCGAGGCGAGATGCATACGCGCCGAGGATTGACCGTAGACCGGCGCGCCGCACGATGGGCAAAAGTGTTGCGTCAGCGTGTTACCCGAGGCCGCTGGAAAACTATGCGTGGAAAGCCTGCCGACAAGGTCGATATCGGCTACCTGAAACACGGCATTCGTGGTCGGTCCGCCCGCCGCGATCTGCTGGCATTGCCGGCACCAGCACAAGCGGATAGCCAAGGGTTCACCCCGGATCGTCGCGCTCACCGATCCACAGGCACAACGCGCCGTGTAAGGCGCGGTCATGACTGCGGATTCGCGGCGGGAGGAGCCGCCGGATATTGCGGCAGATCGGGATCGAAGCGCGCCCAACTCGGCGCGCTGGCGGTCCAGATCACCGCCTGCGGCGCCATCAGTTCAGGATCGTCGAGCGTCCCCGCGCGAATACGGAGGGGGTGGCCCGTGGGCTCGATCGTGCGACTGTAAATCTGCGAGCCGCATTTCGGGCAAAAGCCGCGCTCGACGCGATTGCCGCTATCGGCGATCTTTTCCATCGCGCTGATTTCGCCCGAAAATTGTACACTTTCGTCTGGAAACAGCACATTTACGGTCGCCGAACCGCTGGCGAGCTTTTGGCAAACCCGGCACCAGCACATCCGCGCGCCCAGCGGCTCACTGGCGATGGTGTAATGCACCCGTCCGCATAAGCAGCTCCCGGTGTGAGCCATATCCGCCTGTCCTAGCTGCCTTGCCGCCGCGCCATGAACGCCAGCTTTTCGAACAGCATGATATCCTGCTCATTCTTCAGCAGCGCGCCATGCAATGGCGGGATTGCTTTGGACGGATCGCGATCCTGCAGCACCTCCAGCGGCATATCCTCGTTGAGCAGCAGCTTCAGCCAATCGAGCAATTCGCTGGTCGAGGGCTTCTTCTTCAGCCCCGGCACATCGCGCACTTCGTAGAATACTTCCATCGCCTTGGTCACCAGAACCTTCTGGATGCCAGGAAAATGCACATCGATGATCGCCTGCATCGTCTCGCGCTCGGGAAACTTGATGTAATGGAAAAAGCAGCGGCGCAGGAAGGCGTCGGGCAGGTCTTTTTCATTGTTCGAGGTGATCACCACGATCGGGCGTTCGGCGGCGGTAATCCGCTCACCGGTCTCGTAGACGTCGAAGCTCATGCGATCGAGTTCCTGCAACAGATCGTTGGGGAATTCGATATCGGCCTTGTCGATCTCGTCGATCAGCAGCACCGGCAATTGCGGGCTAGTGAAAGCCTCCCACAGCTTGCCTTTGCGGATATAGTTGCTGATGTCGTGAACGCGCTCGTCGCCCAGCTGGCCATCGCGCAGCCGCGCCACCGCGTCATACTCATATAGGCCCTGCTGAGCCTTGGTGGTCGATTTAACATTCCACTCGACCAGCGGCGCACCCACCGTCTTGGCGATCTCATGCGCGAGCACGGTCTTGCCGGTGCCCGGCTCGCCCTTGACTAACAACGGCCGCCGCAACAGCACCGCCGCATTCACCGCAACTTTAAGATCGTCGGTAGCGACGTAATCCTGGGTGCCTTCAAAACGCTGCATCGGCTCGCAATCCTAATCCGCTGGCCTAATCCGCCGGGTTCAAGCCCCAGCGGATAGGTCGCCTATTAGGTTAAGGCAAGCCGTGAGGCAGCGTTTATCGGAGCGTACCTCGTCGCACCAGATTGACCACCGCCAGCAGGATCACCGCGCCGAGAATCGATACGGCAAAGGTCGAAACCGTCAGCCCAGCGGTGTTTATGTCGCCGCGCGCAAATATCAGCCCACCGATGAAGGCACCGACGATGCCGACGACGATATTGCCGATGATGCCGAGGCTATCGCCCATGATCAAACCAGCCAGCCAACCGACGACCCCGCCGACGATCAGCCATATGATGATACCCATAGTTGCTCTCCTTCCACTCCTGCCAGTCTAACGGCGGCGATATGGTTTTGTTCCCTTCCGCCCGCGAGTGGAATCCTGGGCTTGCGGGGTTCCGCGATTGCGGCAAGATGCCGGCAAAATAACCGGGAGAGACTGCCATGACCGCCAATTTCGCCGACTGGGCCGCCATTTGCGAAACCAAGGCCCGCTATTGCCGCTATATGGATACCAAGGACTGGGTCAGCTGGGCCGATGTCTTCACCGAGGATATGGTGATGGACGGCAGCCAATGCGGCGGCCAGGTGACCAGCGGGCGCGAGGCGGCGGTGGCTTATGTGCGCAGCTGCATCGAAACCGCCAAGACTTCGCATCATGTCCATAATCCCGAGATGGTGTTCGACGCGGATGGAGCCGACGTCATCTGGGCGATGCAGGACCGCGTGCGCATGGGCCCCGAACGGCAGCTGGGCGGACACCTCGGCCACACCGGCTTTGGCCATTACCATGAGCGCTACGTCAAAGGCGCCGATGGCAAATGGCGGATCAAGCACCAGGTGCTGACCTATCTGCAGATGGATGTGCAGACGGCATAACTCCTCCCCGGCACGGGGAGGGGGACCAGCGTAGCTGGTGGAGGGGGCCCACCTATCCGAAAATGAGAAAACTGGAAGTATAGGATAAGCCTAGGCTCAGGACCTATTAAATTGCTTGCGCGGAGCGCGAACGGTTGATTCAATGGCGGCACCGAGGAGGTGTTGTCGATGGATGTTCCGTTTTTGCTGAGCGAGGCGCAGATGCGCCGGATTGAGC
>JAMFSI010000037.1 GCA_026225215.1 Sphingomonas palustris | reverse complement strand
CGGTGAGGCACGCGAGCGAAAGCGCGCGCAAGGCAAAAGCGGGCATCGTCAGACTTCCCTGGACTGTTTTTGACCGCTTGAGGGGCGGCATCGGCCGTTGTGGCCGATGCGCCAGAAATACACGGTCGAAGCGGGTTTATCGAGCGCCATATTCGCATGGCCATATTCGCATGGCCATGTTCGGACAGCCGTATTCGCATGGTCATTTTCGCATAGTCTTGGCCGAGCTTGAGCGGCCGGCCGGCTTTGCCTATGCTGCCGGCTGCAACGATTTACCGCCCAGATCGTTCTCAATTCAGAAAATTCACAGCCCGCGGGAGACAGCGATGAACCTTTCCGATCTCAACAAGGTGGCCCAGGCCATGGTGGCGCCGGGCAAGGGACTTCTCGCGGCCGATGAATCCGGCGGCACCATCAAGAAGCGGTTTGACGCGATCAAGGTCGAATCCACCGAAGACACCAGGCGCGATTATCGCGAGATGCTGTTCCGTTCCAAGGACGCGATGTCGAAATGCATCTCCGGCGTCATCCTCTATGACGAGACGATCTGGCAAAAAGCCAAGGACGGCACGCCGCTGGTCAAGCTGATCGAGCAGGCCGGCGCGATCCCCGGCATCAAGGTCGACGAGGGCACGCAGGATCTGCCGGCTTGCCCTGGCGAACTTGTCACCGTCGGCCTCGACAAGCTCGCGGCGCGGCTCGCGGCCTACTACAAGCAGGGCGCGCGCTTTGCGAAATGGCGCGCGGTGATCGACATCGCCAAGGACATTCCGAGCATGACCGCGATCTCCGTCAACGCGCATGCGCTGGCGCGCTATGCGGCGCTGTGCCAGGAGGCGCAGATCGTACCGATCGTCGAGCCGGAAGTGCTGATGGACGGCGATCACGATATCGACCGCTGTTATGACGTCACCCAGCGCGTGCTCAACAAGGTGTTCCAGGAATTGCGGATCCAGCGCGTCGCGCTCGAAGGCATGATCCTCAAACCGAATATGGTGGTCTCCGGCAAGAAGAACCCGAGGCAGGCCCCGGCTGAGGAAGTCGCCGAGAAGACCATCAAGCTACTCAAGCATTGCGTGCCGGCGGCGGTGCCGGGCATCGCGTTCCTGTCCGGCGGTCAATCCGACGAGGAGGCCACCGCGCATCTCGACGCCATGAACAGGATCGGTGGCCTGCCGTGGAAGCTGACCTTCTCCTACGGCCGTGCGCTGCAGGCAGCCCCGCAACACGCCTGGGCCGGCAAGCCCGAGAACGTCCCCGCCGGACAACAGGCGTTCAGCCATCGCGCCCGCATGAATTCGCTCGCCGCGCTCGGGCAGTGGAAGGCCGATCTGGAAGGCAAGAAGGCGGCGTAGCTGTCGGAGTAGCCGGTCAAAGTTGCATTTGGTCGTCATTCCGGGACACGCCTCTTGGCGTGGGCCCGGAATCCATAACCCCCGTGACAACGTTCAGTGACGAACTCCAATACAGGGGTTATGGATTCCGGGCTCGCGCAAGAGCGCGCCCCGGAATGACATAAATTGAGTCGATCCGGGTCCACCACGTCATCAGCGCAGGTCAGCTCTAGCCAAGCGTATCAGTTTGTCATATACTTGCATAACGCAAGCATTATGAGAATATCTGATGCCATTGTCGACCGCCGCACAGCCCGCCGCGCCACCGCTCAAGCTCAGCGCGTGGCTGCCCTATCGCCTGTTCATTGTCGCGGCCCAGATCGCACGACCGCTGGAGATCTTCTACGGCGAGCGGTTCGGCCTCAGCCAGGCCGGCTGGCGGATCCTTGCCACCATCGCCGAGCGCACCGGCGCCAGCGCCTCGGAGATCGGCCGGGCCTGCGCGCTCGATCCGTTCGCGGTCAGCCGCGGCATCGGCCAACTCGTCGAACTCGGGTTCGCCCGGCGGACCACCGCCAAGGCCGACCGGCGCTTTGCCTCCGTCACGATCACACCAAAGGGGCAGCAGGCCTTCGGTGAAATCGCGACATTGGGCCGCGCGATCGAAGCGAGACTGCTGGCGAGCCTGTCAGGCGACGAGCGCAGCCGCATCGATGCTGCGGTCGACAAACTCGAGGGCGAAAGCGCCCGCATCGAGCAGGGCGGGTGGCGCTCGCTGCTGGAACGCGCCACATCATGACGGTGGCGCTGTTCGCCATGACGGCGTTGTTGTGGGGTGGCGGTGCTTTGGCAACTGCATTGCAGGCGGGCGTGACGCCGGCGCCGTGGTCGGTGGCACTCCGGATGGCGCTGGCCGGCCTGCTGTTGCTGATCTATGGCCGGGTTCGCAATGTGCCGCTCGCGATCCCCCGCCGCGATCGCCTGTATGTCGTGTTGCAGGGCGCGCTGTTCTTTGCGCTCGCGTTTATCTCCTTCTACGAAGCGGCGCGGCGGATTCCGAGCGGCCTTGCCGCGCTTGTGCTCTCCACCTCGGCGCTATTTGCCGCGTTGATCGGACGCGTCATGCTCGGCTCGGCGCTGGCGCCGTCGATGTTGTGGGGCGCGCTGTGTGGCATCGGTGGCATCGGCATCATCTTCGGGCCAACGATAGGATCAGGACTCGCCACGCTCGGCAGCGAGAGCGGGGCGGGCTTCGCCTGGGCGCTGGTCGCCGCAATCGCGACCGGCAGCGGCACGGTGGCCGGCGCCCGCAATCAGCAGGCGGGGTTGCCCACCGTTGCGGTGCTCGGTTGGGGCGCGCTGATTGGCGCGGTCGTAAGTGGCTGCTGGGCCATCGCCGAACGGCAGCCCTTCGTGGTCGAGCTGTCGCCACGCTATCTTGGCAGCCTGCTTTATCTGGCGATTGCAGCGTCCTGCGTGACCTTCATGATGTATTTCGAACTGGTGCGGCGGCTCGGACCCGGCCGCGCCGCCTATACGCTGGCGATGGTGCCGCTGATCGCCTTGGTGCTGTCCGCGCTGTTCGAAAACCTGCATCTCGATGGCCGGATTGCCATCGGTGCGCTGGCCATTCTGATCGGCAATTTTCTCGTCTTGCGGCGATGACCGCGAGAACGATGTCCTACTGGACTTTCGCAATACCCGGCGCGAAGCCCAGCGCGCTTTCGACCCATTTGGCGACGCGCAGCGTGCGGTAATCTTCCCGATACGGTCCGACGATCTGGATACCCAAGGGCAGACCATTCTTGCCGAAACCTGCCGGCAGCGACAAAGCGGGCACGCCGAGCAGGGTCCATGGCGCGCAATATTCGGCGTCGCCGGTATAGCTCAGCCCCTTCGGCGCCTCGCCGAACGCCGGCAGCGTCAGCACCGCGTCGTAGCCTGACATCTCAATGGTGAACGCATCGCGCAATTTGTCCTGCAACGCTTTTGCTGCGAGATAATCGGTCGCGGAATGCGCTGTTCCGGTTGCGACCAGCGACTTCAGATGGTCGCTGCTGCGATCGGGATAGCGTGCCACCAGCTCGGCGAAGATCACAGCGCCCTCGCTGGTGAGAATGGTGTTGATCGCGCTCCAGTTCGTGCGATCGAGTTCGGCGAGTTCAATCTCCGCGATGACCGCGCCCGCATCGCGGAGCGTGGCGATGGCGGCATCGAATACTTGCTGCTGTTCGCCTTCCGCCTTCGTCCATTTCGCGAAGCGGGCAATCGCGAGCCGTGGCGCGTCGAGCGGCGACACGCCTTGATCGATATCGACCTGGAAGTTCGGCAGCGGCCAGCCGTGGCGATCGCGGTCGCTTGAGCCTGCAAGCTGCGACAGCGCGAACGCCACGTCATCGACCCGCCGCGCAAAGAAACCGATATGATCGAGCGATGGGCTCAGATGATGCACGCCGAGCCGCGGGATCGCGCCGAAACTCGGCTTGAAGCCGACCACGCCGTTGAATGCGGCGGGCCGCACCACCGAGCCCAGCGTCTGGCTGCCCAGCGCCAGCGGAACCAGCCCGGCCGCGACCGCCGCCGCCGATCCCGACGATGATCCGCCCGGCGTATGCTTGGAGTTCCACGGATTGACGGTCGGCCCCGGCTGCCGCCAGGCGAATTCGGTCGAGACGGTTTTGCCGAAGATCGTGGCGCCGAGATTGCGCAGGCGCTCGACCACCCAGGCATCCGAGCTCGGCACGTGATCCCGGTAGATCGGCGAGCCGTTGGTGGTCGGCATATCAGAGGTCGCGATGATATCCTTGATCCCGACGGGAATGCCGGACCACGGCCCCGGCCGCCGCGTGGTATCGGAGGGGAGAACTTCGAAGGCTTTCAGCGTGGGCTCGACCTCGCTGGCCCGCTCCAGGCAGGCCGCCGCATAGTGATCGGCCGCGGCGGGGTTGTCCCGGAACAGGCGCAGCAGTTCGAGCAGTCCCGCACCGG
>JAMFSI010000036.1 GCA_026225215.1 Sphingomonas palustris | reverse complement strand
TTATTGGCGGTGGGTGCGCCATGCGTCGCCCAGCGCGTATGGGCGATGCCGACCAGCCCCGGCGCGGGATGTTGCGCCAGTTCCCGCACCAGATTGACCAGCTTGCCCGGCGCCCGGCGGCGGATCAGTTCGCCATGATCGACGGTGCAAACCCCGGCGCTGTCGTAGCCGCGATATTCCATCCGGCGCAGGCCATCGACCAGCCGGTCCGCGACTGGTTCCTTGCCGACGATGCCAATGATTCCGCACATGCGGTTCAGACTCCTACAATTCTCGAACGACAATGCTATCTGGTTTGAAACACGCTGAGCGGGTTATAACGAGCTAGCTTGCTCTAGGCTGAAGCGATTCGAACTGATGCTTAACGCATCATGCAAATGCCAGCAGAGCTTTGTCTGCTTCCATCACAAAATTTCTATAGACGTCTGAAGTTAGCCACTCCTTAAGTGACCCAGACCAGCGAAGAAATCGCTTATAATTTGAGTATAAATGTTCAATACGTGCAGCATCGTCTTTAGAAATTGAACGTTTTATCGAAGATGATCTCCTACGGTCTGCCAACATCCATGCCATTGCGCCAGCTGATCGGCCATCAAAATTTTCGACGCCCACTGCATTTTTCAGATGGTCATAAAGTTCTTTCCATTTTTCAATCATATTTGCCCACATTACTTCTTCAGAAAGAGGGATATCAGATTCATCTATTTTTAGATTTCCGTCGTTATTTTGTATTTCATTATTAATCGACGCACGAAAGTTTGTCTGATCAATAGAGTTGAATGCTTCGGTCAACGATTTCATATCGGTTGACAAACCGGCTATGCGACCCTCAAGAGCAGTGAGTGTGTCGTGAGCTTCTTCAAAGGCCAATTGCGTTTGATTAAAATTTTCAACCGATTTCTTGAAGCTATCTACTGAACTTGTTATTTTCATAAAATTGTTCGCTAACTCGGCAATCACTCCCTTAAGGACTCCAGTTGGCCCCAATATGATTACAATGATCACCGCAGCCACCGGCCACGCCAGCGCGTGAACTAATGGAGCGCTCGCGATGACTACGTTTAGGGTGTTATCCATCATGGCACCTGTCTTTCGGCCTTCTTCTTCTTCATCGCATCGTGAAAACGATCGGCCCAGCCCGGCTTCACCAATTGCTCAGCGCGCACCATCCGCAATTCGCCATCGCTGACATCGCGCGACACCGCGCTGCCCGCCGCCACAATCGCATCGGCGCCGATCCTGACCGGGGCGATCAAGGCCGAGTTCGAGCCGATGAAGGCGCGCTCGCCGATCACCGTCTTATGCTTGAAATAGCCATCGTAATTGCAGGTAATCGTGCCGGCGCCGATATTCGCCCCGGCCCCGACTTCGGCATCGCCGATGTAGGACAAATGATTGGCCTTGGCGCCTTTTCCCATCACCGCATTCTTGACCTCGACAAAATTGCCGATCTTGGTTTTTTCCTCGAGCCGCGCGCCGGGCCGCAGTCGCGCATAAGGCCCGATCGCCACGCCACTGGCCAAAGTCGCGCCTTCGAGATGGCAGAAGGCGTGAATGGTGACATTATCGGCGATGGTCACACCGGGCGCCATCACCACATTCTGTTCGATCAGGACATCGCGGCCGACCACGGTATCCCATGAAAACCACACGGTTTCCGGCGCGATCAGGCTTGCACCTTCATCCATGGCGCGGCGGCGGCGGCGTTGCTGCCAGCGCGCTTCGGCCTCGGCCAATTCGGCACGGCTGTTGATTCCGGCTACTTCATCGGGATCGTCGGTGATCACCACCGCACATATCCGACCATCACCATTGGCGATATTAACGATATCGGTGAGATAATATTCGCCCGAGGCATTGTCGTTGCCGACGCGCGCCAGCAGCGCGAACAATTCCGACGCGCGCACCGCCATCAGCCCGGAATTGCACAAGCGGCCAGCGCGCTCCTCGGCGCTGGCATCCTTGTGTTCGACCATTTTCGCAATCCGGCCATCCTGCGCGATCACCCGGCCATATTGCAGCGCATCCGCCGGCTCGAAACCGAGCACCACCACGGCGGGCGCATCATCTCCATGCAGCCGCTCGATCATCGCCCGCATTGTCTCAGGCCGCACGAACGGCACGTCGCCATAAAGAATCAGCACATCGCCGGCAAAATCCGCCAACTCACCTTCAGCTTGAAGCACGGCATGGCCGGTTCCCAGCTGCGGCGCCTGAACGACGATCGTGGCGCGCGCCGACAATGCGTCCTCTAATTGCTCGCGGCCATGCCCCACGATCACGACCTGCCTTGCCGGCGACAACTCTGCCGCGCTCGCCATCAGATGCTCGATCATCGGCCTGCCGGCGATCGGGTGGAGCACCTTGTGCAGATCGCTTTTCATGCGGGTGCCCTTGCCGGCAGCAAGGGTAATCACGGCCAGGGGAGCCAGCGGAGGGGTGTTTTCGGCGGTCATGCGCGCTCCTTGCCAGCAAATGCTTGCCGTTTCCAGAGAGGCACGGCATCGCAGCGGGCAATGCCGATATTTCCCTTCCCCATCGTCGGATTCGACCTCGACGGCACCCTGGTCGATAGCCATGAGGATCTTGCCGCTTCGGTCAATCACGCGCTGTCGCTGATCGACCGGCCAGCGATTCCTGCCCATATCGTCCGCGGACTGGTCGGGGGCGGCGCGCGCCAGATGCTGGAAAAGGCATTGGCGGTCACTGGTGGCCGTGAAGGCGTCGACGTCGATGCCCTGCATCGCGACCTAATCAGCTATTACCAAGCGCATATTGCCGTCCACACCAGACTGTTTCCCGGTGGCGAGGCGATGCTCGACGCCTTGGCCCAGCGCGGCGTAAAGCTGGCGGTGGTGACGAATAAGCTCGAATCGCTGGCGCGGCAGTTGCTGACTGACCTTGGCCTCACCGATCGGTTCTTCACCATCATCGGCGGCGATACGCTGGGGCCGGGGCACAGTAAGCCCAAGCCCGATCTCCTGCTGGAAATGATTGCCCACGCCGACAGCGAGCCGCTCGCCCGCGCGGCTTTCGTCGGCGATACCAGTTATGACACCGGCGCGGCGCTCGCCGCCGGACTGCCGTGCATCGCGGTGAGCTTTGGCTACAATGACAAGCCGATGGGCGAATTGGGCGCAGATGCAGTGATCGACCACTTCGACGAACTGGTTCCGGCACTGGAACGCCTGGCGATATCAGGAGCGCAATCATGACCATCTCCTTCGCCGGCAAGGTCGCCATCGTCACCGGCGCGGGTGGCGGGCTCGGCCGGGCTTACGCGCTCGAACTGGGCCGGCGCGGCGCGCGGGTGGTGGTCAACGACCTCGGCGGCGCGCGCGACGGCAGCGGCCATTCGGAGGCGGCTTTGGCGGTGGTCGAGGAAATCCGCGCTGCGGGCGGGACGGCGATGGCCGATTTCGGCGATGTCACCGATTACGCCCAGATGGAGGCAATGGCGGCCAAGGCCAGCGAGACCTGGGGCGGCATCGATATTCTGATCAACAATGCCGGCATCCTGCGCGACAAGAGCTTCGCCAAGATGACCCCCGAAGATTTCGAGCTGGTGCTACGCGTTCACCTGCTGGGCGCGGCATTCGCTACCAAAGCAGTGTGGAACATCATGCGCGAGGCGAATTATGGCCGCATCCTGATGACCACCTCATCGTCCGGCCTCGGCGGCAATTTCGGGCAAGCGAATTACGGCGCGGCCAAGCTCGGCGTGGTCGGCCTCGCCCAGACGCTGCGCCTGGAAGGCGCCAAGCACGACATTCGCGTCAACGCGCTGGCCCCCACTGCCGGCACCCGCATGACTCAGGATATTTTCCCTGAAGAAGCCTACAAGGCGTTCAACGCCGATAATGTTGTGCCCGCCGCGCTCTATCTGGTCAGCGATGAGGCGCCAACGGGGGCGATCGTCGGCGCCGGCGCCGGGGTCTACCAATCGGCATGGATCACGATGAACCCTGGCACGCTGCTGCCCGAGAGCGAACGCAGTGTCGAAGGTTTTGCGGCCGCCTGGGATCGCATCAGCGACCGCAGCGGCGACAGGCCGATTCGCAGCGGCACCGAACACGCCACCCATGCGCTGGAGCTGCTGGCGAAGGCCGCGAAGATTTAATCCGGCTGCTTTCGCTGGCTGAGGAAGACAGCAGCGGCACAGCCAAACAAGTGACATCTGGCATGATTGAAAACCACACCCCTACCCTGGCCGCGCTCCATGCCGCCGAGCGCAAGGCCTTGGATCTGCTCGATGCGATCGAGACTGCCGGTCTGATCGCGGCGGGACGGACCGAGTTGGAAATCGAGCGCGATATCTACGCCATCGCGACACGCGATTTCGGCGTGACCGATCACTGGCATGATCGGGTGATTCGCGCCGGAATCAATACACTATGCGTTGCCGGGGAAAATGCGTCCGATCGGGTGATTGCCGACGACGACATGGTGTTTCTCGACCTCGGCCCGGTGTTCGGCGGGTGGGAGGCCGATGTCGGGCGCAGCTATGTCATCGGCGATGATCCAAGGAAACATGCGCTTTGCGCCGATCTCCCGATCGTTTTCGATGCGCTCGTGGCGCGTTTTCAGGCCGAACCGGACATCACCGGCGCCGGATTTTACGCCGCAGCCCATGCCGAAGCCGAACGGCGGGGATGGCGCTTCGGCGGCAAGATCGCCGGCCATCTGGTGGGCGAGTTTCCTTATGCGCGCGGCCCCGGCAACAAGCAGACGCGCCTGCTGGGCTCGACCAACGTCCTGCGGATGCGCGATCTCGACGCCTCGGGGAATCCTCGGCACTGGATTCTCGAAGTTCATTTGGTTGCGCCGGACCTGAGCTTTGGCGGGTTTTATGAGCGCCTGCTGGAGCACTCGCCAACAGGCTGAGTGTATCCAGATGCCCACCCCCGACCCCTCCCGCAAGCGGGAGGGGAGTTGTCATGCGTCAGGCCACTGTGGCGGCTTGCGCTGTCTGATCGGCGAAGCTGGGCGAGGGAGTCAGCTTCAAATACATCTTGGTCAAGCCGCGAATGATGAAGCTCGGCTCGTAGGACAAGTCCGCCACGCCGTTCGGATGGTATGCGGGATCGAGTTCGATGTTCGCGGTGTGGGCGAGGAACTTCTCCATGATCACCCGAACCTCGACACGCGCCAGCGGGGCGCCCGCGCAGACATGCTTGCCGCGCCCAAAGCCGACATGCTCCTTGATCTTGGGCCGGTCGAGAATCAGTTCGTTGGGATCGCTCCAGCGCGCGGGATCGCGATTTGCCGCCGATAGCGCCACCAGCAGCTTGGTCCCGGCAGGAATTTTCACGCCACCCAGCTCGGTATCCTTGCGCGCGAGCCGTGCCGTCTGCTTGGTCGAGCCTTCGATCCGGAGGACTTCCTCGAGGAATGCCGGGATCAGCTTGGGATCGGCGCGGACGCGGGCCTGCAAGGCAGGATCGGCAACGAGGAACTTCATCGCATTGCCCAGTAGCTTGGCGCTGGTGTCCTGGCCCGCGCCGAACATGAACATGCCAAGCTGCACCAGATCATAGACCTCGGGCGAGCTGCCATCGGCAAATTTGGCGTGCGCCAATTCGCTCAGAATGTCCTTTTGCGGGTTGGCGCGACGATCGGCCATGTAACCATAGAAATACTCGCCCATGATCGCGAAGGGATGAGTCCCCGTTTCCATGCGATCCTCGCCGTCAAGGCTGCCCGGCGGCGGTGCGTTGGAGATCGCGTCCATGAAAATCTGGCGGTCCTGCATCGGCACGCCGAGCAGGTCCGCGACTACCATGGTCACGAAGGGCGTGGCGATCGCGCCGATCATCTCGACTTCGCCGGCGGCCACCGCCTTGCCGACCATTTCCTCGCAATAGTCTTCGATGAAGGCTTCGCTTTCCTTCAGCCGGGATGGGATGAACAGCGTGTTGATCAGCGCGCGCAGCCGCGTGTGAGGCTCGTCGTCGAGATTGACGACGGTGTCGCCGCCGGCGAATTGCTTGCGATGCGCCTCGACCTGGTCAGTGATGTCCGACCCGTGCGGGGTGAACGGCAACGGCGCGCCTGCGCCCTGCAAGGCGATGACCGCGGAATAGACTTCGTGGTTGCGCAGGACCTGAAGCGCCTCCTCAAACCCGGTGACGATGTAATAGTCCTTGCCCGGCGGCTGATAGACCGGGCCATGCGCCCGCAGCTCGTTGAAGAAGCCATAGGGATTCTTGAGAATCTCGTAATCGGTGAAATAGTCGCGCTCGACCAGGCTCTGCATTGGCGTTCTCCCACCAGACTTATGCGATACAGTGTCGTATATCTCAGCTTGTGTGCGTCGGTCAACGGCCAAGGAGGCGCACCAGCGCAAATCCTGCTGCAACCGCGTCGAATGGCTTTGAAGCCGGTGCTATCGGCTGCGAAGCGACTCGGTACGCACACGCTCGCTACGCCCCTTCAGCAGGTCATGCCGGGTGAGGATACCGACCACGCGGCGGCTCGCAGAATCGACGATCGGAATGCGGCCGACCCCCGAGGCGATCATCATGTCGGCGACCTCGCCGATCGGGGATTGCAGCCGCGCGAAGGGCTGGGCGGCATCGGACACCAATTCGGCCAGCGAGGCGCCCGGTTGGGGTGCAGCGACTTGCCAGCGCAGGGCATCCGACCGCGAGACCAGCCCCAGCAGGTGGCCTTCGTCATCGACCACCGGGTAGCTGCGATGTTGGGCACCGTTAGCGAAGTACGTGATCACCTGCTCGATCGGCAAGTCACCGGGCAGCGTTTCGGGATCGCGTGTCATGACTTGCTCGGCCTGGACGAAGTCCAGTGGATCGACACTGTATTCCTGCAGGATATGGCGACCGCGCCGGGCGATTTTCTCGGTTAGGATCGAGCGCCGCATGAACAGCACGCTGAGCGCGTAAGCCCCCGCGGAGGCTGCCATCGCCAGCGGTAAAGCGGCATAATCGCCGGTCAGTTCGACCGCGAACAGCGCTCCAGTGAGTGGCGCGCGCATGGCGCCGCTCATGATCGCGGCCATGCCGATCATCGCCCAGAGGCCGCTACCCCCCGGCAGCATATAGCCCAGCACGCCGCCCAAGGCGCCGCCCAGGATCAGCAAGGGCGCCAGAACGCCGCCCGAGGTGCCCGAACCGAGCGCCACCAGCCACACCACCGCTTTCACGACCAGCAGCACCAATATCACCCGGAAGGTGAGCGAACCGTCGAGGAGCGCCTGAATGTTGTTATAACCTGCGCCGAGCACGCGGGGCTGGATCACGCCGCCAATCCCGACCACCACCGCGCCCAGCGCCGGCCACCACATCCAATGGATCGGCAACAGGTGGAATGCGTCCTCGACCCGGTAGAGCAGGCCCGATAGAACGACCGCCAGCAACCCGACCGCTAATCCCATGCCCAGCGCCAGGAGCAACGGTGCGGCGCCCGGTGGCACAATGCCGGCGAAGGGAAACAGCGGCGCGGTCCCCACCAGCAACGGCCGCCAGGCCAGCGCTGCCAGGACGGCGATGACGACGGGCACGAAGCTGCGCGGTTTCCATTCGAACAGCAGCACTTCCACCGCCAGCAGGATCGCTGCGAGCGGGGTACCGAATATCCCGGTCATCCCGGCCGCCGCGCCGCAGACCAGCAGCGTCTTGCGCTCCGCCGCGCTCAAGTGAAAAAGCTGCGCGAACAGCGAGCCGATCGCCCCGCCGGTCATGATGATCGGCCCTTCGGCGCCGAACGGGCCACCGCTGCCGATCGAGATGGCCGAGGATAGCGGCTTCAACAAAGCCACCTTCCACGACAGCCGGCTCTCGCCATAAAGGATCGCTTCGATCGCTTCCGGGATGCCGTGGCCGCGGATCTTTTCCGATCCGAAGCGCGCCATCAGTCCGACGATCAAGCTGCCAACCACGGGCACGAGAACCATGCCCAGCCCCAAGTGATTTTCGGCAATATTGGCCGGCGCGGACGACAAGCGGCCGAACCAGAAGGCGTTTGTGGCCAGGGCGATCAGCTTGAGTAGCACCCAGGCGCCTACCGCGCCGCCCGAGCCGATGATGACCGCAGAGCCGGCGAGCATCAGCATTCGCCAATCGGCGCTGTGATCGCCGAGTTTGCGGAGGGGAGAAGTGGTAGCGGACGAGTGCATGGAAATCGCCTAGAACAGAGTTGCGGCGCAATTATATCGTAGTACGATATTTATCAAGAAGGGATATGGCAGGGGCATGGCACAGCGCGAGTTCACCGATGCCGACTATGCGGTACTGGCCAATTTTCGGTTCAAGCTGCGCCAATTCCAGGCTTTCAGCGCCGCCAAAGCCGCCGAGTTCGGCCTGACCCCGCAGCAGCATCAGGCGCTGCTGGCCATCCGCGCCGCCGAGGCCGGACAAGCGACGATCGGCTATATCGCGGACCGCCTCATCCTGAAGCCGCACAGCGCGAGCGGGCTGGTCGATCGGCTCGAGGCGCTCGGCATGCTGATCCGGCGGGCATCACCCCATGACCGCCGCCAGGCCCGGCTCGAACTCACCGTTGCGGCCCAAGCGCTGCTGGCAAAGCTCAGCATGACGCATCGAGAGGAAATCCGTCGTTTGCGTCCGATGCTGGTGGAGCTTTTGGACAGCGTCGATAATTAGAGCATCGCGCCAAAAAGTGGACAGCGAACGACTGCCCTTCGGCTTTTCAGACTTCAACAATGACGATGCGCCAAGCCAGCTGAGCCTTGTCGAGCAATGCCTGTCTCCAGCCGTAGCCACCCGGCGATGCGACGGGTGTTACCGTCCGCCGGGATCAATCCCGAATTGAATAAAGCGCCTGAATCCCCTTGCGGAAGGGATGGGGCGCTCAGCCTTTCACCAATTTCACTAATTTGCGCTCAAGCGGGAACAACACGCCGGCCAGTTCATGGCCGCGCTTCAATATTTGGCCGGCCTCACCGAACAGCGTCCACATGCCTTGTTTGCCGCGCAGCGCCGGGCGCTTTTCGATCCGTGCCTGGGGGCGCTCGGCGGCGCGACGAAAAGCGGAAAAACTGGCGGCGTCGCGTCCGAAATTCATCGCGTAATCGCGCCATTCACCGGCCGCGACCATCCGCCCGTAAAGATCGAGAATACGCGTCAATTCGAGCCGGTCAAAACCGATCTGCGGCTCGTTGCGAGCGGGGAAAGCGATAATCGTGGCGTGCCCGGTAGCCGCGGAAGCGCCGACACCTTGCGGCGATCCCGGCGCCTCTGGCATTGCCACCCGGCTCAGTTCCTGCCGGTCTTGCGCGAAGCGGCCGCGATCACGGTGCTTTCGCTATTGGCCGGGGCGCGCAACGCCGCCAACTGGCTTTTCAACTCAGCCATCTCCCGCTCCAACTCGTCGATTCGGGGATTGTCCGGATCGCACGGCTCCTTGCACGGCGTGCCGTAAGGCATGAAATCCTTCTGATAGGTTTCGACCCGCACCAGCGTCGAGCGTGCCTTGACCCCCACCATCGTCGCGCCCTCGGGCACATCCTCGGTCACCACGGCATTGGCGCCGACCCGCGCGCGGCGGCCAACCGTGATCGGCCCGAGAATCTGCGCGCCGGAGCCGACGATCACATCATCGCTCAAGGTCGGATGCCGCTTGCCGCCAACGCCATTGGCAGGATTGGTCCCACCCAGCGTCACGCATTGATAAATGGTGACATTATTGCCGATATCGGCGGTTTCGCCGATCACGGTAAAGCCATGATCGATAAACAGATGCTGCCCGATCCGGGCGCCGGGGTGAATATCGATGGCGGTCAGGAACCGCGACAGATGATTGATCAGCCGCGCCAGGAAATACAAGCGCGCTTCGAACAACCAATGCGCCACGCGGTGAAGCGCCACCGCCCAAAAGCCGGGATAAAGCAGCACTTCCCACCGCGAGCGCGGCGCCGGATCGCGCGCGACGATCGAGTCCAGATAAGCGATCAGCCGGTTAAACATGCTACTATCTACCTGATTCACGCAGATCAACGCAAGCGCGGCTGGTCACTGCCCGACAAGTGTCTGATCCGAAACTTCGTTTCGGAAAGTCTGTGCCGTCCCGCTCCCCTGGCCCAACCACCCGCAGAGTACCTTTAATGGGTGGTTGGGCCGGGGGAGCGGGACGGCACAGACTCCGAAATTCGCTCTTTCGCGAATTTCGGATCAGGCACTAAGAGATCCCCGACAAGACTTCCAAGGCTTCGCGCCAGATCGCCTGGCCCGGCGCCTGCTTGCGCTCCAGGCTCAACCGGTCGATCGTGGCGACGAGGCGCTCGATCGCGAGATGGGAGCGCTCGGCGCGCAATGCAAGATAGCGTGGGCCATCCTCGCCGATCGCCAATCCGCGCGCCTCGGCATGCGCCGCGATCAGCTCGGCCATCATGGCATCGTCCGGTGCGGCGATATCGAGCCGGAGCGCTGCGCCCAGTCGTGATGCCAGATCGGGCAAGGCAATCTGCCAGCCACCTGCCCCGCCCTCGCCCTCGCCCGCCACTGCGCTTGCGGTCAGCAGTAGGGCGTGTCCAGCTTGCTGGGCGCGGTTCCAGCGATGAAACAACTCGGTTTCATCCATGCGATCGGCATCGTCTACCGCTTCGCCGTGGCCCTGCTCGACAAACCAATGCGCCAGCAGCGATTTGCCCGAGCGCGGCGGACCAAACAGGATCGCGGTGCGAAACGGCCAGCTATCGGTACGAGCGAATGCCTCGACCACGCCCGCGTTGGCGTTGCCGACAACGATGCGGCGCGGCTGCGACCCCGGATTGATACCGAGCGGAAGCGCAATCTGTCCCATGCAGAGCTCAGCGGTGAATGCGCAGGGCGCTGCCCGCGACCGACACTTCCCAGCCACGCGCCCGTAGCGCCGCCGCCAGTTCCTGCGCGCTGCCGCCATAGGTCACCCGCATTACGCTGGTGCCGCCAATGGCGATGCTGGTGGTCCCGGCGCTCGACACGCGCGGCGTGCCGCGGACACCGGCCAATGCCGCGTCGACAGCCGCGGCATCGGGCGAAGCGAATTGCACCGAGACCGCAACCTTGCCAGGCTTCTCCTGATCAGCCTTCTCCGCCGATTGGGATGCCGCCAGATCGGCGGCTTCCGAGGGAACCACGGCGGCCGGTATGGCAATGCCATTGGCATCGAGCGGCGCTTCGGCATTGATTCGCGCCTGGGCTTCGACTTCCAATTCCTCGAAGTGGCGCTGCTGTTCGCCTTCGGCGATCAGCCCGGCCACTGCGGGGTCGACGGCAGGATGATCGACCGACAATGTCGAATCGGGCGCCAGCACACCTTGCTGCAAGGCATTGGTGTAGATGGTGTCGAAGCGCCGCAGCGCCTCGCGCAACATTGCCGGCACCCCTTCTTCATCGGGCGCGGTCAGGGTGAAGCTGTCGAGCCAGGTGTTATCGGCGCCGTAGCGCGCGGTAAAAATGCCCTTTACCGGCCCGCCGGGCCATTGTCGTTCGAGCCGGGCGATAGGCATGACGACGTTGCTGGCGCCGAACTGATCGAGAATATTGCGCCACCACACCCGGCTACGCTGCCCTGGCTGGCCCGCCGTGATCAGCAGCGAATCGCCACCCGCGCCCGAGGGGCGGACATAATCGATGGCGCTGGCCCCGGTGTTGAATTCGGCCCAGGTCCGCTGCCACAAGCCCTGCACTTCGTAGACTTGTCCGACCCCGCCTGAATAAAGCACCGGGATCACCAGCGTCGGCGCCGACCGGGCGGCAACGCCGCCGCTTTGCGCCGCCACCAGCGCACCCGCCCGCGCCCGATCGAACACCACGCCAAGCCGGGCGATATAGCGATGTGGGCCGAGTTGTTCGTGCTCGACCACCACCGCCGAAACCATGCTTTCCAGCTCGCCATCGCCCATCGCCGGGCCGTGCAGCCGCGCCCAGCCCTGGCGGTACGCTTCCTGCCAACCGGCGAGCCGCGCCTCCTGCGCCGATTTGCCGGTGGTGACGACGTCGATCCCATCCACTTCCATATCGCCGGTATTGACCACCGGCGCGATGCCGCGATCACCTTCGATCTGAGCCAGCAGCCGGGCCGGGCCGATAAAGGCGATGGTGCCGGCCAGCGCCAGCGTGACGCCCAGCAGCACGCGCGCCAGAAGCACACGCAAATGCGTGCTGGCGGGAATTCGCGGCATACGGTGGGGGAGAATGGATTGGGTCATGAAGATTCCGGCGCCTTTTGCAGAAACACACATGGAAATCCAAGCGCGAAAGCGTTAGGCGCTTGGCGATTATGCAAGATGACCCCGAGAACCGCCCTAACCCCGCATCCTACAGCTATGCTCAGGCGGGCGTTTCCATCGCCGCCGGCAATGCGCTGGTCAAGGCGATCGCGCCACTCGCCCGGGCGACAGCGCGCCCCGGCGCCGATGCCGAACTCGGCGGTTTCGGCGGATTTTTCGATCCCCGCGCCGCCGGCTATAAAGACCCGCTGTTGGTCGCCGCCAATGATGGTGTCGGCACCAAGGTCAAGCTGGCGATCGATCACGACCGGCATGATGCCATCGGCATCGATCTCGTGGCGATGTGCGTCAACGATTTGATCGTTCAGGGCGCCGAACCGCTGTTCTTCCTCGATTACTTTGCCACCGGTAAGCTCGATACCGGAGTCGCCGAGCGGGTTGTCGCCAGCATCGCCGAGGGCTGCCGTATCGCCGGCTGCGCGCTGATCGGCGGCGAAACCGCCGAAATGCCGGGCATGTATGCGGCGGGCGACTATGATCTCGCCGGCTTCTGCGTCGGCGCGGTCGAGCGCGGCGAACAATTGACCGGCGAGCGGGTCGCGGCAGGCGATGTGTTGATCGGGCTGGCCAGTTCCGGTGTGCATTCCAATGGCTATTCGCTGGTGCGGCGCCTCGCCGCCGACAAGGGCTGGAAGCTCGACCGCCCTGCCCTGTTCGATGCCGACCGGTTGCTGATCGACCATTTGATCGAGCCTACCCGGATTTACGTGAAGAGCCTGCTGCCACTCGTTCGTCCGCAAGACGGTAAACCCGCGCCGATTCACGCGCTGGCGCATATCACCGGCGGTGGCCTGCTGGAGAACATACCGCGCGTGCTGCCGCAGGGCTTGCATGCCCATATCGACGCTGATCTCTGGCCGCAGCCGCGCTTGATGGCGTTCCTGCAGGCTCAGGGTCAGATCGAGCCCGAGGAAATGGCGCGGACCTTCAATTGCGGGATCGGCATGGTGCTGGTGGTCGGCGCGGATGAAGCCCCGCATGTGCTGCGCAAATTGGCCGATGCCGGCGAAACCGCCTGGGTGATCGGCGCCATCGAAACCGGCGCCAAGGGCTGCACGGTGCGTGGCAGCGGCGAAAGCTGGAGCGCGCGGGACGGCTGGGAAGCAGTGCATCTTGGCTGACATCGGGGGAGAACGCGCCAAAGTCGCTGTCCTGATCTCGGGCAGCGGCACCAATATGGCGGCGATCCTCTACGCCAGCCGCACACCCGATTGCCCTTACCAAGTGGTGCTGGTCGCCAGCAACAATCCCGATGCTGCCGGGCTGGCACTGGCGGCGGAGGAAGACATCGCCACTTTCGCCCTGCCGCACAAAGGCATGTCCCGCGCCGATCACGATACGGCGATGGACGCCGCGATCCGTGCCAGCGGGGCGGGCTTCGTCGCATTGGCCGGCTATATGCGCATCCTCACCGAGGACTTCGTGCGCGGCTGGGAAGGCCGCATGGTCAATATCCACCCCTCGCTGCTGCCGCTTTACAAGGGGCTGCACACGCATGCGCGCGCGATCGAGGCGGGCGATTCGCATGGCGGCTGTTCGGTCCATCTGGTCACGCCCGAACTCGATGACGGCCCGGTGCTGGGCCAAATCCCCGTGGCCATTTTGCCGGGCGACGATGCCGAGACGCTGGCTGCGCGAGTGCTGTTCGCCGAGCATCAACTTTATCCGCGCTGCCTCGCCGCGCTGGTGTCTCAGGATCGCAATCCCGAGTGGCTGCTGCAACAAGTCCGCACCCGCGCACTCAGCCAGCCGGAGGCCGAGGAAACCGTATCACACGGCATGGCCTGCTTCGGCATCAAGGGCGCGAAGAAATTCGCTTACCTCAGCACCAATCACCACGGCGACGGCCGCATCTCGCTGCTGGTGAAGATCAGCGGCGCCGACGAACAGGCCATGCTGATCGATCAGGACGAGCGCCGCTATTATCGCCCCGCCTATTTCGGCGACGGCTGGATCGCGATCCGCCTCGATTTGGGCGATACCGACTGGGAGAGCATCGGCGATTGGCTTGCCCGCAGCTGGCGCAGCGTGGCCCCGCGCAAACTGACGGCGCTGATGGATGCCGCGGATCAGTTTTGATTGCTTGAAGCGTTTTTTATCCTCCCCGGCACGGGAAGGGGGACCGCCCGCAGGGTGGTGGAGGGGTCCCAGCTATCGTCCAGAGCTTACTTCAGATCGAGAGGTGGGCCCCCTCCACCAGCTACGCTGGTCCCCCTCCCCGTGCCGGGGAGGAACTCGATCAAATCTCCGAATATTCGACCAGCGGCCGGCTCTCCCGCGTCCCGCGATAGCGCTCGTCAGGCTTCAGCGGATCGCCGGCAAGAACGACATAATCATCATGCACCTCGACCAGCGTGCCGACGAAAGGGAAACCCTCCAAGCTGCCGTTCACACGATAGCTGACGGTATCACCAACCTTGAATGTCGCGGAATCGAAGTTAAATTCAAACGGGCAGGCCTCGCCCGTTTCACCCATGCCTTGCATCGCGGTTCTCCTTGCGCACCACCTACAGCTTAACCTGCGTGATGCTTATCTCGCCAGTAGATATAGGGCGATTGCCGGTTTGCAAGAAGCAGGACAATGCTGGGTAAGATGCGAACGCGTTACCCTTCGCACCTTACCCTGAACCTTAAATCAGCCGACAATCTCTTCCGGCTTGAAGAAGAACGCGATCTCGGTCGCGGCGTTTTCTTCGCTGTCAGAGCCGTGGACCGAATTGGCCTCGATCGATTCGGCCAGTTCCTTGCGGATGGTGCCAGCGTCGGCATTAGCGGGGTTTGTAGCACCCATGATGTCGCGGTTGCGCTTTACCGCGTCTTCGCCTTCGAGCACTTGCACGACCACCGGGCCGCTGGTCATGAAGCTGACCAGATCACCGAAAAAGGGGCGTTCGCGATGGACGCCGTAGAAGTCTTCGGCCTGGGCCTGGCTCAGGTGGATGCGCTTCGAGGCGACGACGCGCAGACCGGCTTCTTCCAGAAACTTGGTGACCGCGCCGGTCAGGTTGCGGCGCGTGGCGTCGGGCTTGATGATCGAAAAGGTGCGGGTAACCGCCATGATGCTTGTCCTTGTGATTTTTGGGCAAATGATTGAATTCGGGAATAGCGCGGGGCGCCCCTAGCCGGGAAAATGGATCGCGGCAAGTTTGCGGTTGGCCCGATGGCAAGGCCGACTTGTCACTACCCCCGTCCGTCCTGAGCTTGTCGAAGGACTGCCCTTCTTTTGATAGCTTGCAGAGAGGAAGGCACTCCTTCGACAAGCTCAGGACGGAGGGGGCGAGTTAGGGGCCCTCGACCCACTTATTGCCTTCCTGTTTCCAGAACCGCCGTTCGACTTCGGGCTTTTCGCCGAGCAGCCGCCAGCAGGCCCGCGCGCCGGCAACGGTGGCATCGTCGAACATCAGGAAGGTCCGAGCAAAGCCTTCCGCCTCACGCCAGACTCCATCCGCCAGCGCCAGAAAGCGTGCGCCGTTAGCGGGCTCCAGCGTATCGCCGATCAGGATCGGCTGGCGAGCATCATGCATGCCACCTGCCTGGCCATGGGCGAGGAAGCTGTCGGGCAGCCGTGTCCACAGCGCCTCACCGATACGGCTGCGCTGGCGGTCGTCGCCGGAGACGATCAGCAGCCGTTCGCCAGCATTCAGCGTGGCGCGCGCGATCAAGGGCAGCGCGGTCTCGGCGGTATCACGCGAAAGCTGATAGAAATCGACCCGCATGATCGCCAGTAATCAGCTCTCGAGCGTATCGCGAACCAGGCGGTCGAGCAGCCGCACGCCGTAGCCGGTCGCACCCTTGTCCCAGGTCGCCCCCGACTTCTCTGCCCAGACCATGCCGGCGATGTCGAGATGCGCCCAGGGCGTGCCCTTGTCGATGAAGCGCTGGATGAATTGCGCCGCGGTGATCGAGCCGCCGTAACGGCCGCCGACATTCTTCATATCGGCGATCGGGCTGTCGATCATCTTGTCGTAGGCCGGGCCCATCGGGAACCGCCACAAACGCTCGCCGCTGTTTTCTCCCGCAGCGGTCAAGTCTTTTGCCAGATCCTCGTCATTGCTGAACAGCCCGGCATATTCATTGGCCAGCGCGGCGATGATCGCTCCGGTCAGCGTTGCCAGATCGACGATCCGTGCGGGTGCATAAGTCCGCTGCGCCCAGGTCAGCGCGTCGCAGAGCACCAGCCGGCCCTCGGCATCGGTATTGATCACCTCGACCGTCTGTCCCGACATCGAAGTAACCACGTCCCCCGGCCGCTGGGCGTTAGCGTCGGGCATGTTCTCGACCAGGCCGCAGATGCCGACGACATGCGCCTTGGCCCCGCGCAGCGCGAGCGCGAGCATGGCGCCTGCTACCGCGCCAGCGCCGCCCATGTCCCACTTCATGTCTTCCATGCCGGTCGGCTGCTTGAGGCTGATGCCGCCGGTATCGAAGGTCACGCCCTTGCCGACGAACACCGTTGGCTTGGCGTCACCGCCGCCGTTCCACACCATCGCCAGCATCCGCGCAGGACGCACTGAACCTTGCGATACCCCGAGCAGTGCGCCCATGCCCAAAGCCTGCATCGCCGGCTCATCGAGCACGGTCAGTTCGACGCCGGTGCCGGCAAAACGCGTCTGGCAGCGTTCAACGAAGCTTTCCGGGTATAAAACATTGGCGGGCTCGGTGACGAGGGTGCGGGTGAATTCGACACCCTCGGCCAGCGCGGCTTCGCCTTGCCATACCGTCTCGGCATCCTCCGGCGCGCCCTGGACGACGATCTCGGTCAGCGAAACCTTCTGCTCGGGCTTCAGCGTGGTGCGATAGGCATCCATCCGCCAGCCGCGCAGCCGCGCACCCAGCAGCACCGCCGCGACATCCTCGGCCGACAAGGCCGAACCGGCCAGATCGAGCGTCAGGCTGGTAGCGCCCGATGCGAGGTATTTCGCGGTCAGGGCAGCGCCGGCCTTTTCCAGCGCGCTGCTGCGATCCTTGGCAGCGGCCTCGCCAGCACCGGCCAGCGCCACCCGCACGACATTCTCGCCGCGCGTTACGAAACCTTCGAACAATTGCCCGGCTTTGCCGGCAAAGCGCGTGGCCTTCGCCGCCTCGATGAGCACCGGCTCGAGATCCGCCGGCAGCGCGTCCTGATCGACGATCCTGGCGATGATCGGGGGCGAAAGAGAGCCTGCGGTTTCGGCGGGAGCATCGGAAAATCGGATTTGCATGCTGTCTCCAAGCGCTATGATCGCTAGAGCTTGTTGCATGGGCAACAGGCTCTAGTAGTTTGCTGTCGCATCGTTTGACGCGAAAAACGGGTATCCACTTTTTACCTGCGGTTGAACTACGTTTCGCACGATGCTCTGGTTCAGTCCCGGCGTCATGCTGAAATCGCCCGGCTGAGGCGGATTGCAGTTAGGCCCGGGCAGTGCAATAGGCAAGCGATGCTCCCCGTATCGCGGCCCATGCCGGTTTCTTCGCTGACACCAGGGTCCGGTAACGCCCCAAGGTGCACCCATATCAGCGCATCTGTCGCTGGAAGCGTGCCGGTGCGACCGGGAAATCACTCGATTCGGCTGCTCGGGACGGTTCTCGCTTCCTGCCTGACGGTGATGATCGCGGCTCCGGCCCAGGCTGCCCCCTGGTTGCCGATAGTCGCCAGCGACACCCTGTTTCCTTCAACTTTATCGCCTCAGTCGTTTCGCGGTCTGGGCGATCCGATCACCACGGGCGCCGATCTTTCCCCGGTTCTACCGACGATTGCCCCATCAACCGCGCCTTCTGCCGACGCCGGGCCGGTGTCGTTCGAGGCCGATCGCGCCCAATACGACGACCAGACCGAGATCCTGACCGCCAGCGGCTCGGCCTTCCTCCACCGCGAGGACCAGAGCGTCCGCGCCGATACCATCACCTGGAATCGCAAGACCGGGCAAATCGTCGCCACCGGCAATGTCCGCATGGTCGATAAGGAGGGCAATCAAACCTTCACGAACCGGGTCGAGCTGACCGATCAGTTCGATGTCGGCGCGATGCAGAGTTTTCTATTGGCGCTGCGCCAGGGCGGAAGGCTCGCGGCGCAAAGCGGCCAGCGCGATGCCAATGGCAAGATTTTCCTGAGCCATGCCGCGTACACCGGCTGCGCGGTGGTCAATGGCAAGGGTTGCGACGTCAAGCCGAGCTGGAGAATCGACGCGCGCCGGGTCATCTACGACCAGCAGCACAAGACCATTTATTTCTACGGCGCCCGCCTGGTGTTGTTCGGGCTCAAACTGCCGCCGATCCCGGCCAGGCTGACGATCGCTTCGGACGGGCGGGCCATCGGCGGACTGCTGATACCCAACCTGCGCTTGTCGTCGGAAAATGGCATCGAGTTCGACGAGACCTATTACCAGCGGTTCGGCGAGAACAAGGATCTGGCTGCCACAGCCTATCTCTACACCAAGGTACTGCCGATGGCCGAGGTGCAGTTTCGCGGGCTGACCAGCATCGGTGCGTATCAAGTCACCGCGTATGCCACCAGCAGCTCGCGCATTCCGCAAAGCGGCACCGCCGCCGATGCCGTGACCGCCTTTCGCGGCTACCTCGACACCAATGGCCAGTTTCAGCTGACCCCGGAATGGGGAGTGAATTTCTCGGGGCGAGTCGCCACTGACCGTACCTTCCTCGACCGCTATTTCATCTCCGGAGACGATGAGCTGCGCTCGACCGCGCAGGTCGACCATATCAATGCCAACAGCTATTTTGCGATCACCGGCTGGGCGTTCCAGACCTTGCAGGTCGGCGAACGCCAGGGAATCGTGCCGATCGCGCTGCCCGAAATCGATTATCGCCAGCGGATCGCCGATCCGTTGCTGGGCGGCGTCATCACCTTGCAGGCCAACAGCCTCGCCATCAGCCGAACCGATGGCGAGGATATGCAGCGCGCCTTCGCCCTCGCCCAATGGGAGCTGCACAAGGTCACTTCGCTGGGCCAGATCGTCACCTTCACCGCGCAGGTGCGCGGCGATGTCTATCATTCCAGCGACAATTACCTGGACACCACGACCGTCTACCAGGGGCTTCCAGGGTGGCAGACGCGCGGTTCGGCGACAGCGGCGGTGGATGTGACCTGGCCCTTCGTCGGCTCGTTTCTGGGCGGCACTCAGGTGATCACGCCGCATATCCAACTGGTGGCGACGCCGCCGGTCCCCAACCTCAGCATCCCCAACGAAGATTCGCGCGCGGTCGAGCTGGAAGACGACAACCTCTTCGCGCTGAACCGCTTCCCCGGCTATGACCGGATCGAGGACGGCGCCCGCATTACCTATGGTGTCGATTGGCAGTTGGAGCGGCCCGGCTGGCGCGCGATTGCCAACATCGGCCAGTCCTATCGCTTCACCGATAACGACACGCTGCTGCCCGCGGGCACCGGCCTGGCAACGCGCTTGTCCGACTATGTTGGCCGCTTCGAGGTGCGTTACCGCGATTTCCTGAGTTTCACCGAGCGCTTCCGAATCGACCACGATACCTTCGCTGTCCATCGCAACGAAGTGGACGCCACCCTCGGCAGCGAACGCACTTATCTCGAACTGGGCTATGTCCGGCTTAACCGTGAGACGGCGTTCAGCCTGGAAGATCTGCAGGACAGTGACGAATTGCGCGCCGCGGCCCGCATTGCCATCGGCCCCTATTGGTCGGCGTTCGGCTCCGGTGTGTTCGACCTTAGCCAGAGCAATCTGCTGCCCAACCTGCAGCCGTCGGCGCCGTTCCAACCGCTCAGAACACGCTTCGGCATATCCTACAAGAGCGATTGCCTGGAGCTGGATTTCACGTACCGGCGTGATTACATCACCATCGGCGATGCCGTGCAGGGCAACAGTTTCCTGTTGCATCTGTCGCTCAAGAATCTCGGACTTAGATGAAGCCAGCGGATGCGTCGCATCGACCGGCACGGCTGGGTGAATCTGATAGCTGCTCCTGGCCGGGTGTCGGCTGCTGGGGAACAGCCGTTGGCATCGGCCAGTAAACGCGCTATCGCGGCGCCGATTTGGCCTCCGGCAACGGTTGGCCGGGGGATACTCAGCTTCGGTTAAGATGTTCGAACCCATTCGGATGTCAGCCGGGCACCTGCTTCTGGCGGGGCCGCAGACAGGATCGACGACACGGTGAAAAAGCAGTTACGCTCGCGAATTTTTACCGGTTTGCCGCTTTTGGCGTTGCTCGGGTTGGCTTTGACCGGAGCCCAGGCCCAACAGGCCGGAGCCGGCGCGCAGGATGCCGGCCAGGCCCAGGAAGCCGCGCCAGCCGAGGAAACCGTGCAGGGTGCGCTGGCGATTCCGGCCAATATCACCATGTTCGGCCACGCCAGCCCGAATGTCCGGCGCCCGACGGCGATCGTCAATGGCGACATCATCACCGGCACCGACGTCGAACAGCGCCTCGCCCTGATTCTGTCGACCAATACCAGCAAGGTCAGCCCGGAAGAAACCGAGCGGTTGCGGCTCCAGGTGCTGCGCAATCTGATCGATGAAACGCTGCAGATCCAGGAAGCCAAGACCGCCGAGATCGACATCACCGACGAAGACGTCAATGACGCCTACGCCCGTGTTGCGCAGCAGAATTTCCACCAGGACGTCGCCGCGCTCGATACGTTTCTTGCCAAGGTCGGCTCGTCGCCCACCTCGCTCAAGCGCCAGATCAGGGGCGAACTCGCCTGGCAGCGGGTGCTGCGCCGCAATGTCCAGCCCTTCGTCAACGTCAGCCAGGGCGAAGTGACCGATGTCCTCGACCAGCTAAAAGCGTCAAAGGGCACCGAGGAATATCGGATCGGCGAAATCTACCTCTCCGCCACGCCCGATACCAAGGCAACGGTCGCCGAAAATGCCAAGCGCATCGTCGAACAGATCCATCAGGGCGGCAGCTTCGTGGCTTATGCCCGGCAATATTCCGAAGCCTCCACCGCTGCAGTCGGCGGCGATCTCGGCTGGATCCGCCTGGCGCAACTGCCTCCCGAACTGGCCACGGCGGCAGCAGGCCTGAGCCCAGGCCAATTGGTTGGCCCGGTCGAAACGCGCGGCGGTTTTTCGATTCTGCTGCTGATCGACAAGCATCAAGTATTGACCGCCGATCCGCGCGATGCCGTGCTGGCCTTGAAGCAAGTCTCGTTGATATTCCCGGCCGGCGCCACACCCGCCGATGCCACGAAACAGGCCGAAACCTTCGCCGCGGCCATGAAAACCGCTCACGGCTGTGGTGGCGTCGATGCGGTGGCGGCAAAATTCGGCGCCCAGGTCGTTGCCAACGATCAGGTGAAGGCGCGTGATCTGCCGCCGTCCTTGCAGTCATCGCTCCTGGGGCTGTCGGTAGGCGAGGCGACACCGCCGTTCGGTTCGTTGAAGGAAGGCGTGCGCGTGCTGATGCTGTGCGGTCGCGACGATCCCAAGGCCAGCACCGGGCCTACTTTCGACGAGTTGATGACCCAGATGCAAGACGATCGCGTCAACAAGCGCGCGCAGATGTATCTGCGCGATCTGCGGCGCGACGCGATCATCGATTACAATTGATCGGTGCGGTGAGCGATTCACCTCCCCTCCCTCCTCTGGCCGTCTCGCTGGGCGATCCCGCCGGCGTCGGCCCCGAATTGTTGGCCGCGGTATGGGTCAGTCGCGTGCCGCGCCGCGTACCGTGTTTTTTCGCCGTCGGTGGGGCTCGGCTGCTGCGCGAAGCGGCTCGCCAGCGTGGCCTGGATGTGCCGATCCGCGAAATCGCCCACCCCCAGGAAGCGACCGCCTGCTTCGACCGTGCCCTGCCGGTATTGGCTGAGTTCGACGTCGCCTATGCCCCCGGCAAGCCCTGCCACCAGGGTGCCGAACTCGCGCTCGCCTCGCTGACCCAAGCCACCAGGCTCGCCATCGCCGGCGCGGCCTCGGGCGTGGTGACCGGGCCGATCGCCAAATCGCTGCTCGCCCAGGTCGGCTTCGCCCATCCCGGCCAGACCGAATTCGTCGCCGAAGCTTGCGGCGTGGCGGCTGAAGATGCGGTGATGATGCTGGCTGGGCCATCGCTGCGCACCGTGCCGATCACCGTCCATATCGCGCTGGGCAGAGTGCCCCAGGCGATCTCCGTCGAACTGATCCTGCGCCGCGCCCGCATCGCCGCTGCTGCGCTGACTCGCGATTTCGGCATCGCCGCGCCGCGCCTAGCCGTGGCCGCGCTCAATCCGCATGCCGGCGAAGATGGCCGGATGGGCGAGGAAGAAATTGCGATCATTGCGCCGGCCATTGCGCAGTTGCGCGCCGAAGGCATCGCCGCCACCGGGCCGCACGCCGCCGATGCGCTGTTCGCACCACGCGCCCGGGGAAGCTATGATCTGGCGCTGTGCATGTATCACGATCAGGCGCTGATCCCGCTCAAAACGCTGGACTTCGATGCCGGCGTCAATGTCACGCTCGGCCTGCCGATCATCCGCACCTCGCCCGACCACGGCACCGCCTTCGGCATTGCCGGGCAAGGGCTGGCCGATTCGGGCGCCACCATCGCTGCCCTGCGCATGGCGGGCGAATGCGCCGCGCGCCGGGCAACAGCGCATGAGTTTACGGCTTGATCCGATCATGAGTTCGCCGGCGCTGCCGCCGCTGCGCGATGTCATCAATCGGCACGGCCTGTTCGCCAGCAAGGCGCTGGGGCAGAACTTCCTCTTCGACGAACAATTGCTGAGCCGGATCGCAGCGATTCCCGGCTCGCTGAAAGACCGCGCCGTGCTCGAAGTCGGACCCGGCCCCGGCGGCCTGACCCGCGCCCTGCTCCGCGCCGGCGCCCGCGTCACCGCCGTGGAAATGGACCGCCGCTGCCTGCCCGCGCTGGCGGAACTGGCCGAAGCCTTCCCCGGCCAACTCCGCGTGATCGAAGGTGACGCACTCGCCATCGATCCGGCCACGCTGTTCGACGAACCCTATGCGATCATCGCCAACCTGCCCTACAACGTCGGCACCGCGCTGTTCACCGGCTGGCTCTCGGGCGAGGCCTGGCCGCCGCGCTGGTCCTCGCTGACGCTGATGTTCCAACAGGAAGTCGCCGAACGCATCATCGCCGCGCCCGCCAGCGATGCCTATGGCCGCCTCGCCGTGCTGGCCGGATGGCGCAGCCACGCCAAAATCGCGATGAAAGTCCACCGCAGCGCCTTCACCCCGCCGCCCAAAGTGATGTCGGCGATGGTGCATGTAACGCCGGCCGAAATGCCCGCGCATGTCTCGGCACGCATGCTCGAACGCGTTACCGAAGCCGCCTTCGGCCAACGCCGCAAAATGCTGCGCCAAAGCCTGAAAGGGCTACCGGGTGCACTGGCCGCGCTGGAAGAGTTGGGCATCGATCCCGCCCGGCGCGCGGAAACGCTGGATATCGGCGAGTTTGTCGGGATTGCGCGGATGCTGTCTCCGCTTTGAGAAAAAGGGAGTAGAACCGAGGTAATCCCCTCAGGCTCCCCGTCCTTGGCTTGGCTGCGCGGCGACTGGAGATAGCGCTTGCCGCAAGGCGGCTATGGGGTGGGGATCCTGACAGTTCGATATTGGCCGCTGATATCGATTAGCTGCCCTTCTTGGATCCACTTCACGCGGACTTAACCGCATTATCGATATCGATGAGGTCTATCCGACTTCGGGAGTCAAGCCGGTGTGCGTCCGCTACCCCAACCGCTTAGCAAAAATGCCGTTTTGCGCGGTATATTGAAGCTGCCAATGTCCGCAATTAAAGGTGAAAGGTGAAAGCGTGCGATCATCGACAACGTTACTCGTATTACTCGCGATTTTCGCATGCTTTGCGCTGACCGTGCGTGCTGGGAGCGGCAAAGCATCGCTCGCCAAATGGTGGGGGATCGACGCCATACACGATGATCGCGCCAAGGCTGTGCAACAGACAATTGTAATCATCAACCAGCCGGTCGCATCATTGCCGCGCACCGGCGCAGCCGGCGTGTTCTCGCCGGGTTGGTTTCATCCAGGCGCAGAAACACCCGATTTCGATACGGCCGATATCCGAACCACGCAGGAATTCCCTTACGATCAATACCGGTACGTGACCTCAGATGTGACGCCCAACACCATGTTCGAGGGAAGGCAGCTCGAATTCAACGCGATGACCAAATATTTCTATGTTGATCGCGATCTGCCCAAAAAGCGGTTGACCGAGGCGGAGATGGAGCAGGTCAACCTGCTATACCGCGAAATCGGCCGCGACGATCATGCCCTGACTAGAATATATATCGGCCTTGGTGTCATGGTCGGCGGGATCATCGTGGTGCTCGGCCTGCTGTGGCTCTTCCTGCGGGAGCCCCGTTGATAGGCCAAACCCGGCGGTAGCCAACAGGCCTACGGTTCCGGTCGTGACGACGGTTCGCTCTTGCCCTGCCCGTGGTCGAAGCAGCCGCCATCATCGATCGACCATTTCTCCCGGCTTCGCCTGGTCGGTGCAGGCGATGCATGGTGCGCCGGTAGGGTAGGTCACCAGCCAGGTTTTGGCATTGCGATCACCGCCATCAGCCGCTTTCTGCATCCACTGGCGGGCTTGCACCGGATCCGCGACAATCCCCATGCCGCAGGCATAGAGCAGCGCCACACCCTCTGCGCCAACGGGATTACCGTGATCCGCAGATAACCGATACCAGTGCATGGCCGCGACATAATCGCGCGGGACGCCATCCCCCTCCTTGTAAAGGTGGCCGATATTGACCGCAGCGTCGAACGAGCCGCCCGCGATGGCAGCTCGATAAAAACGCATGGCTGCGACAGGGTCGCGCGTCACGCCCGTGCCATTCATGTAATGTACGCCGAGACCATAGGCCCCAAGCGCGACGCCGTGATCGGCAGCCAGCTTGAGCCATGACACCGAAGCGATTTGATTGGTCGGGACCCCCAGACCTTCGCTGTATAGATAACCGATACTAACGGCTGCATCGACCTCGCCATCGCGCAGCGCAGCGCGAAACATCTGCATCGCCTCGGTGTAGTTCTTTGGAACGCCGGAGCCGTTCATGTAATCAAACGCTAGGTGATCCTCAGCCTGGGCATTGTGCTGGTCGGCTGCCTTGCGATACCAGCTGGCGGCCATTGCTCGATCCGTGGGCGCACCATAACCATTGTCGTACATCCAGCCGACAAAGGTTTCGCCAACATCATCCCCTTGATCGGCGGCGGTGCGAAACCAGCGCATGGCCTCGTAATCGTCATGTGGCACCCCGTTGCCGTCGTGATAGAGGTTGCCGATACCGATCTGGGCATGTGTGTCTCCCTGTGCGGCCGCCTTGCGATACCAAACAAGCGCTGCAGCGCCGTCGCGGGCCGTGCCCAGCCCCTTGGCTTCATGGTCGCCAACGCACGACTCGCCATCAAAATAGCCCTGATCGGCTGCAAGGCGACAAAGGCGTAGCCCCTCTGCCGCATCGCGTCTGACGCAATCGCCCTGATCGTATGCCCGGCCCAGCAATTCCTGGGCAGCAGCAAAACCCTGGCCGGCAGCGGTTCGATACCATTTCATCGCCGCGGCGCTCTTACTCGCTGGGTCCAGCCCATCAGCATGGTAATAGCCGAGATTGTACTCTGCCCGAGCATTTCCCTGATACGCCGATTTACGCAGCCAGGCGAAAGCTGCCGCTCGCTCTGGATCGGTCGGCGCGGACTCGATCAGGGCAAAACCCACCAGTTGCTCGGCGCGTGGATCGCCAGCCTCCGCAAGCGCCCTGAGACCAGCCATATTCGTCTGACTGAGCACCTCACCAAGCACTTGGGAACTGCTCGCGAGCGCCCATTCGCGCGCTGGGATAGCGTCGAGAGCCGTCTTAACCAGTGGGATGTCCGGAGCGGCGGCACAAGCAATCCTCGGCAGTGCCAAAATGAGCGCCAAAACCGGCAACAAGTTACTTGCCCTCATCACGGTACTCCTGACAATGGAGATGGCTGCTACGTTTACTGGCTACCGCGATATTCGCGTGGCCTTGCAAATCGGTTAAATCGACCGTGAGCAGGCGCGCTCAAATTGTCATGATAGAGTAGGCTCGTGTCAGGAGAGACCCGCTCGAGTGAGCTAGAATGACAATGCTGACTGTAACGATTCGGACGACCGAACGGCAGGTTCTGCGTAAGCTCAAAGGGGTTCGGAACGACCGTAATTGCGGGCGGAAGCGGTCACGCCTCCGAGCGGCTCAAGAACCACCATCCCGACACGACAACATTACAATCCAGCCGACTAACCCGCCGTCGAGGCTAGCTTCGCAGGCAAAGCCGAGGCAGAAACCGTTGCATGAATATGCAGCGTCGTTCCCTCCTGAAATCCGGCGTCATTCTGAGTGTGGGGGCATTGAGCGCGGGGGCCGCCCGGGCGCTGGCCACGCCATCCCCTCGCCTGCCGACGCCGATCAATCCGGCCACGCCCATTCCGGTTCCTCCCGCGCCCGGACGCACCCCCAGTCTCGCCTCGCGGCGCCCAGCGCCAGGCGATCGCAAATTCACCAGCTCCGCTGTCGAAGCCCAGATCCGCCAGACCGTCGCCCGCATCGCCGATCCGGAACTGGCCTGGATGTTCGCCAATTGCTATCCCAGCACACTGGATACGACGGTGCGGATGGGCACGCTGGAGGGCAAGCCGGACGCCTTTGTCATCACCGGCGATATCCCCTGCCTGTGGTTGCGGGACAGTAGTGCCCAGGTCTGGCCTTATCTCCCATTGGCCAAGCGCGACCCGGAGCTACAGACGCTGTTTTGCGGGTTGATCGCACGCCAGGCCCGGTGTCTTCTGATCGACCCTTACGCTAACGCGTTCATGCAAGACCCGCACGCGCGCACCAGCCTGCCCTGGGCGTTTCACGACCAGACCGAGATGAAGCCGGGCGTTGCCGAGCGCAAATGGGAACTGGATTCGCTATGCTGGACCTTGCGTCTAGCCACTGGCTATTGGCAAGCGACTCAGGACAAGCGCCCATTCGATGCCTTATGGGCCAGCGGCGCGCGCGCGGTGTTGCGCACCATGCGCGAGCAACAGCGTCTGCACGACAACGGCCCCTATACATTCCGCCGCGCCGATGATGGCAATGCGACGGAAACGCTGATGCTCTCAGGCTATGGCGCGGCCAGCCGCAAGGTCGGACTGATCCATTCGATGTTCCGCCCCTCCGACGATGCCTGCACCTTTCCGTTCCTGATTCCATCGAACCTGTTTGCAGTCAGTGCGCTCAAAGGGTTGGCTCAGGTGGCCGCAGAGGCGCGCGGCGATGTGGCATTGGCGCGGGATGCGGCAACGCTCGCGCTGGAACTGGACAAGGCGCTGCTCCTCTATGGGCAGATGCAGGCTGCCGATGGGCACCCGGTTTGGGCCTATGAGGTCGATGGGTTCGGCAATGGCTTTTTCATGGACGATGCGAATATTCCCGGCCTGTCTTCGCTCGCCTATCTGGGCTGCGTGCCCCGCAATGACCCGCTCTTCCGCCGGACAGAGGCCTTGTGCTGGTCCTCACGCAATCCTTATTTCTTCAAGGGCGCTGCGGCTGCGGGCATTGGCGGCCCTCACGCGGGTCTTGGCATGATCTGGCCGATGTCCCTCATCATCCGCGCCTTGAGCAGTGACAGCCCGACTGAAATCCGCGCCATTCTGCGTACCCTCAAGGCGACTCACGCGGGCAGCGGATTCATCCACGAGAGCTTCCAGCAGGACGATCCTCGGCATTTCTCCCGCGCCTGGTTTGCCTGGGCTAACGGCCTGTTCGGCGAACTGATTCTCGATGTCGCCCGAAGATACCCCGCCGTCCTCTCCCAGGCGCTCTTTTAAAAACGGGATTACCGCTCAATGCCGTTCGCGAAGTTCGCCAATAAATGCGGCCGCTTGAGCCCTGCCCATCGGTGTGAAATACCGGGCCAATTTGGCAAACGGAATAATGGCATCATCGGTGCAAGCCGTTACCACATGTGGCAGATCGGGCACGAAATCGACACCGGTGGCGGTGAGATGCGGGGTCCAGAAGTCGGCCTCTTTCTCGGCCTCCTTGCAGTCGGCATCGTCGCGGCCATAGGCGTCGTCGATCAGTTTTCGGAACACCGGGGTGAAGACAACGGTGATATATTGGTCCTTGGTGCCGGGGTCATTGACGGTCTGCTTGAGCGCCAGCGGGGTGAACCAGTCGTATAGATTGATCGCGATGCCCTTGCGCAGATCCCAGGTCTGGTAATTACTGCCGGAATTGGGATGAGCGCCGCCGCAATCATCCGCATAATCGTTGCGCGACACCATCCAGTTTCGCGTGATCACTTCCGGCACGGTGGTCGACGAGGAATCGCCATCCATCCCGTTCTGCGCCAGCGCCGCCATCGCGCATTGGAAATAAGCGGCATTGTCGGGAGATGTCGGAATATCCTTGTACAGCGCCACGTTCACCCGCGTGATCGCGGGCGTGGTTCCGTGAAGCTGGAAACTCGCGATGGCGGAATCGCTGAACTGTTTGCCGACATCGACGCTGACTTTGGTGTAGGCGATGCCTTTCAGCATCGCCGGCCTGGTGGTAATCACCGGTTTGGAAAAACGCGGCAGATTGAAGGCCATATTGCCGCAAGGCGCATCCTCGTCATCGTCTGCGCCAGGTTTGGCCATGACCACGCGAGTCAAGTCGAGGGGCAGCGTCTTGCCTCCGCCGGTCCATGTGCCTTGCAGATGATCGCGGGTTATCGTGGTGAGATACCATAGCGGCCCAGAGGCGGCCTTGTCGGAATCGGGAGCCTCGGTCCATAAAGCAGGGCTGCTGGCACCGCCCTTTGCCGCCAGCTCGCCCAGGCCGATAATGGCGAGGTGGCGTAGGTAGTAATAGGCGCCGGCATCACCGTAGTCCTTGTACTGCAGGCAGGCCTGGACTTCGGACTTGCCGATCGTCCCGCGCCAGACCCCATGCCATGGCGGGCTCGCCTCCGCAGCCTTGGCCGGCATGGCGGAGACAAGCATCGCAACCGACAGTGCCATACTGCCAATCCATTGGGCGGCACGTCGGAGCGTTGCGATCACTTCAGTCGCCTTTCGGAAGGGGTAGGGGCGGCCTACGCCAAAGCCTTTTTCTTCTGCCGCCAGGCATGCAGCAACGGCTCGGTATAGCCATTGGGCTGTTCGACACCCTTAAACACCAGATCGCAAGCCGCCTGGAAAGCGAAGCTGCTCTCCCAATTCCCCGCCATCGGCTCATAGAGCGGATCGCTGGCATTCTGGGCATCGACCTTGGCGGCCATGCGCTGGAGCGAATCCAGCACTTGATCGTGAGTGCAGATGCCGTGGAGCAGCCAATTGGCCATATGCTGGCTGGAGATGCGCAAAGTGGCGCGATCTTCCATCAGGCCGATGTCGTTGATGTCGGGTACTTTCGAGCAGCCGACGCCCTGGTCGATCCAGCGCACGACATAGCCGAGCAAACCTTGGGCATTGTTGTCGAGTTCCTCGCGGACCTCCTCGGGCGAGAAATTCACGCCGTCGGCCAGCGGCACGGCCAGCAGCGCATCGAGCCCCGGCACCGTTTCCGCCGCCAAGGCGCGCTGCACCTCGAATACCGCCACCTGGTGGTAATGCATCGCATGGAGCGTGGCGGCAGTGGGCGATGGCACCCAGGCGGTGTTGGCGCCGCTGCGCGGATGGCCGATCTTTTCGACCATCATCGCCTGCATCCGGTCCGGCGCGGCCCACATGCCTTTGCCGATCTGGGCGCGGCCCGACAGCCCGGCGCGCAGCCCGATCAACACGTTGCGCTTTTCGTAAGCCGCGATCCAGCCGCTGGCTTTGATCGCGCCCTTGCGGATCATCGGCCCGGCGCGCATCGAGGTGTGAATCTCGTCACCGGTGCGATCGAGAAAGCCGGTATTGATGAAGACGATCCGCTCCTTCACCGCATGGATGCAGGCGGCAAGATTGGCGGAAGTGCGCCGTTCCTCATCCATTACACCGACCTTGACGGTGTGGCGCGGCAGCCCGAGCAGATCCTCGACCGCATCGAACAGATCGTTGGTAAAGGCGCATTCCTCGGGCCCGTGCATCTTGGGCTTGACGATATAAATGCTGCGCTGGCCATCGGCGGCGCGGCTGTTGCGCAGCTTGCTGAGCCCATTCACGTCATGCGCACCGATCGCGCTAGTGATCACTGCGTCCAGTATCCCCTCGGGAATCTCCGAGCCATCGGCGAGCAGGATGGCCGGATTGGTCATCAGATGGCCGACATTGCGCACGAACAGCAGGCTGCGACCGGGCACCACCAGCTTCGCGCCATCCGGAGCCGCCCATTCGCGATCGCCGTTCAGCGCGCGGGTGATGGTCTTGCCGCCTTTGTCGAAGGTGTCGGTCAGATCGCCGGCGATCAGCCCCAGCCAATTGCGATAGGCCAGCAGCTTGTCTTCGGCATCGACCGTAGCGACCGAATCTTCGAGATCGACGATAGTGGTCAGCGCCGATTCGAGAATGATATCGGCAATTCCGGCAACATCCGTGGCCCCGATGGCATGCGTGCGATCGAGCACTACCTCGATATGCAAGCCGTTATGGGCGAACAACAGCCCGCCGGCACGCTGGCCGACGAGCTGGCTGGGATTTCCGAGAGCCGGCACGCCATCGCCATTCCAGTCAGACCAGCTCTCGCGAGCCAGCGGCACCGCCTCGTCGAGAAATTTGCGCCCAGCGCGGATCACCGCCGCGCCGCGCGCCGCATCATAGCCACCCGGTCGGGCAGCGGGCGCATCGAGCGCGTCAGTGCCATACCAGGCGTCGTAGAGGCTGCCCCAGCGGGCATTGGCGGCATTGAGCACGAAGCGGGCATTGAGCACCGGCACGACCAGTTGCGGACCCGCCATCGTCGCGATCTCGGCATCGACATTCGTCGTGGTGACCGCGAAATCCCCCGGTTCGGACACGAGATAGCCGATCTCCGTCAGGAACGCACGATAGGCAGCGGCATCCCATGGTTTGCCGGCGCGGGCGACATGCCAGGCATCGATCTGCGCCTGGAGCGCATCACGCCTGGCGAGCAGCGCGCGATTACGCGGCGCAAATCGCGCGGTCAGCTCGGCAAAGCCCTGCCAAAAGGCATCGGCATCTTTGCCCAGCGGCGCCAGCACTTCGCCATCCAGGAAAGCGGCCAGTGCCGCATCGAC
The DNA here is from genome assembly GCA_026225215.1 of Sphingomonas palustris. Classification (GTDB taxonomy): domain Bacteria; phylum Pseudomonadota; class Alphaproteobacteria; order Sphingomonadales; family Sphingomonadaceae; genus Novosphingobium; species Novosphingobium palustris. The sequence goes on along the minus strand of JAMFSI010000036.1, from coordinate 1,268 downwards.
TTTCAAACCCGCTCGTTCCACCATCTCGACCTCGACTTTATACCATGCGCGAACCCGGCCGCAGCGCTGGGCGGAAGCCGGGCAAAATACCGAAACTCCGGGGAGGAGGAGCCCGCGCCTATGACGCAACAGACGGTGATTGGCAACGCTGGAGCTTGGAGAGTCGTCGCGCCTCGTCGATCGCAGACTGCCGATGGAGCTTAACCATCTCCTGTCTCAAACCCGCACATTTTATGCCTAACGAGTTGCTAATAACCGATTGAGCGCGGAACACGATCTGGCATGAAGGGTTTTATCAGAACCCCAGCGGGAACCACCCAGATGCTCACCAAGATTGCCCGCCTCTTTATGATTAAGACCCGGCCGGAGGCGTTCATGGTGATCTATGCCCTCGCGGTGGGCGCGGCGGAGCGCGGGCGGGTTTACCTCAATGCGTTTCCCGGCTTTGGCGGTAAGCTATTGTTCCTGGCCTGCATGTGCACGGTGGCCATGGCGGGTGCCAAGATTCTCGACTGCGTGAAGTATGAGCGGGAATTGCGGCTCGCGAAGCTACCTTCCCAAGATTAGACCAATCGGCCCGCATTCGTCGTAAATTCTCCCCCAGCGGGGATCAAAGTGGAGCGGGGCAGCATCACGAATAGGTGGGCTGGCTCCGGGCCAAAGGTCAGCGTCCAAGGTGGGGTGGTTCTGTTGCCCGGCCCACCCCGGGCCGCTGGAATCCCTTCTGTTGCCCGGTGGGCCCAACCGCGCTCTTGCCTTATAACTTCAGGGCGTTAGCCCCTAGAATTATGCAGCGATTGCGAGTGCTTCGTTGTCGTTGGCACTTGTGAGTTTTGAGCCTTGAGAGGGTTACTCAGCCCTGGCAAAAACAGCGCTTTTCAACACACGTCGATCCTAGTTCGGCCCCATCATTATCCCTGCGACAACAGGGCCCCGGCTTCCGGAAAAATCCCGGATCGAGTGATAATGGTGGAGCCGCCGGGTACCGCCCCCGGGTCCGCTGCGCCTATTGCACGCCGCAGTTTATCACCATAGTCGGTCGAAACCGACAGCCCCCATATAGCCGCAAATGCTTAAAAGAAAAGGGCGCGTCTGATACGAAATCCGCGAAAGAGCGGATTTCGAAGTCGGTACCGGCCCGCTCCCCCTGCCCAACCACCCCAAGGGTACCCTCTAACGGGTGGTTGGGCAGGGGGAGCGGGCCGGTACCGACTATCCGAAACGAAGTTTCGGATCAGACACTCAGGCCCGCAGCTTCGGCATGACTT
>JAMFSI010000004.1 GCA_026225215.1 Sphingomonas palustris | reverse complement strand
GACATGCGACAAATCCACCAGCATCCCCAGCCGCTGCATCTCGCGCACGACATCCCTGCCGAATGGCGTCAGCCCGTGATGCAGCGGGGCATCGGTGGCGCTGTCGGCCCAGCCATTATTCCTGAAATGCGTCAGCGTCATATAGCGCACGCCCAGCGCATACATCTGGCGCAGCGCCCCCAAAGAGCCGCCGATCTGATGGCCACCCTCCATGCCCAGCAGCGAGGCGATCCGCCCCGCTTTCCAGGCTCGGGTAACATCGTCGGCACTTTCGGCAAATTGTAGATCCTGCGGATAGCGCACGATCAGCCGCTTCATCACGTCGATCTGTTCGAGCGTCGCTTGCACCGCTTGCGGCTCGCTGAGCGACGATTCCACAAATACCGACCAGAACTGCGCGCCGACATGACCCTTGTGCAGCCGGGTAAGATCGGTCTGCATCGCCGGAACACCTTCGCTCGCGCCATCCTTGGGTGGCTCGGCGATACCAGTGGTGTCGCGGAAATCGAAGCCTTGGAGAATATCCTTGCGGCGCTCGCGCAATTGTTCGGGCACGTCGTTATGCCCGTCCCACACCGGGGCATGGCGCAATGCGGCTTGCGCGACCTGCTCCGGCGGCGGCGCGGCGGCGATCGATAATGCGGCGGCAGTTAGCAGGAGAGGGATACGCGCCATGGCTTCGCCTTTCGGATTGAAGGGCGATCAAAGGGGATTTGGGTTGGAAGGGCAAGAATAGATCCTGGGGCCAGCGGCCCCAGACCCCGATCCCTGTCATTGTTGGGCGTCGATCACGACGAGCGCTAACCCGCAGCGCTGCAAACTTTAAGGCCGCTTCGCGCCGAGGCAGCGCTGCCGGCTTAAGCGACCGAGTTCCCCGCCCGCTTGCGGGCGGGGTTAGGGGTGGGCACTTTCTAAATCCAACCTTGCATGTGGAAATGCCCACCCCCGGCCCCTCCCGCAAGCGGGAGGGGAGAAGGAAACGAGGACAGGCGTGAGGGAATACCCCTCGCACCTTAAACCCTTCAAAACCTCACCAAACCAGAGGCACCGCCTCCGGCCCGACCACGCCCCCAGGCCGATACTCGGTATGCGTGCCGGGCTTCACCGCGAACTTGGGTATCCGCTTCAGCCACTCCTGCAGCCCGATCTTGATTTCCAGCCGGGCCAGATGCGCGCCCATGCAGCTGTGCGGGCCGACGGTGAAGGCGAGCACCGTCTGGCGCGGACGATGGAAATCGACTTCGCGGGGATTGGGGAAGACTTCGGGATCGAAATTGCAGGCCGGCAGGATGCAAGTGATGCGATCGTCTTTTTTGAGCTGGACGCCGCGCAATTCGAAGTCCTGCGTCAGCACCCGGCCCGAGAAGGTGACCGACCATACCCGCAGCAATTCCTCGACCTGGGCGTTGATATTGTCGGGATCGGCGATCATTTCGGCGACCTTGTCCGGGTTTTCGGCGAGATAGAGCCACATATTGTTCATCGTCGCGAACACGGTGTCGAGCCCGGCGATGAATAGGAAGGCGACGAAGCCGAACACTTCCTTGTCGGACAATGGCACGCCGCCAGGAGCGGCATGGGCGATCAGGCTGACCACGCCATCGTCGGGATGGGCCTTCTTGTCGGCGATGGCGCTTTTCAGATAAGCGGTGATCTTGACCATGGTTTCGCCCATGATCTCGCGGCTGTTGGAGTGGAGCAGGTCCATCGCCCAGGACACGAAGGTGTCGCGCATATCCTGCGGCAGGCCCATGATGTCGAGGAACACCATCACCGGCAGCGGCCGCCCGTATTCCTCGGCAAACTCGCATTCGCCGTTGTCGATGAAGCTGTCGATCAGGTCGTTGGCGAGTTTGCGGATCTTGGCTTCGAGCTTGAGCACACCTTGCGGGCTGAACACCGGATCGACGATATTGCGATATTTGCGGTGATGCGGCGGGTCGATTTCCTGCGGGATGAAGTAGTAATAATCATCCGGGTCGCGCGGAAACGGCGTCGCGCCTTCATTTGTGAAGATGTCGGGATGGCGCAGGATGAACAGCGCATCAGCATGCTTCAGTGCCTGCCAGCTATTGCCCATCATGCTGACGTCGTAGAACAGCGGCGGCTGCTTATCGTGCAGGTCGGCCATGAAGGCGTGCGGCGCCTCCAGGAATTCCGGCGAGAAGGTGATGCCGACCGAGCGGATCAATTCCTGGGGAATATGCGGGGGCACCTGATCCATGCCGGCGCGGCGCGGATAAGTCGGCGGGACGGGGTTGGCGGCGTCAACGGCCATGGCTGTTTTCCTTCGACCGAAATTAGTATTGGGATTCGGGGAGATGCACGACGAGGCCATCGAGCGCTTCGCTGATGACGATCTGGCACGAGAGACGGCTGTTCGGCTTGGTCTCGGAAGCGGTGCCTTCGAGCAATTCTTCCTCGTCCTTGGACGCGGGGCCGCCGACGCGGGCCGTCCAGGCATCATCGACATAGCAATGGCATGTCGCGCAGGAGAGGCCGCCACCGCATTCCCCGACGATGCCATCGACGTTGTTGTACAACGCCCCGCGCATGACATTTTCGCCGAGCGGCACGTCGATGGCATGGCTGGCGCCATTGGCCTCGATGTAATGAACGGTAGGCATCTGAATTCCCTCTCACCACTTGAGAACATTGTTCTCGTTTTCTAATCGAGCGAGGCCATTTTGTCAATTGAGTCGCCGCCGTGAAGGTCTTCCTCGCGCTGGACCTGCGCCCCGCTTGTGCCTAATCCTTGCATCATGGCCAGCGCCACCATTCCGCTAGAATACCCGCCCTTGCGCTTTGCCGCCAGCGACGCGGACCCGCGCGCGCGCCGTATTGTCGAGGCGGCTTATGAACTGCTCGACGAGGCCGGGCTGGAAGGGCTGACGATCCGCGCCGTGCTCGCTCGCACCGGCCTCGCCCGCCGCGCCTTCTACGATAATTTCACCGGCAAGGACGATCTCATGCTCGCAGTGTTCGAGCAGACCATCCGCGAAGCCGCGCGCCATTACCGGATGATGACCGAAGCCCTGCCCAGCCCGATGGCGCGGCTGGGGATGATCGTTACCTCGATCGGGCTGGGAAGCGCCGATCTGGATGATGAAGGGCAGGCTGCAGCCCCGCGCCGCAGCGCGGCGCTATCGCGTGAACATTTGCGGCTGGCCGAAAGCCGGCCGGATGAATTGCAGGCCGCGCTGGCCCCGCTGCTGGCGCTGCTCGTCGAACAATTGCAAGCCGGCATCGCCGCGGGCGAAATGCGCGCGGGCGACGCCGATCTCCAGGCTTCGCTAATCTACAATCTGGTCTCGACCACGGCGCATACCGAATTGCTGGCCGCAGAGAAGGAAACGCCCGACCGTGAATGGCGGATGCGCCTCGCTGGCACGGTATGGGAATTTTGTCGGCGCGCCATCGCAATCTGAGCAGCTTCCAAATTGCGCGATCACGCCACCCGGCGCGTCCCGCCTTCGGCGATGATCGTGGCGTAATCGGCAAACAGGCGCTCGAAGTGCTGGCGCATCGTCACGACCCCGCCAAACGGACCGCGCGGCGGGTCGTTCAGCAAGCGGATCGTGGCATCGGCGGCGGCGATGGCGCTGCCGGCACGATACGTGAGGCCGGCGCCCCCGCGCGCGTGGTCGGCGGCGCCGCCGCGGTCGGGGACGATCACCGGCACCCCGCTGGCGCGGGCTTCGGCGGCGGCCATGCAGAAGGTTTCCGCTTCGCAGCCATGGATCAGCGCATCGGCGCTGGCGAGCAGGGTGGAGAAGGTCACCCGGTCCCGTTCGGGGGCGAGCAGGCGGATATGCGGATTGCCGGCGATCTGCCGCTCGATGCGCTTTTTCTGATTGCCACCGCCGAGAATGACGAGACCGATCGGCATCGACTGGCTCGCCGCGGTGACCGCATCGACGACCATCGGCCAGCGCTTTTCCGCCGACAATCGCCCGATGCCGATCAGCAGATGCGCGGATTCGGGCAAGTCGCACAGTTCGAGCAGACGGCGGCGCAGCGCGACACTGCGGCGGCGCGGCGAGAACACCCCGGCCTCGATGCCCATCGGGTGCAGCGCGGTATTGGCAACCCCGCCTTGCGCCAGCCGCTCCTGCAATTCGCCGCTGGCGCAGACCACGCGGTCGAAGCGCGTGCCGAGCGTGCGCAGATGGTTCCAGAACACCTCGAAACGGCGATCGATCGCCGGACGCGGCAGGATCGGCTCAAGCCAGCGGTAAGCATAGGCCGAGAGCGGATCGGCGTGCATCACCAGCGCGCGCGGCGCCGCGCCCTGCCAGCGCGTCACCATCGTCGGGCTGCGCCATGGCGAGGACGCCTCGACGAAATCGGGCGCCAGTTCGTCGAGCCGGCGGTGCAGCGTCTGCTCGTCATCAAAATACCAATATTTGCGATCCAACGGGAACCGCGGATTGGCGATGGTGACGATCCGGGCGCCCGGCCCGCGCTCGATCACCGCGTCGTGGTCGCCCGGCGCCAGGATGGTGATGTCATGGCCAAGCTGCGGGCCGATCGCGAGCTTCTGCTCGATATAGGTCTTCACCCCGCCGCCATGGGGGGTAAAAAAGGCGCAGACGTCGACGATCTTCATGGCTGATGCTCGTTTGCGGGGGCTGGTTTGGGCATATTCTAATCCTCGCCCCCGCTAGCCTGATGCCCATTATGGTGGTGGAGAGGCGCCTCGCCTAGCCCGTGCCGATAATTCATGACGATGGTGGTGCGGGTAATGCCGCTGCCGGCGATGATCCGCGCGGCTTCGGCGGAAGGCTTGTGCCAGCCCAGTTTCGGATTGCCGGCAAAGCCGACGCCGTCGGCCCACCAGCTGAACTTGTGATTGCCGTCGCGATCATGAAGCACGACGATACTGTAGCTGCCCGGTCCCGGCACGCGCACGCACAGCGTGACCGGGCCCTGGGGGCCGATCGGCTGCTCGACCCGGCGGAAGACCTTGCCGGCACTGACCAGAACATTGTCGTCCGCGAGGAAATCGTCATCGTTGGCGGGATAGACTTCGAGTTTGATCTGCCCGCGCCGGTCTTTCAGCCCATCGACATCGACCAGAATCGCGGGGCCCTCTTCATTGGCGCGACAGCGACCCTCGGCCTTGCCCAGTTCGGGCGAGGACGAGACATGCCCGACATAGCGTGCCCAGAGCGGGACGGAACCGACCAGCAGCGCCAAGGCCGGCAACAACGGGGCAATGCGAAGCCGGGTCACGCTTTACGGGCCGCGATCAATTCCGCCGTGCCGAACACCGTGCCCACCATCAGATGCGTCACCAGCAGCAATCCGGCCATCATCGCCATGAGATCGCCGATCTCGTGCTCATGGCCGAGCAGAAACACCGCCAGCCCGGCAAAAACGACATCCTTGTTGGGGATCAGCGGCAGCCGCGACACCAGCATCCGCAGCGTCGCCAACACCAGCCACAGACTGTAATCGACATCGGGCAGCACCTCATGCCACATCAGTGCCGCCAGCCCGACGATCGCGACAATGCGCAGCAGATGCATGCCGGTGACGAACCACAGCGTGCGCCGGGGCAGCGTGAACAACCGCTGGCGAAACAGAAAGATCAGGAACGAGGTCAGCAGCACCACCCCGAGCGACAGGAATGTGGTGCGCGCTTCCATCCCCAGCGCGCTGCTCGACACCAGCGGCCAGGCGACCACCAGCATCGCCAGCGTCGCCAGATTGCCGGTGAGCGCCGACAGGATGGTGACATCCTTGATCGCGCCGAACGGTGCGGTGGCCATGTTGAGGCGTCCGCGCGCCCAGGCGTAGAATTGCACTTCGCCGAGATAGCCGAGCAGCAATTCGTTGCTCACCATCTTGCGCAGCAGGGCGGCGATGCCGGTTATCGGCAGTCCCCACAGCTTGCGATAAATCAGCCATTCGGTCACCGGCGGAGTGAGGTAATAGGTCGCGAATATCGCCCAGAACGCCGGCGATCGCGGGATCATATGGACGATCCGCGCGAACGCCAGATCGCGGAATTGCAGCGCGACCATCACCAGCAACGCCAGTGAGATCGCCGCGCTGAACAGGCCGGCGGCGCGCGATCTTCCCGGCTTATCCAGCGCCGCCAGATTGACCTTTATATCCGAGGTCAGCTCGCCCGTCGCGAAGCTGTTCTGATACATGCGTAACGACCCTTTTGCCGCGCGACCAACCCCCATACGCCGCAAGTCGCGCCGGTCCCCGGGCCCGTCCTGCTCGCCGCTTCCAGCCGAATGCGGCGCTCCGCTTTTGTCACCATCTCCGTGTTTTGGCAATGAACCAGCTTAACTATTCGGAAAGGATAGAAAAATTTGCTAATAGGTACGCAAGTTGTAACCCAGCATGAACGCGACGTGGCCAATTCAGCACAGCGATATTCATTCAGCCGCCGACCCGCCCCAGTAAATCGGCATAACGACCGACTTCTCGCCCTCGGGCAAAAATTGTAACAGTCCGGGCGATCGAATGTAACAGCGCGGGTACGGTCGTGTCGCCAGGATGGACCGCAATCCGCGCCACCGGCAGCGCGCGCAACCCCGGCCGGGCCAGCGCGGCAAATCCCAGCGAGCTAAGCTGACGTGAGCGACTGCGGCTGGCCCAGGTCACCACCGGGCCACGCGCCAGCACCTTGCCATCGGCGGGTTGCCAGACGCGGAAATGATCTTCGGCCAGCGCAAAGCCACTGGCCGCCAAGGCCTCGCGCGCGCCCTCGCCATAGAGCCATGCCGGGGCAATAAAGCCGGCGACCGGGCGCCCGATGATATCCTCGATCAATGCGCGACCATCGACCATGCGCTGGGCCGCAATATCGCGCGGCAGGCCGAGGAATTCGCCCTCGCTGGCGGTCATGTGCCGAGCTTTGAGCCCGGCAAGGCCGGTGTGCTCGGCGCGATCCTGGTGAAACCAGCCGTGGACGAACATCTCCACCCCGGCGTCGGCCCATTCGCGCAAGCGGCGCTGAAAGGCAGGGGCTTGCGCGAGCGGCGCCGCGCCCCAATGGTCCGGCACCACCAGCATGGCGAAACGCGGGCGGCCGAGCAGGTCCGTCAGCAGCGCGGCCAATTGCTCGACCTCGCGCTCGAAGCGCGGGCCGACATCATGGATCGAGGCGAGCAGGCGTTTACCGGTGGCCATGATCGGTTTTCGCCCGTGTACCCAGCGTCAAAGTCCCAAATTCGTCATCCTGACGGAAGTCAGGATCCATTGGGCACAGCGTTCCTTGCGAAGTGGTTCGTAAAGGGCTCCGCAGCCCGATGGTCGGAAAATCGCCATTTGCATCTCTATTGGCCGGTGATGCGCGCGGTGCCAATTGTAGCGCCGAATGGATGCTGATTTCCATCAGCATGACGAGGCCGCCGCTTGATCGGCCGGCCCCAGCAAGGCCGGCTCGAAAATCAGCGCGCAGACCAGCGTCCAGATCAGCGAGATCATCAGAATCAAGCCCATGCTGGCGGTGCCGGGATGATGCGAAAACCACAGCGCGCCAAAAGCACTACCTGTCGCCAGCGCGCTGAACACCACCGCGCGCGCCAGGCTGGTTTGCAGCAGGTCGGTGACACCGCGCCGCCACGCCATGACGAAATAGATGTGAAAAGCGACGCCGACCCCGAACAGCAGCGGAAAGGCGATGATATTGGCGAAATTGAGCGGCTGGCCGATCAGCACGCAACTGCCCAGCGTCAGAAAGCCGGACAGCACCACCGGCGCCAGGGTGAAGGCGACTTCGCGCAGCGAGCGCAGCACCGCGTAAAGCAACAAGCTGACCAGCAACAGCGCCAGCACACCCGCGCTGATAAAGGCGCGCGCCACGGTCCGCGCCGCTTCCTGCGTCGCCACCGGCAGGCCGGTGGCATCGGGCGCGACCGCACGAACGGCGGCGGTGAAGCGCTGGACCACGCCATTGTCGAGGCTGTTGCCCGCAGGCGTCACTTGCACCAGCGCCTGGCCGCCCTTTGCCACCCAGTCGGCGGCGAGGTCGGGCGGCAAAGTGTCGCGGCTGACCGCGCTGGCCTGGAGCGAGGATCGGATGGTGTTCAACGTGACGGTGAGTGGATCGACCAGCATCGCCTGCACCTGCGTGCGTTGCGCGGGCGAGGCGGCTGCGAGACGCGTGAAGCTGGCAACAAGCTGGTCGGCGGCGCGCCCCAAGGCGTCCGGTCGGGCGACAGCCAGCGCGTGGAGATCGGCGGCGGCCTTCGTCAGTCCGGCGCGCGTCGCGGCATCGTCGCCGGGCGGCGGCACATCGAAAGGGTTGATCGTGCTGTCGAGGAGCAGGCTGGCGTCCTGGATCAGCGCCAGCTTGGCCGGCTGGTCGGCGGGGACGAAGCTCGACACCGTCACCGCCTGAGCGACTTCTGGGAGCGCTGACAAACGCCGCGCCAATCGGTCGGCAGCAGCAACGTCCGGGGCGAGGACGGCAATGGTGTTAGGCGTGCGGTCGGGATCGCGCATCAGCCCTGCCAGCGTGCGCATTGCCGGCGTCTCGGGATCGCGCAGATGCAGCGGATTGAAGTCGAAATGCACCCAGGCAAGCCCGACGATCGACACGACCATGGCGACACCAAACCCCGCGAGCACCAGTTTGCGTTGGCGCTGAAGCCAGCGATCGAGCGGCGCCGCGCCGGCCCAGCCCACCGCATGAAGCGGTGCTGGCGGCCGCAGCAAGACCAGCAGCGCGGGCAGCAGGGTGATATTGAGAACGAAAGCGATGATCATGCCCAGCCCGGCGATCACCCCCAGCTCGGCGATGCCGACATAAGCCGTCGGCAGGAATGCGCCCAGCGCCAGAAAGATCGCCGCCGCCGCCATCAGCAGCGGCTCGCCGATGGCCAGTGCGGTATGCTCGAGCGCGGGCAGCACCTCTGCGCCGCCGCGCCGCTCCTCGTTGAAGCGCACCGCGATCTGGATGCCGAAATCCACGCCCAGCCCGACGAACAGCGGGATAAAGGCCAGCGAAATCAGATTGAGCCGCCCCTCCGCCAGCAGTCCAACCGCCAGCGTGATGGCAAGCCCCACGGCAATGGTGATCATGATCGCCGCAACCGTCCGCGCCGAGCGCGTCGCGAACCACAGCACCACCAGCATCGCGCCCACCATCAGCAGTCCGACCACGCCGATATTATCGCGGATCGAGCCGAACTCCTCGTCGGCCAGCGGCACTTCGCCGGTGATGCCGATCGATACGCCATGCGCGCCATCGAGTTGCAACGCGGCGGCTTCGGCGCGCAGCGCAGCGACCGCCGCCGAGCCGGGTTCGAGATCGCCGTAATCGAGCTTGGCCTGCGCCAGCACGATGCGCCGCGTCGGCGGGCTGAGCGGGCCTTTGCCGTTGGTAAATAGCCGCTGCCAGGAAAAACGCGCAGGGGCTCCGGCGAGGCGCGCGTCGATGCTCTGCGCCAACTGTGCAAGGGGCGCCTGTAATCGCGACGTGGCGGCGGGATCGCGCGTGGTCGCCGCGCCCGTCGCTGCCGTATCGATCGCCTGCGCCACCCCGCGCAGCGACGGATCGGCGGCCAATGGCCCCAGCAGCGGCTGCGCATCGACCAGCCGCTGGGTGGTATCCTTGACCTCACCCAGCGAGGCGAACATCAGCCCCTCGCGCGCGAAAAAATCGCCGCCATCGGGTCGATGCACCAGCCGGAAATGCTTGCTGTCCGCCGCCATCGTCGCCGACAGCCGCGCGGCGGCATCCTCGGCCAGCTCCGGCGTGGCGCCGTCGATCACCACCGTCATCGCATCCTGCAATTGCGGAAACGCCTTCTCCACCCTTGCTTCGCTGCGCCGCCAGTCGGTCTGGGCGGAGATCAACTCGCCGGTATCGGTGGTTATATCGAAGGCCTGCGCCGTATAGGCCATCGCGGCGATCACCAGCACCGCGGCCAGGCCTAGCGTGGCAAGCGGACGCCGGGCGGCGGCAAGCATGATCGTAACGAGGCGCTCAGCAAACATCGGGGGCGGGATGTGGCCGAAAAGCTGGCCCCGGGCAAGCCTCACCGGATCTTGCGCGACTGCACGGTTTACTGTCCTTTGATCTTAAGCGGTCGCAGATAGGAGGGATCGGCCCGATCGCGGGTGGGCCGCATCAACGAGCCGGGTTGAACCGCAAAATTGCTGACGAAATCGTTTTTCACAAAATCCGTCGCACCCTCTCTCGTTGAAACCCGCGAGACGACTCCCCAGCGCCCATCGCGTTTCTCCAGGCGGTCGACGAAGCGGCCAAGCGAATAGCCATCGGCCCCCTCTTTGCGGACCGAGTAACAAGTGACGTAGGTTTCAGCGTGCGCCGTATCGCCCTCGATCACGCAGGAATGGTTGGACATGATGTGCTGGGTCGCGATCTCCTGGGTCCGGTGAAACTCCAGCACCTGATCGACGAACGGCTCGTAAGGCGAAATCACCGCCCCGTGATCTTCCATCGCGCCGGGATGATAGGCCGAAAGCGTCAGTTCGCGGTCGAGCCGGTCCATGCCTCGGGTGTAGCGCAGCAGGCATTCCCAGATGCGCTGCCGGTCGATGAGTTCCTGAACATCCGCGTCGATCATTTCATTTCCTTCCCAAACTCGGCGTTATCGATCCGCCATCGTGCTCGCATAATCGCTCTTTCGAGCTTTCGAGCAAGTTCCCTCGCGCATTGCCGTGAGCATTTGCCTTGCCTAGAGACCCCGCATGATATGTGCGGATGGGAATGACAGCCGGTGGCCATGCTGAGCGGACAGGCCTCGGCCGGCAAGCCTTCCTCATCGCATCGCTGGCTCGCCGCCGTCGTGCCGCTGGCGGTGGTGGCGTTTCTGATCGCCGCTGTGGCTGGCAATGCCGATCTGCGCAGTCTGGTGGCGCAGGCCTGGGGCCGGATCAGCTGGCAAGCGGTGCTGATCACGCTGCCCGCGCAGATCCTGGCCAATGTGCTTTACGCCGGCGGGCTATATGCGATGCGACCCGGCGTGGGGTGGCGCGCCTGCTTCGTCTCGCGGCTGCTCCGCGACGCCGGCTGCAATCTGCTGGTGGTGATTTCCGGGCTGGGCGAAGCGATCGGCGCGCGGATCATGGTGCTGCTGGGCGCGCGCAGCCGTGCGGCGATCACCGCCACCGCGCTCGACGCGCTGGCCGAGGCGGCGGCGCAGATTCCCTTCGTGCTGCTCGCCATCGCGGTGCTGCCGCGCTTCTGGAGCCTGATGCGGCTGCCGGTGCCACCTCGGCTGGGGTTGGTCGCGGCGCTGCTGCTCGTTTTGGCCGCATTGGCCGGCGCTTGGCTGTGGGCAAAACGGCATAGCCATTCGCGCCTGCTGCGCCGTCTGCGCATCGAATTCATCCTCCTGCGCCGCGAAATGCGCCGCCAGCATCGCGGCTTTCCGGTGGCAATCGCCTGCCATTTTTTCGGTTGGGCATTGGGGGGCGTGCAATTGTGGCTTGCCGCCTGGGCGCTCGGCCTGCCGCTCAGCCCCTTCGCGGCGCTGGCGATCGACAGCGTCGCTTACGCCGCGCGCGGGATCGTGTTCTTCGTGCCGGCGGGACTGGTGCTGCAAGAGGCCGGGCTGGTCGGCGCTGGACTGGTGTTCGGGCTGGCGCCACCGCAAGCCTTGGCGCTGGGCCTGGTTCTGCGGCTGCGCGATGTGGTGCTAGGGAGTTCGCTGCTGGCGTGGCCGGTGCTGGAGTGGCGGCGCAAGCGGCAGTAATTAATCCCGCCCGTGCTGAGCTTGTCGAAGCACTGCCTTGTTCTTCTCGTAAACCGTAGAAAAGAAAGACAGCCCTTCGACAGCGATTGTGTTGAGGTCAAGCGGCATTGATGGTTTGCTTTGCGATAGCGTTGAGGATG
>JAMFSI010000035.1 GCA_026225215.1 Sphingomonas palustris | reverse complement strand
GCCTTCCGCCAGACCATCACGAACCGCCAGACCATCGGCTACGCGCTGGCGGCGGGCGCCGTGCAGGGGGCGCTGTTTGCCTTCGTGTTCTCGTCGCAGCAGGTATTTACCGAAGTCTTCAAGCTCGGCCGTTATTTTCCGCTGGCCTTCGCAGCTATCGCGGTCGGCATCGCGATCGCGGGATTTCTCAACTCCCGCCTGGTCGGCAAAGTCGGCATGCGGGTGATGTCGCATAGCGCGCTGGTCGGCTTCGTCGTGGTCGCAGGCATCATGTTGGCCGCCGAGAAAGTCGGGACGCTGCCGCTGCCCCTGTTCATGGCGCTGAGCGCGCTGATGATGTTCGGGTTCGGCTTGATATTCGCCAATTTCACCGCACTCGCGATGGAGCCGCAGGGCCACATCGCGGGCACCGCATCGTCACTCTACGGTTCGATCACGACGTTGCTCGGGATCGGCATCGGCACCGCGATCGGCCAGGATTACGACGGGACGCTGCTGCCGTTTTCGACCGGGTTTTTCCTGTGTGCGCTGGCCGCCCTTGCCGTGGTCGCGGTGGCGGAAAAAGGCCGTTTGTTCACGCCTCATCGAAGCGTGCCGGATCGCCCCTGATCGTCACGCGTCACGGCGCGAAGCCGTAGAGCCGCGCCGGATTGTCGACCAGAATCTTGCGGCGCAGTTCGTCCGACGGCGCCCATTCGCCGACGAGATCGAGCAACTGGCCGTCATCCGGCATATGGGTATCGCCGAACAAATTGGGATGCGGCCAATCGGTACCCCACACGCAACGATCGGGGGCGGCCTCGATGTAGCCCCGCGCCAGCGCGGCCACGTCACCGTAGGGATAACCCTTGACCGAGCTGCGATAGCCCGAAATTTTCACATAGGCTTGGCCCGATTGCAGCAGGCCTACCGCGGCGCGGAATTCGGGGCTGGCGGTGCCACGATCGCTCTGCACCCCGGCCATGTGATCGAGCACCACCGTCACCGGCAGCTTTCGTATGATTTGCGCCAGATCGGCGATCTGCTCGCCATGGGTATAAAACTGGATATGCCAGCCGAGCGGCGCCACTTTGGCGGCAAGGCTTTCCAATTGGGCCAGTGGCGTGCCGTTGCCGCTCACCGCATTGAACCGCACGCCGCGCGCGCCCTGCGCATGCATTTTCCTGAGCATGCCTTCATCGAAATTGTCGTCGATGACCACGACGGCGCGGGAATGATCGCGGCCGAGCAGTTCCACCGCATCCAGCGTGCAGCGGTTGTCGGTACCGAAAGTAGACGGCTGCACGATCACCATGCGGCCGATGCCGATCGTGCGCGCCATCGCCTGATAGGCCGGCACGGTCGCTTCCGGCGGCGAGTAGGAACGGCCGGGGCTGAGCGGGTAGCGGTCGTACGGCCCGTTGATGTGGAAGTGGCAGTCGGTCGAGTGGGCCGGCGCCTTCCAATGCGGCGCCGAATTGACCGCACGAGGCGGCAGGCAAGGTTTCGTCATGCAAGTTTATCCTGGATACCGGCCGGCGATGGCCGCAATGGCGTTAGCCCATCCGGCAGGATCGAATCAAGCGACCGGCCCTTGGTTTCCGGCAGCAGGGCCAACGCCAGCAGCATCAGGCCGTAGGCCAGCAGCGAGAACAGCAGGATCGCCCCGCCCAATCCAAGTTTTCCACTCAGAAATCCAACCAGCGCGGGAAACAATGCGCCGACGGCACGGCCCGAATTGTAGCAGAAGCCCTGACCGGCGCCGCGAACCTCGGTCGGGTACAGTTCGGTCATGAAGGGGCCCATCGCGGAAAACATCATATAGAGGATGAAGCCGAGCGGCGCGCCCAGCACCAGCATCAAACCATCGCTGATCGGCGCGGCCAGGTAGATCGCCACGCAGATCACCGAACCGACCGCGGAGACGATGAAGGTTCGCTTGCGGCCGATCAGGTCAGCCAGATAGGCGCCGGCGATGAAGCCAAGGAAGGCGCCGAAGATGTGGATCAACAGATACGACCCGGTGTTCAGCGAACTCAGGCCGCGCTCGGTCTTGAGATAGGTGGGAAGCCAGACCGACAGCGCGTAAGAGCCGCCCTGGGCGCCCGTCACCATCAGCGCGACCTTCAGCGTGGTCGCGAGATAGGGCGGTCGCAACACCGTGAAGGCCTGACTGAGGCCGCTGGCGCCGGAAGAGCGGCGCGCATTGAAGATCTCCGGCTCGGTCATGCGGCGCCTGATCCACAGCACCAATAGCGCTGGCGTCAGCCCGATCCAGAACATCACGCGCCAGGCGATGACATCGGGCAGTACCGCGAACATCAGCGTGTACAACAGCGCCGCGGTACCCCAACCCACCGCCCAGCCGCTCTGCACGAAGCCGACGGCGCGACCGCGATATTTGTCGCGGATGATTTCGCCCATCAGAACCGCGCCGGCCGACCATTCGGCGCCGAAGCCAAGGCCTTGCAATGCGCGCAGCACGAACAGCTGTTCGAAGTTTTGCGCAAAACCGCACAGGAAGGTGAAGACCGCATACCACAGCACGGTAATCTGCAAGACGCGGACCCGGCCGTAGCGATCGCTCAGCGCGCCGGCGAACCAGCCGCCAAAGGACGAGACCACCAGCGTGATGGTTCCGAGCAGGCCCGCTTCGCCACGCGAGATGTTCCAGGTCGCGAGCAGGGTCGGAATCACGAAACTGTAGATTTGGACATCGAGCGCATCCAGCGACCAGCCGCCAAAGCAGCCCGCCATGGTTCGCCGCTCGCCCGGCGTCAGCTCCCGCATCCATTGAAGCATCGCTTCGTCCCCATCCCTGATTATTTTTTTGAAATCTAGGCTGGATGTTTCCAGTCTTCCTATCGTTATTTTCGCTCGGCAGATATCCGCCGTGGCGGAGCTCACGTCGGCCCAAACGCATTGCTGCGGCGCGACATCGCAAGGCCGGCACGCCGGGCTCGGCGATTACTCCTTTTTGCCAAACGGCGGCCAAGCAAAGCCTGCAAGTACGCCCGAAAAGTACGCCCGAACGAAAAGACCCGGTCCGGACCGAACCATTTCGCCTTTCGCGACTTCTCACTTGACGGTGAGGCAGGATGAGGCAGGCGACCGATGACCCATGACAGGATGCCCACCATACTTATCAGCTACGACGTTCATTCGCCCAACAGCCCGGCCTATCACGAACTCGTCGGCGCGATACAATCTCTGGGCAGCTGGTGGCATCACCTCGAAACGATCTGGATCGTGAAATGCGATCGGACGCTGGTTGCGATACGCGACCAGCTCAAATCGCATATCGCCCACGACGATCAGTTGCTGGTGATCGATATCTCCGGCGACACCGCGGAATGGTTCGGAGTCAATGAGGTCGGGAGTACCTGGCTGAAGAGCAACGTCTGAATCAGACAATGCCGATGATATCCGCCAGCCACTGCGCGTTCGGCGGCTTTATTCGGCAGCTTCGCGAACCGCAACGCCCTGCTCGATATCGAATTGCAGGATGTCGTTGAAGCGGTTGAAGGCACCGCACAGCGCGATCCGCCAGGTCAGCTCGACGATCTGGGCTTCGGAGAAGTGTTCCCTCAGGCGCGCAAAGATCTCATCACGGGTCTTGTTCCAGTTGTTGGTGACGGCGATGGCATATTCGACGACGAGCCTGTCGACGGCATCGAGCTCCGGATGATCCTTGTAGTCGAGCAGGCGCTCGGCGCCCTGCTCCGAGACGCCCTGGATCGCAAGCTTCGGCGCATGGTGCGATACGCAATAGGTGCATTTGTTCAACAGCGAGACCGTCACCAGCGCCAGTTCAAGATGGCGCTTCGAGACCACCGCTTCATCGGCCAGATCGACCAGCAGCGACCAGACGTGCTTGAAGATCGGTGGCCGGTGCGCCATCACGCCCGCCTGATTTTCGAACGCGCCATAGGTCGTCATCTTGTCCCAGAGCGGCGCAAGCTCGGGCGGCATGTCGTTCTTCGTCTTGATGGATATGCGGGACATGGCTGCTCCGTGGATCGAGGATTGGTCAGGTGGCAATTATCTTGCCATAGCCGCTGCCAACATTCATCCGTCGGGTCGCACATACCTGGGTCTCGGCCAGGATCTTGGCCAGGTTCTTGGCCAGGTTCTCGGCGATGTCGAGCCGACAGGCGCCCTACTTTGCCAAATCGCTGCCGCACGAATGGCGGCTGAGCACGCGTTGGGTTGGGAACAGCCGAATACCCCATCGCCACGCGATTTCGCCCCACACCCCCTTAGGCAGAAACAGCATGACGAGGATCGCGAAGGTGCCCAGCACGACCAGATACAGACGCGCGGCCTTGCCGTGAAACCCCGGCTACCTGACGAGTTGCTCGTTGGCCGTCAGCGAGATCGCACCACCGGCCTTGATCGT
>JAMFSI010000205.1 GCA_026225215.1 Sphingomonas palustris | reverse complement strand
GAAATTTGCTCTTTCGCGAATTTCGACTCAAACTCCTCAACTCCGCAACTGGGGCGAAGTGCCCATCAGTCGATCGTTGATATCCTGTTTGCGTTTCCGTAGCCGTTGTTGCTCATCGATATCGAACCGCGCGGTGGCCGCTTCCAGCGCGATATTCACCACCGGCTCGTCGACCAGCTTGGCAATCGCGGCGGCCAGCGATTCGATTGCTACGGCATCATCATCGCCGTCGGTCACGAACGGGTAGCGGAAACGATTATAATCTTCCGGTTTCGGGCTCGGCAGGCCCCGCTCTGCAAATATGGTGGCGATAGCAGCAGATTCAAGCTCGCCGCCCGCATCGAAATGGTCGAGCAGGGCGGAAATGCAGGGATCGATGCCAGCCAATGGCACCAGGGCTTCGGCATGACGGGCGATTTCGCCGGGTCGGCGCAGCAAACCCACCACCACGGCGCTTACCAGACCGCGCTGGCCATCCTGCTGGTGTTCCCGCCAGGCGCGCGCCGTCTCGGGCATCGGGCGAGGGGGCGGAATATTGCGTCCCGGAAAAGAACGCCCCGGAACAAACGGTCGTCCCGCATTGGCTCGCGGAACGAAAGGCGCAGCTTCCCGGCGTGGAAAGGCAAAATCGGAGAAGCGGTCGAGCAATTCGCGGCGGTACATCGCCTTGATATCGGGGTCGCCGATCATTTCCACATGTGCGAGCAGGCGCGCCTTCAGCCCGGCCTTGTCCTCGGGGGTGGCCAGCGGCGCGGCATCGCGCTCATGCTCCCACAGCGTATCGAGCAAGCCGCGCGCTTCGTTTAGCACCCGTTCCATCGCCGGTGGGCCGTCGCGCTTCACCAGATCGTCGGGATCGAGACCCGCGGGAAGGCGTGCGAAACGCAGGCTATGCGCCGGGCGCAGCAATGGCAGCGTGCGCACCGCCGCCCGCATCGCGGCACGCTGGCCGGCGGCATCGCCGTCGAAGCACAGGATCGGCGTTTCCACCAGGCGCCACAACATTTCGATCTGCTGTTCGGTCAGCGCGGTGCCGAGCGGCGCGACGCCTTCGCCGAATCCCGCCGCCGCCAGCGCGATCACGTCCATATAGCCTTCGACCACGATCAGCCGCGCGGTCTGTCGCGAAGCCGGGCCGGCACGGTGCAGATTGTACAGCGTGCGGCCCTTGTCGAACAATGGCGTGTCGGGGGAATTCAGATATTTAGGCGCATCGGTCTTGGCCTTGTCGAGAATTCGCCCGCCAAAGGCGATCACCCGCCCGCGCGCATCGGCGATCGGCAGCATCAGCCGCCCGCGAAACCGGTCGTAAGGTTCGCGGTCATCGACGGCGATGCGCAGACCGGCTTCGATCAGCAGGGCCTCCGGAAACTGCGCCAGCGCTGCCTTGAGCGCTTGCCGCCCCTCGGGCGCATAACCGAAGCCGAACCGCGCCACGGTATGGGCATCGAAACCGCGCGTATCCAGATAGGCCCGCGCCCTGGCCCCTTCGCTGCCCGTCAATTGCGCAGCGAACCACTCCTGCGCTGCCGCCATGACGTCATGGAGCCCCGCGCGCGACTCGGCCTGTCGCGCCTCGCGGGGGTCCAGCGCCGGCAATTCCATGCCCGCCTCGGCGGCCAGTTCCTTCACCGCGTCCATGAACGACAGCCCGCGCTGATCGGTCATCCAGCGGATGGCATCGCCATGCGCGCTGCAGCCGAAGCAATGGTAAAAACCCTTGGCGTCGTTGACGGTGAAGCTAGGCGATTTCTCGTTGTGAAACGGGCAGCAGGCTTTGAACTCATGCCCCGCCTTGGTCAGCCGCGTGGTCCGCCCGATCACCGCCGACAGGCTGATCCGCGCGCGCAACTCGTCCAACCATTGCGGGGACAGCGACACCCTAGACGAGCGCCGCTTTGACCAGGCCGCTGGCTTTGCTCATATCGAGCTGGCTGCCGTGGCGCGCCTTCAACTCAGCCATGACTTTGCCCATGTCCTTGATGCTGTCTGCGCCCAACTCGGCCTTGATCGCCTGAATAGCATTGGCGGTATCGGCTTCGCTCAATTGCTGCGGCAGGAATTCCTCGATTACTGCCAGTTCCGCGCTCTCAGCCGCGGCCAATTCGTGGCGGCCACCTTGTTCGAAAAGCGTGATCGATTCGCGGCGCTGCTTGCCCATCTTCTGCAGGACATCGACGACCAGCGTATCATCCTCGGGAAGCTGGGTCGCGGTGCGCAGCTCGATATCGCGGTCCTTGAGTTTGGCCAGGATCAACCGCACTGCGGCGAGGCGCGGTTTGTCGCCGGATTTCATCGCGGCAATCTGGGCCGCCTTGATCGAGTCGCGGATCATAATTCTGTCATTTCCTGTAATGGATTCGCCCGTCCTGAGTTTGTCGAAGGACTGTCCTTCTTTTCTGACTTCTGCCGAAAAGATAAAGCAGTGCTTCGACAAGCTCAGCATGGACGGGGAGGGATATATAGGCCCGGTGCCCGGTCGAACAAACACGCGCCATGCAATGACCGGTTGATAGAAGGTATTTTGCCTCTTTCCTAGGTTGACGCAATGCAGCACCAAGTTTAGCTGCCATCGCTTAGCACCATCGCCAGACTTTTGTACGGAGCGCCACTATGGCCGACCCCGCCTTTTCGCATGCGCCACAACCTGCCGGAGCCACCGGTGTGCTGGTGCTGGCGGATGGCCATGTCGCCTGGGGTCGGGGTTTCGGCGCGATCGGGCACGCGGTCGGCGAGGTCTGCTTCAACACCGCGATGACCGGCTATCAGGAGGTGATGACCGATCCGTCCTACGCCGGGCAGATCGTCACCTTCACTTTCCCGCATATCGGCAATGTCGGCGTCAATGACGAGGATCTCGAGTCGCGCGCCGATGGCGCGGTGGGCTGCATCGTCCGCGAGGATGTCACCGCGCCGTCGAATTTTCGCTCGCATGGCGGCTTTG
>JAMFSI010000204.1 GCA_026225215.1 Sphingomonas palustris | reverse complement strand
TCGATGCCGCCCGCTTACCTTTCTGCCGCAAATCGCCTTGAACCATGTATGTCCGGCGCCGTCTTCCCACGAGGAGGTAAAAGCCCTTTAGCTCAGTATCGCGGACCTTGTATTGCCCGGTTGTGGCCAGCGCCACACGAGCAAGAGTTTCCTCATTCAAGGGTAGACGCAGGTCGGCCATTCCCACCTCCATTTTTAGGCCGGTTTTAGGTCGGTGACTGTAATAACGAAAGCGAGAACATTTTGCTATCCTCACCGAATACAGGCTTCTAAAATCGATTTTATAGGACTTTATCGCATACGTTTGTGAAATCTGAAGCGCTGACCACTAGAGTTGGCACCCTGATTCAGATATTTGTCAGAACTGGAGCACGTACCTGTGATAGAAGCAAGGTAGCCAGATTGCTGCTGAGAATCTGGCGAGCTCGCTCGCAAACCAATCTCCAGCAGATCAATGTAGAGGCCCTACCTCGGCCGCATCCCCAAAGTTACTGTGCATGAACTCGTCGGCTACGACTTACCTCAAGCGCGACATCGACAGCAAGGCAGCGCTAATTTCCTGCTTACTTTCATGCATTACTGCTGCATCGGACGGTTCACAAAAGCCATGGTCATATTTTCGGACGATAATCTGCCAACTTGCCAAGATTGCTTGAAGTTGCCATGCGCGCGACGCTGTCAGTGGTTGCTCTAACAATCCACTCAACGCCCTCTGCCGTCGGATGAATATGGTCCGCCAGCCGTAGATTCGGCCGATCAATTATCGCGCTCAGGAAAAACGGCACCAGTGCATCATGATATTCCCTGGCCAGCGCAGGATAGATCGGATTAAAGCTCCCCGCATAATCCTTGCCCAGATTTGGCGCGGCCAGCATCCCCATCAGCACCACGGGGATATGCCGCTGCTGCAATTGCGCCAAGATCGCCGCAAGATTGGCGCGCATCTGCTCCGGAGGCAGACCCCGCAGCATGTCGTTCCCGCCTAGGCAGATCAGCACCAGATCGGGCTTCCGCTGCAAGCTCGCCAGTGTGAAGTTCAGTCGGGCCAACCCATCTGCCGTGGTATCTCCCGACACTCCGGCATTGGTAACGCGCACATTGATCCCCTTTGCCCGCAGCGCCGCTTCCAAGCGTGGCGGGTAGGCTTGATCCGGGCGCAGCCCATAGCCCGCGAACAGGCTGTCACCCAGAGCCAGAATGTGGCGCTCCGGCCCGCTGAGCACGGGGCTGGGCGTGGCAATCGGCGGCGCCGGTTGGCTGGTATGGCTGGCGTCTGGCGCAGTGGGTTGCGCGACTTTGTCGCAGCCGGTGAGCGATACCGCTCCTGCCAATATCGCCAGCCATGCAACCAGCTTCGACTTCATACGCCATCTCTCCTGTGCCGGACCGGGCGCCGGACACGATCACCCGGCAAAATCCTTGCCGAGCCTCCCTCACCTATGCCATTCCCTTGATGTGACAAGCCCCCCGCAAGTGCCAAGCCCCGCAACCGCCCATTCTCCCACTCTTATCCTCGCCGCCCGCGACCTGACCCTTACTCTGGGCCAGGGCAGTGGCGCAGTTACGATCTTGAAAGGCATCGATCTCGCTGTGCCGCAGGGCCAGACCGTGGCTTTGCTCGGTCCTTCGGGCTCGGGTAAAAGCTCGCTAATGGCAGTTTTGACCGGGCTGGAGCGGGCGACATCGGGCACGCTGGCGGTCACCGGCGCTGATTTCATCGGGCTGGACGAGGACGCCTTGGCGCGCGCCCGGCGCGGGCGGATCGGCGTCGTGCTGCAGGCCTTTCATCTGCTGCCGACGATGACTGCGCTGCAAAATGTGATGACCGCGCTCGAACTGGCCGGCGTCGCCGATGCTGCGGCTCGCGCCACGGCGGAACTGGAGGCGGTGGGACTGGGCCACCGGCTGGGACATTATCCCGCGCAACTTTCCGGCGGCGAACAGCAGCGCGTCGCCATTGCCCGTGCGCTGGCCCCGCGCCCGCCACTGCTGTTCGCCGATGAGCCGACCGGCAATCTCGATGCCGCCACCGGCCAGGCGATCGTCGATCTGCTGTTTGCGCGGCGCGCCGAAGCCGGGGCGACGCTGGTGATCATTACCCATGATCCGGCGCTGGCCGAGCGCTGCGAGCGGGTGATCACGTTGATGGACGGGCGCATCCAGACGGATACATTGCCATTTCCAGCGTGAGCGCTCCCGCTAGCCTTCCCTGGAGCAGCGTCTGGCGGATTGCCCGACGCGAGCTGTCGGCGCGGTTTCGCGGACTGCGCCTGCTGATCGCCTGCCTGTTCCTGGGGGTCGGCGCGCTGGCTGCGATCGGCTCGCTGACCGGCGCTATTCAGCAGGGTCTGGCCTCGCGCGGCAGGACAATCCTGGGCGGCGATGTCGAGGCCGAGGTCTGGCAGCGCGGGTTGACCGCTCAAGAAGCCGCCATGCTACGCGGCTTCGGGCACATTTCAGCGGGCACGCGGATGCAGGCGATGCTCTCTGCCGGTCAGGCCAACGTGCCCGTCGAGCTGAAGGCGGTCGATCCGAATTGGCCGCTGGTGGGGCGGTTGCTGCTGGCCGATGGCCGCCTCGTAGGCGCTCCCTTCGGCAATTCCGCCTGGCTGTCGGAAGGCGCCGCCGAGCGGCTCGGCGTCAAGTCTGGCGATAGCGTGACGCTGGCAGGCCAGCCCCTGCGCGTCGGCGGGATCATCGCCGATGAACCCGACCGGCTGAGCGAAGGCTTTGCGCTCGGCCCCACGGTGATCGTCGCCGCCGACCTGCCCGACCGCGCCGGACTGACCGCTCCCGGCGCGATGTATCGCAGCAAGGTCCGCATGGCCTGCGCCCAGCCTTGCGATGCCGGCGCGGTGGCCGCGGCGGTGAAGGCGCGCTTTCCGGCCGCCGGGCTCGAAATCCGCACCCGTGACAAAGCCGCGCCCGGCGCCGAAAACTTCATTTCCCGGATGGGCGATTTTCTGGTGCTGGTCGGGCTGGCGGCGCTGCTGATCGCCGGGATCGGCATCGGCGGCGGCACCGCGTCTTATCTGGAGGCCCGGCGCGGCGGCATCGCCACCTTGAAAGTGCTGGGTGCGACCGGCGGCGATATCGCGCGGATTTATCTTTTGCAGATCGGCGTGGCCGCGCTGGTCGGGGCCGGCGCCGGCTTGATCGTCGGTGTAGCAGTCATGCCGCTGCTCGCGCAGGCGATCGGCAATTTACTGCCGGTAGAAGCCGGGCTGGTGCTCGATCCCGCTGCCCTCACGCGCGCGGCGCTGTATGGCTTGCTGGTGGCGCTGGTCTTTGCTGCGCCGCCCCTGGCGGCTGCGCGCGCGTTTCCGGCTATGGCGCTGTTCCGCGCGCGCATCGAGGGTGCACGGCTGCCACCGCGCGCGGCGCTCCTGCCGGTGGTGCTCGGCGTGGCCGCCATCCTGGCGCTGGCGTTGCTCGGCAGCCCTTCGCCGGGCATGGCCGCGATGTTCCTGGGCGGCGCCACCGGGATGATCGCACTGCTGGGTGCGCTGGGCTGGGGTATTCGCCGCGCCGCCGCACATCTCCCTCACCCGCGCGGGGCGGTGCCGCGCATGGCGCTGGCCAATCTCCACCGCCCGGGCGCGCAGACCGGGCGTCTCGTTACAGCGCTGGGTTTCGGACTGTCCGCCTTCGTGCTGCTGGCGGTGGTGGAAACCAGCCTCTCTGCCAACATCGCCGCTCGCGTGCCCAGCCGCGCGCCCGATTATTTCGTGCTCGACCTCGCGCCCGAAGAACTGCTCGCTTTCACCGCATTGGTGCAGGGCGCCGCCCCCGGCTCGCGTATTCGGGCGGTCCCGGCGCTGCGCGGTGCGATTCTCGCTTACGGCCCGGCTTCCCACATGACGCGTGTCGCGGATCTGGCGGCGATCCCAGACAATGCCTGGGCGCTCAAGGGCGAGCGCGGCCTCACTTTTTCCGACGACGTGCCTGAAGGCAATGTCGTCACCGCCGGCCATTGGTGGCCGCATGGCTATTCCGGGCCGCCGCTGGTGTCGGTCGATGAAAAATTCGCGGACGCGGTCGGACTGCACATCGGTGACAAGCTGACCATCGGCCTGCTCGGCGTCGAGCGCAGCGTCACCGTCGCCGCCTTTCGCCGGATCGATTGGGACAGTTTCGGGTTCAATTATGTCCTCGTCACCTCGCCCAATGCGCTCGAAGATGCGCCGCACAAGCTCGCCAGCACCATCGCCTTGCCCGCTGGCGCGCGCAACGCCGCGCAGAAAGGCGCATTACTCCGACGCCTGACCCGCAGCTTTCCCTCGATTTCGGTGATCGAGGTCGGCGGCCTGCTGCGCGATGCCCATGCCCTGCTTGATCAGATGAGCACCGCCATTCTCTCCGCCGCCTCGGTGGCGGTGCTGGCCGGGATCGCCGTGCTGCTGGGCGCGATTGCCGCCGCGCGCGCCAGCCGGCTTTACGATAATGTCATTCTGCGCGTGCTGGGCGCCAGTCGCGGGCAATTGCTGGCGCTGCAACTGACCGAATTCGGAGTTCTGGCACTCGTGCTGGCGGGTGTAGCCCTGGCGCTGGGGTCGGGGCTGGGCTGGCTGGTGATGGTAAAACTGTTCGAGTTCGAATTCCTGCCTGACTGGCCGCGCGTACTAGCGGTGCTCGGCGGCGGGCTGCTGCTGGTGCTGATTTTCGCGCTGGGCGGATCGCTGCCGCTGCTGCGGGCGAGACCGGCGGAGGCGTTGCGCGAGCTTTAGATGTTTAGTCCCGAGATCAAGTGATTTCGTCCATCTGAGCTACCGCGCCGTCGCCCCCTACGTCTCGCTGCGCGAGCCACCTCCCCCAGTGGGGGAGGATTTTGCAGCCCCGGCTTACCGGAAAACGTCCGCCACGCCGCGGGCTTTGGGATCGAAACCGTAGCGATTGCTGCCCGCCGTGCCATCGAGACAAGTGAACACGAACAGCGTAAACCAGCCCAGAAACGGCACGAAGGCCAGCAGCAGCCACCAGCCCGAACGATCGATATCGTGCAACCGCCGGACCGCGACTGCGAGGCTGGGAACCAGGCTCGCCAGCGCGAAGAGATTGCCGATCGCCGAGCCAGCGCCGTTGGCGACTACGCCGTAGCTGAACGCATTGCCCATTGTCACTGACTGCGGGGTACCGAAGATCGCCTCGATAGCGATCATCACCAGCCAGTAGAACAGCACGAACAGCCAATATTCACGCCGCCGCGAGCGACCGCTGAATTCGGCATAGCGCCGATAAGGCAGGAGCATCCATTCCATCGTCGCCTCGCTTCCGCGTGCCACGCTCGCTGCAGGGCACTCTAGAACTTATATAGCGCCGACATTCCGTACATGCGCGGCTGATTGGTATAGCCTGATACCGACCCTGCCTGCGCGGGGGAATCGAAAATCACCGTGAGGTAGCGATCGTTGGTAAGGTTGCGGCCCCAGACGCTGACCTCCAGCCCATTATGCAGATGATAGGTCAACGAGGCGTCGAACTCGCTCACCGTGCGCGTGAAGGGCCGCGCCGCGTTGATCCCGGTCTGATAACTGATCACTGCCCCGGTGATCGGATTGGTGGTGATTTCCGCGGGCAGACCGTCCTCGATCTGCGTCTGCGATTCGTAGTGCCAGTCGCCGCGCAGGATCAAATGGTCGCCGCGCCCCACTGGCTGGTCCCAGGTCGCCGCTGCGGTAAAGGCGATCGGCGGAATGCCGGCGGGGGTGCTGCCCGAAACATCGCCGAAGGAGGAATTGGTGAACTCATCGTATTTCGGATGCAAATAGGTCAGCGATTGCGACAGCAGCAATTGGTCCACCGGCCGGATCGTGCCTTCGAATTCGAAGCCATCGACCGATTCTCTCTGGGCATTGAGCAGATCGAAGCCGACACCGTTGAAGAGGTTGGACTGGAATCCGTCGATATATTGCCGGAATGCCGCGAAATTCAGCGTGGCGATGCCCCAATTGGCCTTCATGCCGACCTCGAACAAGTGCGAATGTTCCGGGCCGGCAAAGCGCGTGCCGTAGGTCTGGTTGACCACCGCTAAGCCGCTGGCCTGGATTGCCACGGCATCGCTCAGCGCCGGGCGGCTGTCGGTCGAGAGGTTGACCGAACTGGCTTTGAAGCCGGTGGACGCATTCGCGTAGAGTTTGATCCGATCCGTAGCGTCGTAAGTGGCGCGCGCCGTCCAGGAGATATCACCGTCGCTCGTTCGCCCCGGCTCCACTGCGTTGGGGATATTGAGGAACGGCGGCAGGAATTGCAGCGGCTTCAACGCCAGCAATTGCGTGGCCTGAGCCACCGGAAACCCGGCCCGCACCGCTGCCGCGCTGATGGCGTTGAGGTTGATCCCGGAAAATACGTCGGTCGACTGCACGTTGCTGGAAAAATGTTTGCCGTCGTGCGTGTAATTGACACCCCCGGTCAGCGTCAGCCGTTTGACCGGCTTGAAATCGACTTGGCCATATACCGAAAAGGCATTGTCGCGCACCGCAAAGGCCGAGTTCAGGCCCTGGCCGGGCTGGAAAAACTGCCCGCTGTACATCGCCGGATTGCCTTGCAAGGCACCGAACAGCCCTTCGAGCGCGGGCACGTTGAAGGCACCGCCGCTGGCATTCTCGATCAGCAGATTGGCGTAGTTGCGGAAGTCGTTGCCGTAATGGGTCTGGCCGGTCTGGCCGATCTGCTCATTGCTGTAAAAGGCGCCGGCGAGGAAATTCAGCGGGCCTTCCATATTGGTGGCGGCGCGGAATTCCTGCGTGAAGGTGCGGATGCGGACATCGGCGGCATAAGCGCCAAGCAGATCGGCGCTGGTGAAGTCGGCGTCCGAATTGCTGATGTTGCGGTTTTTGCGCCAGGAGGTGATCGAGGTGAAAGTCAGCGGCCCGAGCGAATAATCGACCTGCGCCGACACCCCGTAATCGCGGATATCGTTAGTGGGATCGTAATTGTCATAGATGACGTTGTTGAAGGGCGTGGTCGGCGAATTGACCTTACCGCCCACCGCATTGATCGCTGCCGTCGCCGCCGAAGATTCGACATTGACCGCCGCGCAGCACAGTTCCTTGATCCGGCTGTAATCGGCGATCAGCCGCACTTTCAGCTGGGTATTGGGCTCATACAGCAATTGCCCACGCAGGAACCAGCGGTTGCGGTTATTGATATCATTGCCGGTGCCGGCATCATGGACATAGCCGTCACGGCGATTGTAAGCCCCCGCCAGGCTGACCGCGATATCCTGCGACAGCGGCCCGGTGATCATCCCCTTGGCGACCACCGCGTTGTAATTGCCGTAGGAAATCTCGGAATTTCCGGCGAGATGGAATTTCGGTTCGTCGGTGAGGATATTGATCACGCCGGCCGAGGCGTTCTTCCCGAACAGCGTCGATTGCGGCCCGCGCAGCACTTCGACCTGGGCGACATCCGGGAAATCGCCGATCTCGGCCGCCGAGCGCGAGCGATACACGCCATCGACGAACACGCCCACCGAGGGCTCGATGCCGACATTATTATCGCCATTGCCGAAGCCGCGAATATAAAACGCGGTCTGCGCGGTGCTCTGGTGATCGACCACCCGCAGCGAGGGCACCACTGACGACATATCCTCGATATCGCGCATATGCGCGAGTTCCAGGGTCTGCGCCGTGGTCACGGTGATCGCCACCGGCACGTTCTGCAGGGTCTGCTCGCGCTTGGTAGCGGTGACGACGATTTCGTTGCCGGTCGCGCTGGTGACGGCTTCCGACTCGTCCTTGGCCGGGGGCGCTTCCTCATCGGCGGCGGGTGCAGGCGCGGCTTGCGCGAAGGCGGCCACCGGCAATGCCAGGGCAACAGCTAGACCCACCAAGCCCCCGAAGTTGAACGCGCGCATAGCCTCACCTCGCATTATGGGGGCCTACGCCGCGATCTTCCCGGCTGTGGTTTCCCCTCCCTGAGCCACCACCCCTATGGCCGAACGGTAAACTTCTCAATCCCTCTCCCGCGCTTCAGCAGTGATGCCACTTTGGCACGAGGCCGGAAAAAGCTCGTCCTGCGCGGCGGCAGGCACGGCGGCAAGCTTGCCCCATCGGCCGGCTTAAGCTAGGGGCGCGGCGATGCTGCGGCGCAATAGGGGCTTTCCGCCCCTTTTATCGTGCTGCCCCTCTTGCCTGTTCTTCCGATATTGCCAGTTCTTCCCATTTCGCCAGTTCTTCCTATTTCGAAAGCCCGCTCCATGTCCGCCCCGCTGCCGCTTCGCAATATTGCCATCATTGCCCACGTCGATCATGGCAAGACCACGCTGGTCGACCAGTTGTTCCGCCAGTCGGGCACCTTCCGTGACAATCAGCGCGTCGAAGAGCGCGCGATGGATTCGAACGACCTCGAAAAGGAACGCGGGATCACTATTCTCGCCAAATGTACCTCGGTCGAATGGCCGGGCGCGGATGGCAGCATCACCCATATCAACATCGTCGATACGCCCGGTCACGCCGACTTCGGCGGGGAAGTCGAGCGCATCCTGTCCATGGTCGATGGCGTGATCCTGCTGGTCGACAGCTCCGAAGGCGCAATGCCGCAGACCAAATTCGTCACCGGCAAGGCACTGGCGCTGGGGCTCAAGCCGATCGTCGTCGTCAACAAGATCGATCGCGCCGATGGCCGTGCGCAGGAAGTGCTCGACGAGGTGTTCGATCTCTTCGTCAGCCTCGACGCCAATGACGAGCAGCTCGATTTCCCGGTGCTCTACGCCTCGGGCCGCAATGGCTACGCCAGCGAAGATATGCACGCTCGCGAAGGCAATCTGACCCCGCTGTTCCAGAAGATCGTCGATCATGTGCCGCCCCCGGCCGCCGACGTCGATGGCCCGTTCAAATTCCTGGTGACCCTGCTCGACCGCGACAATTTCCTTGGCCGCATCCTCACCGGCCAGGTGCAGAGCGGCACCGTCAAGGTCAACGCCCCGATCCACGCGCTCGATGCCACCGGCAAGGTGATCGAGACCGGCCGTGCATCCAAGATCATGGCCTTCCGCGGCCTCGAACGCGTGCCCGTGGACGAGGCCCGCGCCGGCGACATCATCTCGATCGCCGGGCTGACCGATGCGACCGTGGCCAATACCATCGCCGATCCCAGCGTCACCGAGCCGCTCCACGCCCAGCCGATCGATCCGCCGACGCTGTCGATGCGTTTCGCGGTCAACGACAGCCCGTTCGCCGGCCGCGAAGGCACCAAGGTCACCAGCCGCATGATCCGCGACCGGCTCGAGCGCGAGGCCGAATCCAACGTGGCCATCCGCGTCACCGAATCGGCCGACAAGGATAGCTTCGAAGTCGCCGGGCGCGGCGAACTCCAGCTCGGCGTGCTGATCGAGACCATGCGCCGCGAAGGCTTCGAACTGGGCATCAGCCGCCCCCGTGTGCTGTTCGCCACTGACGAAAACGGCAAGCGCACCGAGCCTTATGAAGTTACCGTCATCGACGTCGATGAGGAATATGCTGGCACCGTCGTCGAGAAGATGGCGATCCGCAAGGGCGAGATGACCGACATGCGCCCCAGCGGCGGCGGCAAGACCCGCATCACCTTCAGCGCGCCTTCGCGCGGGCTGATCGGCTACCACGGTGAATTCCTCAGCGACACGCGCGGCACCGGCATCATGAACCGCCTGTTCGAGAAATACGGCCCCTACAAGGGCGTGATCGAAGGGCGCCCGGTCGGCGTGCTGATCTCCAATGGCACCGGCGAGGCGGTGGCCTACGCGCTGAACATGCTCGAAGAGCGCGGCGTGCTCTTCGTTAGCCCGCAGGAAAAGGTCTATGAGGGCATGCTGATCGGCGAAAACGCCAAGCCCGACGATCTCGAAGTCAATCCGATGAAGTCGAAGCAGCTGACCAACTTCCGCTCGACCGGCAAGGACGAGGCCATCCGCCTCACCCCGCCCCGGGTGATGACGCTGGAACAGGCTATCGCCTATATCGATGACGATGAAATGGTCGAAGTGACGCCCAAGTCGATTCGCCTGCGCAAGGCGCTGCTCGATCCGAACGAGCGCAAGAAGGCCGGGCGGAAGAAGGAAGCTGCCTGAGAGCGGTCC
The DNA here is from genome assembly GCA_026225215.1 of Sphingomonas palustris. Lineage (GTDB taxonomy): Bacteria > Pseudomonadota > Alphaproteobacteria > Sphingomonadales > Sphingomonadaceae > Novosphingobium > Novosphingobium palustris. The sequence continues at coordinate 8,618 of JAMFSI010000204.1, read as the reverse complement.
CAACGCCCAGGATACGAACCGGACGCCTATAATCCCCAAATCGTCATCCCGGCGAAGGCCGGGATCCAGAAACCCACCTATCGTCAATTGGTTAGGCTGGACTGGATTCCGGCCTTCGCCGGAATGACAGAAGATCCATCCCTTTGAAAAAAGGGGAGAAATCCCAAAAAAGCGTGAATCCGGTAGGGATCAGGTCCGGACGACGAAAAATGCAGTGTAAGCGGGCCCGAAATCTGCAAATTCATTCATCAAAAACAATTGTAACCTGAACGAATTCTGCCAATTCGCTTCGCGTCCTATTCAGGGACGCCGGTCCATACAGGTCTCAACGCGGAGGAACCGGCAACCAGGCCGATCTCCTCCGCTCAGGAGACATGCCATGACCAATATTTTCAAGAAAAGCATTCTCGCTACCGCCCTGGCCGCGACCGCGCTAGCCGGCGCCGCTCCCGCCATGGCCGATCGGTATCATGGCGGTGGTTATCACGGCGGCTACCATGGCGGCGGCGGAGTCGGCCTGGCGGTGGGCGCCGGCATCCTCGGCCTGGCGGTCGGCGCGATCGTCGCTTCCAGCGCGCACCACGACCATCCCTATTACGCCCCCTATTACGCCAACGCACCAGCCTATCCCGCCGGCGGCAATTATGACGATGCCGGCTATTACGGCACCCCCTACATCGATCAGGGCTGGGCATGGCACGACGGCTATTACTGGGATCACGCCGGCCATCGCTATGACCGGGACGGTCGCCCCTTTGGCCACGACGATCGCGGCTATGCCCGGCGCGGCTATGGCGCTGAGGGTTATCAGAGCCGGGGCTACCAGAACGATGGCGGCCGCGACAATGCCCGCCAGAATGGCGGCCACCACGGCGATCAGCGCCAGGACGAAGGTCGCCGCGGCTATTGAATCCCGCGCCGGGGAACCTCCCGAGTTTCCCCGGCTTATTCAAATTCACGAGGCTCCCCGCGCTCATCCTGTTTGGTCTCCCGGGGGGAAGCAGGATGAGCAGGGTCGCAGCCGGGCCGCCGGAAGCGGATGCCCGGTCGGCGCGCATGGCTGGTTCGGTCACGATCCAGTCATGCGCGCTTCTTCATGAAAGCAGCCTGTCCGATCTACGACCGGCATGGGCCAGGGAGTGGGCCGGCACCGAATTTCCAGACGAACGCCAACCCGCATTGACGGAAAGATATCCGGCCACCATGGCACCTGCATGACTTTGCATTTTAGCGCACGCGAGCAGCGCCCCGTCGATCTCCCCGCCTCCGCCTGGCAGGCGGTGTGGCGCGGGATGCGGTTTACCTGTCCGCGCTGCGGCGACGCCCCGCTGTTCGCGGGCTTTCTCAAACCGATGCCCGTCTGCCCCGGTTGCGGCCAGGATTGGACTCACCAGCGCGCCGACGACTTTCCCGCTTATATCTCGATGTTGATCACCGGCCATTTGCTCGCCCCGGTGGTGATCGGGTTGGAACTCGCATTCCGGCCGCAGGTCGGTGTTTTCGCCGCGATCGTGGTGTCGCTGGCGATGGCGCTGATGCTGGCCATACTGCAGCCGGCCAAAGGCGCGGTGATCGCGATGCAATGGTGGTTTGGCATGCACGGATTCGTGCGCGAGAGGCCAAATGAGCCTCAGTCGCGATAGCGGATTATCGCGCATACCAGATTGTTCAGCATAGGGCAAGCAATCATTTGCCAATATGGAACCTCAGCAAAAGGAGGATTTACCATGCTGCAGATTGTGAAAAAATTGGTAATCGCAGCCACTCTGGCTGCAACAGCTTTGGGTGGCGCCGTCTCGGTCGCCACCCCGGCAATGGCTCGCGGCTTCGGCGGTGGTGCTGTCGCGCATGGCGGTGGTTATCATGGCGGCGGCGGGTATCGCGGCGGCTACGGTGGTTATCGTGGCGGGTATTACCGCGGTGGTTACGGTGGCTGGGGCTGGGGAGCCGGTCTCGCCGGGGTAGCGGTCGGCGCGGCCATCGCCTCGGATTACCCCTATTATTATCCGCCCTATTACGCAGCGCCTTACCCCTATCCCTATTATCCGGCTTACTATCGCTGGCATCGCGGCCCTTACGGCTGGCGTCGCTAATCGCTTTGCCGGAGCATAACGCCAGTGGCTGACCAAGCCGCTGGCCCATGGCCTGATCGGAGCGATGCCAACGGGCGAAGCAGTCCTTTACTGCTTCGCCCGTGTTATTCGTCTGATCCGAAACTTCGTTTCGGATAGTCTGTGCCGTCCCGCTCCCTCGGGTTGGTACCACCCACAGGGTACCTTCAATGGGTGGTACCAACCCGAGGGAGCGGGACGGCACAGACTCAAATTAGCGAAGCTAATTTCGAATCAGACTCTTATACCCACCTCACTCGCCAAGCGCTTCACCTGTCGCTATGGGCGGCTGGATGAATTTGCCTTCCGTCACGCCACAGTTCCCGACCACCACCGACCAGTTGCGGATCGCGCTGTTCAGCGGCAATTATAATTACGTGCGCGATGGCGCCAATCAGGCACTGAACCGGTTGGTCGGCTATCTGTTGGAGCAGGGCGCCGCAGTGCGCGTCTATTCGCCGGTCGTCGATGAACCCGCCTTTCCCCCGACCGGAGATTTAGTCGGCGTGCCGTCGCTGGCCTTTCCCCGCCGCCCCGAATACCGCTTCCCACTGCGCCTCGGTGGCCGTGTCAGGCGCGACCTCGCGGCGTTTTCGCCCAATGTCGTGCATGTCTCTTCTCCCGATACTTCTGCGCATCGCGCGGTGAGCTGGGCCCGAGCCCGCCGCGTCCCGGTGCTGGCCTCGGTCCACACCCGCTTCGATACCTATCCGCGCTATTACAACATGGCGTGGCTCGAACCGGTAGTGACCGCGATGCTGCGGCGCTTTTATCGCCGCTGTGACGCGCTGGTCGCGCCATCCGAAAGCTTCGCCCAGGTGCTGCGCGATCAGCGCATGAATTACGATATCTCGCTGTGGTCGCGCGGAGTCGATCGCACGATTTTCAATCCCGATCGCCGCGATTGCGCTTGGCGGCGCAGCTTCGGCATCGCCGATGACGAAGTCGTGCTCGGCTTCACCGGCCGGTTGGTGATGGAAAAAGGCCTCGACGTCTTTGCCGACACCATCGACGAACTCACCGACCGCGCCATCGCGCACCGCGTGCTGGTGGTCGGCGAAGGCCCCGCGCGGGACTGGTTCGAGGCGCGTCTGCCCCAGGCGATCTTCACCGGGTTCCAAAGCGGCGAGGATCTCGGCCGCGCCGTCGCCGGCATGGATGTGCTGTTCAACCCCTCGGTCACCGAGACCTTCGGCAACGTCACCCTGGAAGCAATGGCATCGCGCCTGCCAGTGGTTGCCGCCGAAGCGACCGGCAGCGAAAGCCTGGTCGACAATCACTATTCCGGGCGTCTCGTCCGCCCAGGTGCGATCCACGCCTTTGCCGAGGCCCTGCGTGGCTATATCGAGGATCCGGAACTGCGCGCGCGGCATGGCGCCGCTGGTGAGTTGCGTTCGCGCGATTTCTCGTGGGATCGGATCAATCAAGCCGTCGCCGATACCTATCTGCGGTTGATTCGCCATAAGCAGAGAACCGGCAGGCGCAGAGTTTAAGGTTAAGGTACGAGGGCTACCGCCCTCGCGCTCGCCTTACGTTTTCTGGCGAGAGAGTCTGCTAACGGCACCGTTAAACGACATAGGCGCCGAAAACGCATGGGGGCCTTTGGCCCCAGGAAACCTATTTGAAACCTTATAATCTCCAAAGAAATCCCTAGACTCTTCGTATGCCCGATCTCTTTGCCGACGATTTGCCGACACCCCCGCCCGAGCCTCCCCGCGCCGATGCCCCGCTAGCGGATCGGCTGCGTCCGACTGCGCTCGAAGAGATCATCGGCCAGTCGCAACTGACCGGCCCGGAGGGCGCGATCGGGCGAATGGTGGCGGCGGGCCGGTTGTCCTCGATGATCCTGTGGGGCCCACCCGGCACCGGCAAGACCAGCATTGCCCGACTACTGGCCGATGCCGTGGGCATGCGTTTCGTCGCGATCAGCGCGGTATTTTCAGGCGTAGCCGATCTGAAAAAGGCTTTCGCCGAGGCGGAACTGGCAGCGAAAGCCGGGCAGCGCACACTGCTGTTCGTGGACGAGATTCACCGTTTCAATCGCGCCCAGCAGGATGGCTTCCTGCCCTTTGTCGAGCGTGGCACGGTTACGCTGGTGGGAGCGACGACGGAAAACCCCAGCTTTGCGCTGAATGCCGCGCTGCTCAGCCGCGCCCAGGTACTGATCCTGCACCGGCTCGACGCAGCGGCACTCGGCACCTTGCTGACGCGCGCGGAGGCCCTCGCCGGACCGTTGCCGCTGACGCCCGATGCGCGCGAGGCGCTGATTGCGTCAGCCGATGGCGATGGCCGGTTCCTGCTTAACCAGGCCGAGACGCTTTATGCGGCCAAACTCCCCGAGCCGCTCGACCCCGCCCGGCTCGGACGTTTCCTCCAGCGCCGCGTCGCCGTCTACGACAAGGATCGCGATGGCCATTACAACCTCATCTCCGCGCTTCACAAAGCGCTGCGTGGCTCCGACCCGCAGGCCGCGCTCTATTATATGGCGCGGATGCTGACTGCCGGCGAGGAGCCGCTCTATGTGCTGCGCCGGCTGGTGCGCTTCGCCAGCGAGGATGTCGGCCTCGCCGATCCGCAAGCGCTGCTGCAGTGCCTGGCCGCACGCGACGCTTATCTCTTCCTCGGCAGCCCGGAAGGCGAGCTGGCGATCGTCCAGGCCTGCCTTTATCTCGCCACCGCCGCCAAATCGAACGCCGCCTATGTCGCCGAGAAATCGGCCTGGAAGGCCGCGCGGGAAACCGGCTCGCTCAGTCCGCCCGCACATATCCTCAATGCCCCGACCAAGCTGATGAAGGACATCGGCTATGGCGCGGGCTATGCCTACGACCACGACACCGACGAAGGCTTTTCCGGCGCCGATTATTGGCCCGAAGGCATGGCGCCGCAGAGCTTCTACACCCCCACCGATCGTGGCTTCGAAAAGCGCATTGCCGAGCGCATGGCGTGGTGGGACGAATTGCGCGCGCAGCGCGGCGCGTAGCTATCCCACCCGTATGATTGACCGGTTCCACCATTTCGCCGCCATCGATTGGTCGGGCGCGGCTGGCGAGCGCCAACGCGGCATTGCCGTCGCGCTGTGCGACCAGGGCTCCGCTGCGCCCCGTCTGGTGCGCCCCGGCCATCGCTGGTCGCGTGCGGAAGTGCTGCATTGGCTGCTCCACGACCTTCCCGTAAATACGCTGGTCGGCATGGACCTCGGCCAGTCGCTGCCCTTCGTGGATTACAGTGCGTTTTTTCCAGGTTGGATCGAGAGCCCTAAAGACGCCCGTGCGCTGTGGGCCCTGGTCGAAAATGTCTGCAAGGACGAACCGCATCTCGGCGTCTCCACCTTCGTCGACCACCCCGAGGCGGCATTGCATTATCGCCGCCATGGCAGGCGCGAAGGCAGCGCTTTCGGCGCGCCGGGGCAGCGCGGCGGGCGCGGCCGCTTTCGCATCACCGAGCGCGCGCAGGAACGGCTGGGCTGCCGCCCGTACAGCAATTTCAATCTGGTCGGCGCAGCCCAGGTCGGCAAATCGAGTTTGTCGGGCATGCGGCTGCTGCACCGCCTGGAGGGCCGCCTGCCGGTGTGGCCGATCGATCCCCTGCCCGAGGCGGGTAGCGTCGTCGTCGAAATTTACACCACCATCGCGGCCATGGCTGCGGGGCGGACGGCGGGCCGTTCGAAAATGAGAAGTATCGCTGATCTCAACGCCGCTCTGGCCGCCTTCGACACCGCGCCGGTTCCGAGTGCCGGCCCGATCGACGATCACACCAGCGACGCCCTGCTCACCGCCGTTTGGCTGCGTACCCAGGCCCACCGCCACGATCTCTGGCATCCTGCGGGATTGACCCCGGAAATTGCCGAAACCGAGGGCTGGACCTTCGGCGCCCCTTGATTGTATGGCGCCAGCAATGGCCGGCTTAGCTCAGTTGGTAGAGCACCTGATTTGTAATCAGGGGGTCAGGGGTTCGAACCCTCTAGCCGGCACCATCTAATATTCGGAAAAACAATATTTTTTTGTAGAATTTTGTTTTTGCAGCAGCCTAAAAACAAAATTAGGACGGTTTTTAGGCCGGTTTTTGGCGCGCAAGATTCGATTGCAGCGGCGCCGGGCCAGAATCATGCGTGCATCAATCCGCTCAGCCTGGCTGTTCAAGAAACCAATTGAGCCCGTTCTTAATCTTATCGAGGACCAACAACCCTGCAGCAATCTCGGTCAACGAACCGGCCCGTCAAAGCCGGCGCTCCGGCGATTGCCGTTCGCTCGTGAGATGGGCTCCCGGCTATCGATTCGTGACGCCGTAGAACCTAGGATTCCTCATCCAGTCGCCAATGGCCGACGACTCACTCCAACCGGTGCAGCGTGTGGCGATGCGTATCTGGGCTCTTGGGGTCGCTCCTGCACCCACCCCCTTCCCGCGCCAGTCCAGGGCGATCTGACCAAGGAGCAGGGGACGATGGAGTACAAACACCCATCACCAATCCCGCGAAAAATCGTAACTCGGACTACGCCCGCGTGCGAATCGCGTTCACCGCCTGCGAATTTCTATAACTGAAGGGGGAATCTGTGAAGAACGGTCACCCGATGGGGCAGCGCGACCGGTATGCTCGACCGAGCTAGAGGTTCCTCGACCAGGCCTCCGGATCGTCGCAGCAGGCTCCCAGATCGAGCGGCGAAGTGGATTTGGAAGGTCGCTCCGAAAAAACTGGTCGCTGATAGCTCAGATGAAATCGCCTTCAACCAATAGTCAGATGATACCGGGTCGATTTCAACGCGCCGGTCTGAGTAAGCGCGCCCATGGCGACCAACTCCTGCAAATCACGTGTAGCAGTGGCGCGCGAGGTTCCGGCAATTGTGATATAGTTGGCAGCACTTAAACCACCTTTGAAGCCCCGTGGCCCTTCTCTAAATATACGAAGAATGACCCGCATTTGCCGCTCGCTCATTCTACTACGGTAACGATCAAAAAACTTAGTTTTGGCAAGTAGGTAGTCGATCAGCGCGAGACTGTGATCCTGAGCCTTTATCACCGTTTCGGCAAAGTACGTCAGCCAGGCAGTGATTTCATTGCTTTTGTTGGCCGCTTCGAGCGCATCATAATAGACAGAGCGCTTGGCCTGGATAATTTGCGACAGGGCAATCAGGCTTGGTTGGCCAGCCGCCTGCGACAGCGCCTTTTCCGTAAGTGCGCGCGCAATTCGGCCATTGCCATCTTCGAAAGGATGAATACTCACGAAATAGAGGTGGGCAATTCCGGCACGTGCAAGCGCCCCTAACGGCCGGTCGCTACCCGGCGACGTAGTCGCAAACCAGGCAAGAAAACGGTTCATCTCGTTCGCGATGTCTTTGGATGGCGGCGCTTCAAAATGCACTTTCGGCTTGTGGAGATAGCCCGAGACCACTTGCATAGCATCTTCATGTTCGCGGTAGCGGCCAACGGCGTGGATATCGCCTCGCTCATTCACAACTAACCGGTGCCAGTCATAGAGGGTCTGGTCCGTGAGTGGATCGGCAAAATCCCGGTATAGGCTGAGCATCATTTCCGCGATGCCCCGTTCCGCCGGAGGAATGCGGCGGCTTTCGGTTTCGAGTCCAAACTGACGCCGCAAGGAAGATTGTACGCTGTCACGATTGAGCAGTTCGCCCTCGATCTCTGATGTTTTGAGAGCTTCGCCAGTCATAATATCAATGGTAACGACCGCGCGATCATCATCACCGAGATGCTTGATCGACCCGATGAGAACCCCCGATGCTTGCAAAAACCGACGCTCGAGCGCAACCAAAGCAGCCTCGTTCCAACGAAAATTTGGCCAGTCCCGCTGCTGCCAGTTCCATTTCATGAGCAATAAATCACCTGTTTATAACTCATGATATCGCATATAATGATGCATAATCCAGCAATTTATACACCGTGCAATGAAATCAGGATCCTTCAAGCACGCGTTGGCCCTTCAGTAAGCCGTTCGAGGTGCGCTCGATTGAGCGCCTATATCGGCGATCCCGCTAATGGCGAGCCTGGTGCCAGTTTTTGCAATTTGGGCCGCCGCAGAGTTGGACATGATGGCGAAGCCTGTTCGCAATTCCTGGCTCGGGGTGGACAGATCGGAACCCGGGTTGCTACCGGCGGCCATGAGCATCATCGCCACGATCATGAACACCGCCACCGGCCGCCCCATCCAGAAAATGACTTTTGGCCGAATGCCAAAGCCGTGGGCCAGCTTCAACCTCGAGACCGGCGAGCTTGTCACTGCGGAGCGGGTTGACGTTGGGAAGCCCGCTCCGGGCAGGTTCATCGCGCCGGTTGACATATGGGTAACGTTGAAGGCGACTGACTGACTGACGTCACCTCAACCATCCGTCGCAGCGGCCACTTGCGCGGTCGGCCCCACATACGACGGCGGCGGCAAGAATGGCTCCAGCACCGCCCATTCGGCATCGGTCAAATCGCTTGGCAAAACCAGTCCCGCACGGGCATACTGCGCCCGAGTGGCATCATTCCACATCGTTGATTTCCTTTGGTTCG
>JAMFSI010000203.1 GCA_026225215.1 Sphingomonas palustris | reverse complement strand
CGGCGGCGCTGGAAGCCCGGCAGCCACAGCGTGACATCCCCATCGGCATATTGAGCGCGCTGGCGGTGGCGACGCTGGTCTATATGGCGGTGGCCTGTGTGCTCACCGGGCTGGTGCGCTATTCCGCGCTCAATGTCCCCGATCCGGTCGCCGTCGCCATCGATGTGATCGGCACGCCCTGGCTCACCTTCCTGATCAAGATCGGAGCGCTGGCGGGGCTGTCCTCGGTCCTGATGATCAATACTTACGCCCATTCGCGGATCTGTTTCGCCATGGGCGGCGACGGGCTGTTGCCCAAGTTTTTCTGTGCGGTTCATCCGCGCTTTCGCACCCCGCATCTCAGCACCATATTCGTGGCGGGCATGGCTGCGCTGGCGGCTGCGGCTTTGCCGATCGCGATCCTCGCCGACCTGGTCAGCCTCGGCACCGGAGTGGTGTTTCTAACGGTCGCGGTGAGTACGATCTGGCTGCGCAATACCCGCCCCGACTTGCCGCGCCCGTTTCGCGTGCCCGGCGGCGGGGTGACGATCGCGGGCATCTGGTTCGGCACGGTGCCGGTACTGTCGCTGGTCATGACCCTGGCGATGGTCGGGCCGACGCTAGGCGATATCGGCTATAAGGCGGCGCATGGTGATCGCATTCCGGCGGTGATTTTGGCGCTGTATATCCTCATCGGCGCGCTGGTTTACCGCTTTTATGGCTATCGCCGCTCGCATCTGGGTATCGTCTGGCGCGATCAGAAATTAATTGCAAACGATTAGCATTAGCGTTAATGATGGCGCGACATCAATGGCCCGCTCGCGATGGAATGCGACCCGAACCCGAAAATGGGCCGGGCGGCTTTCTGTTACACTTCTGTCATAAAATGAGGCGTGGGAGCGGGTCGCAACCAAGATCGACAGGGGGTATATCATGGCGTCTTTCCACCATATTTCGCGGACCGCATTGCTGGTGGGGGCGGCGATTTTCGCCAGCCAAACCGCCCAAGCGCAAACCGCGACGCCCAGCGCCGCTACGGGCGATAACGCAGGCGATCCCTCCTCAGTGCAAACCACCCGCAACGATGCCGGTGAAATCATCGTCACTGCGCGGCATTACGTGCCCGACAGTTCGATCACCGCAAACAAGAGCAATATCCCGCTAATCGAGACGCCACAGTCGATCTCGGTGATCACGCGCGACCAGATCGACCTGCTCAACTTCATCGATGTCCAGCAGGCGGTGCGCTATACCGCCGGCGTCGCCGGCGAAACCTATGGCCCCGATCCGCGCTATGACTTCATCACTGTGCGCGGCTTTGAGCCCAAGCAATATATCGACGGGCTGGCAGTACCTGCGACGACCACGATTTCGGAAACCGGCGTCGATCTCTACGCTTTCGAGACGCTCGACATTTTGAAGGGTCCATCCTCCGCGCTCTACGGTTCGGCTCCCCCGGGCGGCATCATCAACGAAACCAGCCGTCGCCCCTCGGATACCTTAGGTGGCGAGATGCAGGTCAAAGGCGGCACCAATGAATATCTCGAAGCCGCAGGGACTGTCACCGGTCCGGTAAACGATTTTCTCGACCTGCGGTTGACCGGACTCTATCGCGATACCGATGGTGAGATCGAAAATCAGCATTTCCGCCGGGCGCTGATTTCGCCTGCCGCGACGATCAAGTTCGATTCCGCCACCAAGCTGACATTGCTGGGCTACTATCAGTTCGACCGTGTCAAGGGCGGCGCGGGCGGCTTCTTGCCGATCGAAGGCACTTTACTGCCTAACCCCAACGGTCAGCTTAGCCCAAAAACCAATCTCGACGATCCCAATGACGAATATGTGCGCCGCCAATATGGCGTAGGCTATGACTTCGAGCACAGCTTTGCGCCCGGCATCACCTTCGAATCGAACACCAAGTGGAGCCATTACAAGGAAGCCACCGATCCCGGGATTTATTCGACGTCATCCTACTCGCCGGGGAGCCTCAGTGGCTTTGTCGTAGTTGATCCGGCCAATCCGTCCGATCCGGCGAACTTCACCACGCTCGAGCGCAGCAACTTCACTTATCTGGAAACGGTCCGCAGCTTCGCCACCGATAACCGTTTCAATGCGAAGGTCGATACCGGCCCGATCCAGCACAATTTCCTGGTCGGCGTAGATTACCGGAACGTCACCAATCTCGCTGCCTATGGCTTCACCGGCGTTGGCACGCTCGACATCTACAACCCGGTTTACCCGGATGCCGCTAGGGCGGACATTGGCTATCCCTCTCCCTACAATAACGAGAATTTGAAGCAGACCGGCGTCTACGGGCAGGATCAGCTCAAGTTTGGCCAGTTGTTCGTTCTTCTCGGCGGCCGCTACGACTGGGTCAAAGGCAATGATCCGCTGGCCTCGGTCAGCAACGACAAGCAGCACAAATTCACTTACCGGGTTGGCGCGAACTACGTGACCGATGCCGGCATCGCGCCCTATGTCAGCTATGCGACCTCTTTCGAGCCATTGCTGGGCATCGATTCGTCTACGAACGAACCGCTCAAGCCGACCCAGACTCATCAGATCGAGGGTGGCCTCAAATACGACGGCCGTCAGCTTGGCCCGGACGTCAAGCTTTTCGCCACGCTGGCCGGCTTCGATATCAAGGAAAGCAATTTTACCTCACCTCAGACCGGCATCACGCCGGTGTTCGTCACCCAAGGCGGCCAAGTTGAGGTGTATGGCATCGAAACGGAGATCGTGGCCCGCGTCCACGAGCAGTTGTCGTTCAACTTTGCCTACAGCTACAATCATTCGAAAGTCCTGAGCGCGGCCAGCGAACCGCTTGACGTCGGCGATCCGTTGCCGACCACGCCCAAGCAGAAAGTCGCTGGTTTCGTCGACTATACATTCCAGAAGGGTTCGCTGGGCGGTCTTGGCTTCGGGGCTGGCATTCGTTACAACAGCAGCAGCACTGGCGCACTGCCTGGGCCTTACGCCACGCCGGTGATCTATGCGGGAGCAGTCACCCTGGTCGATGCGATCGTCCACTACGATCTGCCGCACTGGCGTCTGGCGGTGAATGCCTCGAACCTGTTCGATAAGGTCTATGTCGCGCGTTGTGCGAGCGATAATGGTTGCGTCTATGGCGCGGGGCGGCAGGTTATCGGCACCGCTACCTACAAATTCTGATCGCTGATGATCTGAAACATACCCGCGAGCGGGAGGGAAGATGACGGCCAAGATGCTGCGGTTCCTGACCATGATGCTCTTCGTGGTCGCAACCGGCTGGGCCCCTGCGGGAGCCCAGCCGGATAGCTCTATGTTCGGCCCTCAGCGCACAGGCCATCCACCATGGCTGCGCGATCTGTTCCCCAGCACCTATCGCCCGCTGCCGCGCGTCGACACCCTGATCATCCACGCCACCATCCTTGATGGTGCCGGCCATCGGATTGATGATGGCGAATTGCTGATGCGCGATGGCAAGGTCATGGCCGTCGGGCATGATTTGCCGCACGCGGGCGCAACGGTGATCGATGGGAAAGCCCGCTGGGTCACGCCGGGGTTGATCGACATCCACAGCCATAACGGCACCTATGTGCTGCCGCAGACCGCGCTCGACGCCAAGGCCTCCGACGTCAGCGAATTGTCCGACCCAAATGCGGCGGGCACCTGGATCGAGAGCGCGATCAATCCGCAGGACATGGCCTTTGCCCGCGCGCTGGCGGGCGGCGTCACCACGTTGCAAGTGCTGCCGGGTTCGAGCCCGATCTTCGGCGGTCGTTCGGTGGTGCTGCACCCGATCAATGCGACGACGATGCAGGCGATGAAGATGCCTGGGGCGCCCTGGGGCCTCAAAATGGCCTGCGGCGAAAATCCCAAGGGCGAGGACGCGGATAGAAATCGCGGCCCGACCAGCCGCCAAGGCGAGATCGCCTATATTCGCGACGCCTTCACCGCGGCCGATCATTATCGCCACGAATGGCGCGGTTGGTTGGCCCATGGTGGCGGCGACGGCGGCGAGCATCCGCATGGGATGGGGCATGATCATCACGGACCGGAGGGCGATGATGAGCATCACCATCCGCCGCTGGACGATCCCAAGCTCGATACGCTGGCAGCGGTGCTCGATGGCGACATCGCCGTCCATATGCATTGCTATCGCGCTGACGAGATGGCGGTGATGATCGACCTCGCCAAGGCTTACGGCTTTCGCATCGCCGCTTTCCATCACGCCGTCGAGGGTTACAAGATCGCACCATTGCTGGCCACGAACCATATCTGCGCGGTGGTGTGGTCGGACTGGTGGGGCTTCAAGATGGAAGCGCTCGATGCGATCCGCGAGAATGCCGCTTTTGTCGACGCCACGCCGGGTGGCTGCGCGATGATGCATTCGGATTCGCCGTTCCTCGGCCAATGGCTCAATATCGAAGCGGGCAAAGCCGCCGCCGCCGGGGTCCGCGCGGGTCTGCCCGAACCACCCGAACACGTCATCGCCTGGCTGACCGCCAATCCCGCCAAGGCGCTGGGCCTGGCCGGCCGCATCGGTAGTTTGGAGCCCGGCAAGGACGCCGACGCGGTGATTTGGTCGGGCGATCCGTTCAGCGTCTATAGCCACGCCGATCTGGTGTTCATCGACGGCGCGGTCGCCTTCGATCGCGCCGTCGATGAACACCGCCCGCGCGCCGATTTCGAACTGGGCCGGATGCCGGGGACCATGCCGTGATTCAGAGGTCTGTCGCACCCAAATTCCTCCCCCTTTGGGGGAGGGGGACCATCCGAAGGATGGTGGAGGGGG
>JAMFSI010000034.1 GCA_026225215.1 Sphingomonas palustris | reverse complement strand
TGGTATCGGTGGCGGCCAAATTGTCGTGTCCTGTTGTCGTTTCGCCCTATTCCATAAACCAGCCATGGCTGACGACAAGCGATTGGCCGGTCAGGGCATTGCTGCCGAAACCGGCGAACAACAGCGCCACCTCGGCGACATCCTCGACCGTGGTGAATTCGCCATCGACCGTCTGACCCAGCATGACCTTCCTGACCACTTCCTCCTCGGAAATGCCCAATTCCTTGGCCTGTTCGGGAATCTGTTTGTCGACCAGCGGCGTGCGCACGAAGCCGGGGCAGATGACGTTGGCGCGGACGCCATGCGCGGCGCCTTCCTTGGCGATGACGCGGCACAGCCCGAGCAGCCCGTGCTTGGCGGTGACATAAGCGGATTTGAGCGGCGAGGCTTCCTTGGAATGCACCGATCCCATCAGCACGATCGCGCCGCTGCCCTGGGCATACATATGCGGCAGGCACGCCCGTGTGGTCAGGAAGGCGCCGTCGAGATGGATCGCCAGCATCTTTTTCCAGTCGGCAAAGGCGTAATGCTCGATCGGATTGACGATCTGGACGCCGGCGTTGGACACCAGCACGTCGATGCGGCCCCAGGCCGCGATCACTTCGGCAATCCCGGCGTTGACCTCCTCCTCGCTGGTAACGTCCATCGCCACGGCTATGGCCCGTCCGGGATAGGTAGCATCGAGTTCAGCGGCGGTCGTCTCCGCTGCGGCTTTATTGAGATCGGCGATCACGATCCTGGCGCCTTCGCTGATATAGCGCCTGGCGATCGCCAGGCCGATGCCGCTGGCCGATCCGGTAACGATGCAGACCTTGTCCTGAAGTTTCATGGGCTGGGGTGTCCTTTGCACGAAAGAAAATACGACACGGCGGAAGTCATTCGCAACCTCGCGCCAGATCGAACGTCAGCACGCCGGGGCGATGGGCGCGTCCGAGCCAGCGGGGGTCGGCCAGCGACCGCTCGGTATCGGCCTTGCCCGATTGCCAGTGGCTCATCATGGTCGCCCGCGAAAACTCATAGTCCTTGGCCAGCGATTCGGGACTATCGGCGCGATTGATCAAATGCATGATGGCGATGGCGGCGGCGCTTTTCTCGCGGGTCAGCACCCGGACGTCGGGATCGTCGCGCCATTCGGGCGGCAATTTCTCTATCAGCCGCCGGGCCGCTTCGCGCAGCTTCTCGATCTGCATCGCCACATCGGTGTTGAGCCTGGTGCGGCTGGAATAGCGAATGTCTTTCTCGCGCTGAGCGACATCGGCCAAGGTTCGGGGAAGGGGGCCATGCGCGCTGAACAGATCGACCTGATACACGATGCAATCGCCGCCGCGATGCGTGTCGAGCACATATTGCAGGGGGGTGTTGGACACCAGCCCGCCGTCCCAATAGGGCTCGCCGTCGACCATCACCGGCGGCAGGCCGGGCGGTAGCGCGCCGCTGGCCATGATGTGCTCCGGGATGATCAGCCGTTCGCGGTTGTCGAAATAGGTGAAATTGCCGGTCAGGACATTGACCGCGCCGACGCTGAGGCGAATTTCGCCTTTATTGATCCGCTCGAAATCGATCAGGTCGAGCAGCGTCTGGCGCAGCGGCGCGCTATCGTAATAGCTGATGGCTTGCGGTGTGCCGGGAATTGCCCATGGTGCTGGCGGCACGCGGGGCTCGAAGAAACCGGGAATGCCGGTCATGGCGCCGATCGCGGCGGCGGCGTTGTTGAACCATCCCCGGATTACGCCATCATCGAACGGCGCCGGCATGGTCAATCGTGACGTTACCAGTTCCCAGAACTGGCGCAGGCGGCCGACGCGCTCGCCCGGCGCATTGCCGGCGATGATCGCGGCGTTCACCGCGCCGATCGAAATGCCGGCAATCCAGTCGGGACGGCAGTCCGCCTCGGCCAGCGCTTCGTAAACGCCGGCTTGATATGCGCCCAGCGCTCCGCCGCCTTGCAGCACCAGCGCGGTGAAATCAGCGGATGTGCGGCGGCTGGTCATTCCTTCAGCCCCGCACCGTTGGACCCAGCAACCGCTCGGCGTCGCTCGGCGTATCGATATCGCGAATGAAATGATCGCTGGCGGTATCGAACCAGGCGACCGTTTCGGAATGGGTATCGATGAAGGCGCGCGGGGTCGGGGCATCCGGGCTGCGAAGCTGCCGTGCGATGGCCTGGGGTAGGATCACCGGATTGCCGCGCTGACCGGCATGGCGCGGTACGCAGATGCGGCTTGCGCCATGCTCTGTAAACGCTGCTGCGAGGGCGCTAATGTCAGGGGTGGTGAGCAGTGGCTGGTCGGAGAGCGCGATTACCACCCCCGGCGCCAGCAGCGGCGTCACCGCGAGCCCGGCGCGCACCGAGCTATGCTGGCCGCTGTCGGCATCGGAGTTGGCGACGAGCTTGACGTCCAACCCGGTCAGGGCTTCGGCGATGTGCTGATTATCGCTGCCGGTCACCACCGTCAGCGCCATGCCGAGTTCGAGGAACAGGCAGGCGCTGCGTCGCACCATGGCGATACCATCGATCGGCAACAGCAGCTTATCGACGTTTCCCATCCGCCTTGAGCGCCCGGCGGCCAGCAGGATGGCTTCGAGATGGAGGCTGTCAGATGTGGGCACGGCGCTGGTGTCTGCCGTATTTTTTGCAGTTGCGAAAGGGCTTTGAGGTGAGTGATTCGCTCTGACAAATCGGCGCGAATACAGGCCAAAAAAATGCGGGCACGCCTGGCTGGCGCGCCCGCATTCTGTTCGAGCGGTCTGGCAGTCAGATCAGAACTTGATCTGACCCCACAGGCCGAATTCGTCGTAAGTGCCGCGGGTACCCAGAGTGGTCCCACCGATGGTGCCGTTCTGCGTGCCGATGCTGGCGACACCTTCGTCAAGAATGCTGTCACGCTTGTAGACCAGCGACAGATCGAGGATCTTGACCGGCTCCCACTGGATGCCGGCGTTGAAGTAATGGCTGACGGCATTGGGTTGCGCGCCACCCAGCTTGGGAATCTCGCGGACCCAGTCGTAACGTCCGAACACCGACCACTTCGGCGTGAAGTTGACGTTGCCGAAGATCGAGAAGCCCTTGGCGGAATCCTGCGAGAGGGCCGCAGTATTGAGAGCAGCTACGGTGGTGACAGTGGCCGGAGTGGCGACGCTCAACCAATCCTTCGCGTAGAAGTATTCGCCACCCACGTTGAACAGCTTGTTGCTGTAACCGAGTGCGGCGTCACCGCGACGGGCAGTGTGAAGCGTGGTCGGGATCCCGGCGGCGGCCTGCGCCGCAGTCTGTTCGATATCGTTCGCGATCTTACCGGTGTAACCGCCGATCGCCGCCCAGAAGCCCTTGTACTGCGCCGAAAGCCGGCCTTCGACATCGATCGCCTTAGTGACATAGACCTTGCGATAGCCCGCACCGTCAACCGCCGACACCTGATAGCTGATCAGGCCATTGGCGAGGCTGCCGAGAACATGGACACCCCAATCGGCGGTGGTGCCGTAGTTCTTATATTCGTCGATGACCTCGTTCTCGACATAGCGATGACCGTAGTTGGCTTCGACATAGGGAATCCACGGCAGCGGCGCCGAACCGAGGCGGATGATCAGCGCCGGATCGAGCTTCGCCTGAACATAGGCGTATTTTACGAAGAAGCCCTTGCCGACGGTGCTCTGGGCGGTGGTAGCGGTGGTGTTGGCTGCGGCCGTGTTGGCGTTGAACGCGGTGCTGCCGACGACATTGGCGATGTCGGTGGTCACGTCAGCCGAGAAGATCGGGCTGAAGGTGTGATCGACGCTCAGATAAATGCGTTTGATGTTGAAGCCGGTGCCCGAGGTGGAGACCGGGCCGCCCGCAGTGTGTTGGCTGTTGCTGCTGGCGTTGAAGAACACCTGGCCATGCACTTGCGTGTCGCCGGCCCATTTGACGAGATCGAGGCCCTTGTTGGCCTTTTCTGCCTTGGTCGAAGCGGTAGACGCTTCGGCGAGCGCCTGGTCGGCCTTGGCCGAGGCGTCGGCGGCCTGCTGGCTGGCAGCGGCGGCTTGAGTCTGCGCGGCAACGGCCGTCTGGCTGCTTCCGCCCGACTGGTCGATCTTGGCTTCGAGCGAACTCAGGCGAGCCTGCAATTCGTTGATCTGCGCCTGTGCGCGGGCGAGTTCTGCTGCCGTCGAGGCGCCGGCGGCACGCACCGGATGATGCTTGGCCTTGGTCTTGGCTTCAGCCACTGCCGGCGCGCCAATAACCGCGGCAACCGCGGCTAGCGCGATTGTTGAGTGAAGTCTCATGCTGTTTCCGTCCCTTTAGCGAGTGTGATTCATTTCAGCAGGATTGACCTGTCTGTGAGCGGGTGCGGTAAGGAAGCTTTGTTACAATAATGCGTCATACCGCGATGGGTCTGGATCAAAGAGGCGATTGGAGCGCTTTCTTAGCCGCGTGAGATCAAAATCTTGAAAGCCCTGAGCGTGCCCAGGCTGCGGTTCCATAGTCAGCCAGCGGCATTTTCAACTATTTTAATAGACATTTAGCGATACAATATGACATCTTTGTCACAAAGGAGTCATGTAGCCGGTCTACCGGGCATCGAGTTAACCGGAAAACACGGAGAAATGACCATGTTTCGCAAGTTTGCGATTACTCTCGGCGCAGCCGCCGTCCTCGCTGGGGCCGCTCAGGCCGACAATTTCACGGGTGCCGGGGCAACTTTCCCCGCGCCGGTCTACACCGCCTGGGCCTCGGCTTACCGCGCCGCCACGGGCAATGAATTGAATTATCAGGCGATTGGTTCTGGCGGCGGCATTCGCCAGATCAAGGCGAAGACGGTCGATTTCGGCGCGTCCGACAAGCCGCTGCAGCTGGGCGAACTCAATAGCGCCGGCCTGATCCAATTCCCCACCGTGATCGGCGGCATCGTCCCTATCGTTAACGTCCCCGGCATCACCTCCGGGCGTCTGCATCTCTCGGGTGGCGTGCTTGGCTCGATCTTCCTGGGCCAGATCAAGCGCTGGGATGACGCGCAAATCAAGCGCCTGAACCCCGGCGTGAACCTGCCGGCGCTGCCGATCACCGTCGTCCACCGTTCGGATGGTTCGGGCACGTCGTTCATCTTCACCTCGTTCCTCACCGCGACCAGCCCGGCCTGGGCAAAGTCGGTTGGCGCCAGCGACTCGGTCAATTGGCCTACTGGTCTGGGCGGCAAGGGCAATGACGGCGTCGCCGCCTTTGTGAAGCAGACGGTCGGCTCGATCGGCTATGTCGAATATATCTACGCCCGCAAGGACACCGTCGCTTACACCCTGGTCCAGAACAAGGCCGGCCAGTATCCGCAGCCCGATCCGACGTCGTTCGGTGCTGCCGCTGCCGGCGCCCCCTGGGGCCGCGCGCCGGGTAATTATGTGCTGTTGATCAACCAGCCCGGTGCCAAGACCTGGCCGATCAGCGGTGCGACGTTCATCCTGCTCTACAAGCATCCGGAAAACGCCGCCAAGTCGGCCGCCGTGCTCAAGTTCTTCGATTGGGCCTACAAGGCCGGTGATGCGACTGCTGCCCGGCTTGATTATGTGCCGCTGCCGCTGCAAGTGAAGAATCTGTTTCGCAAGCAGTGGCTGCAGATCCAATCGGGTGGCAAGCCGGTCTACGTCAGCAAGTAAGAAATAAAGCGGGTTCCGCCGAAATGGATGCAGTGTTGCCTTCGCCGATGCCCGGCGCGCCCCGGATAGACAATCCGGGGGGCACATCGGCGATGAAGGGTGGAGATACCGTCTTCCACGCCTTGTGCTTTTCGGCGGCGATGGTGCTGATGGCGACCCTGGTGGGGCTGATTGTCGCCTTGGTGATCGGCGGCTGGCCGGCGCTGTCGCACTTCGGCTTCGCCTTTTTTACCTCAAGCGTATGGAATCCGTCAGGCAGCCCGGACAATCCGGAGGCTTACGGTGCAGCGGGGCCGATCGTCGGCACCTTGATCACCGCCTTTATCGCGATGCTGCTGGCTTTGCCGCTGGCGATCGGCATCGCGGTTTTTCTAGTGGAATTCTGCCCCAAACGACTGTCGCATTGGGTCGGCATCGCGGTCGAATTGCTCGCTGGCATCCCCTCGATCGTCTATGGCATGTGGGGGCTGTTCGTGCTGGCGCCGTGGTTTGCCGAGCATGTCCAGACGCCGCTGATGCTCAATCTCGACCCGGATTCGTTCTGGGGCAGGGTGTTTACCGGCGTGCCTAACGGCGCCAATATCTTTACCGCCAGTCTGATCCTGGCGATCATGGTCCTGCCCTATATCGCGACCGTGTTTCGCGAGTTGCTGCTGTCGATCCCGCCCTATCTGCGCGAGGCGGCTTACGGCATGGGCTGCACGCCCTTTGAAGTCGTGCGCAACATCATGCTGCCCTATATCCGCAAAAGCGCGGTCGGTGCCGTGATGCTGGGCCTCGGGCGCGCGCTCGGCGAGACGATGGCGGTCACCTTCATCATCGGCAACAGCCATGCCTTTCCCAAGAGCCTGTTCGATTCGGGCTCGACCATTGCCTCGACCATCGCCAACGAATTCACCGAGGCGACGGGCGATCTGCATATTTCCGCGCTGATCGCGCTGGGGCTGGTGCTGTTTCTGATCACTTTCGTCACGCTGGCCGCTGCTCGGCTGCTGCTTGGTACGGAGAAGGCGTGATGGCACCCGGCACCCATTCGGTAGCGAGCAGTTCGCGACATGCTCGCCGCAAGCTGATCAATTACATCTTTGTCGGCCTCACCAGCATCGCCACACTGATCGCGCTGACGGCGCTGGTGATGATCCTGTGGACGCTGGTGGCCAAGGGCTTCGGTGGCATCAATGCCGGCATCTTCACTCAGGACCAGCCCGGCGGCGGCAGCAATCTCGGCGACGGTGGTTTGCGCAATGCCCTGATCGGTTCGGTGATCATGTGTGCGATCGGGATGGTTATCGCGCTCGTCATCGGCATACTTTCCGGCACCTGGCTTGCCGAATATGGCGATGGCAACAAATTGGCGAGCGTGGTTCGCTTCATCAATGACGTGCTGCTGTCAGCGCCTTCGATCCTCGTCGGGCTGTTCGTTTACGAATGTCTCGTCAGCCATGTCCTTGGCCATTTCTCCGCCATCGCCGGTGCGGCGGCACTGGCATTTCTGGCCACGCCGATCGTCACCCGGACGACCGAGGATATCCTGCGGCTGCAGCCGAACCAGCTGCGCGAAGCCGGGATGGCGCTCGGCGCGGGCAGGGGGTTGGTGATCCGCGCGATCATCTGGAAGGCCTCGCGCACCGGCCTCGTTACCGGCGGGCTGCTGGGTTTCGCGCGGATCAGCGGTGAAACCGCGCCGCTGCTGTTCACCGCGCTCGGCAATCCCTTCATGAGTTTCAGCCTTAGCCAACCGATGGCATCGCTGCCCACCACCATCTTCCAGTTCGCGCTCAGTGCCGATGACAATTGGCGACGGCTCGCCTGGGTGGCGGCGCTGATTATCGCTACCTTTGTTCTCTCTGCCAATATCATCGGGCGTGCCCTGGCGGCGCGCGGGAGTAGCTCCAAGTGAAGTTCGAGATTTCGCAAGAGGAACAGCCCACCGTCATGGTCGCGCCGCCGGTCGAGCAGCGCGTGCTGGATGTGCGCGGACTGAATTTCTATTACGGCAAAAACCAGGCGCTCCAGAATGTCGATCTTCCTGTTGCGCGTCACAAGATCACCGCGCTGATCGGCCCTTCGGGTTGCGGCAAATCGACGCTGCTGCGCACGCTCAACCGCATTTATGATCTCTATCCCGGCCAACGCGCCGAAGGGCAGATCATGTTCAATGGCGAGAATGTCCTGAACCCGCGCGATCCGGTGGATGAATCGGCCGCCACCAGCGGCCGGCCTCGCGTCGGCGGCGATTTGTCGCGGCTGCGCGCGAGGATCGGCATGGTATTCCAGCGGCCGACGCCGTTCCCGATGTCGATCTACGACAACATCGCCTTCGGTGTGCGGTTGCAACGCAGCGTCAGCAAGGCGGAAATGGATGAAATCGTCCAGCGCTCGCTGACTCGCGCGGCGCTGTGGGACGAAGCCAAGGATAAGCTCCACCAGTCCGGCCTCGGCCTCTCCGGCGGTCAGCAGCAGCGCCTCTGCGTCGCCCGTGGAATCGCGGTCGAGCCGGAAATCCTGCTGCTCGACGAGCCGGCTTCGGCGCTCGATCCGCTGTCCACCGCCAAGCTGGAAACCGCGCTGGTCGAGCTGAAGGACAGCTTCACCATCGTCATCGTCACGCATAATCTCCAGCAGGCGGCGCGCATCTCCGATTACACCGCTTTCATGCTGATGGGCCGGCTGATCGAATTCCGCCCCTCGTCCGAAGCCTTCGTCAAACCTGAAACCGAAGCGATGCGCGATTATGTGACCGGGCGTTACGGCTGAATTGTCTGCATCGGCTGGGGTTTCTCCCGCGCCGAAGCATGACTTGCCTTACCCTGAGTGATCCCGGATACATCGGGAAAATCTTGGGAGCAGGGCATGATCAGGGGCATTCACCACACCGGCATCAATGTCCGCGACATGGCGCGGATGTTGCGCTTCTACACCGAAGGTCTTGGCTTTTCGCCTGCCGGTGAGGCATTCGAATGGGCGGATGCGCCGGTCCTCGACCAGATCGTCGATATCCCGAATTCGGCTGCCCGCGGGATCATGTTGCGCGCCGGCACCTGCTACCTTGAGCTATTCCAATATAGCGCACCCGAGCCGGAATCGACCCGCCCACTGCGCCCCAACGATCGTGGCTATACCCACATCTGCATCGACGTGACCGACATCGCCAACGACATCGCCCATCTCAAAGCTGTCGGGATGACCTTCAACGAGCGTGAGTTCGTCGATATGGGCCACGTCAAGACGCTCTACGGCTACGATCCCGAAGGCAATGTCATCGAGGTGCAGCAATGCGCGCCGGACAATGGCATGACGCTTGAGGATTTACCGAGGCGGTGAAAAAGGTTCGCAGAAGAATAAAGGGATAGACCTGGGGCCAGGGGCCCCAGACCCCGTTCATGTCATTGTTGTGTGACGGTTCGATATAGCGCAAGGCCGCAGCGCCGCAGGCTTTAAAAGCCGCTTCGCGGCAAGATGCGACCGAGGTGCGATGCACTGGGTAGCCAATGACGGGGAGCGCGAGGGGTTACCCCTCGCATCTACCACCTTCTTCAGCTTCAATTCGCCGTTTTGCCCAGCTCAGGTGCCGTCACCCGGCCCGATCGTTCCAGCTTGCCCCAACCGGTACCCACGCCGCGCAATGCCGCCGAGACTGCGCGGATCACCACGCTGTACATCAGCTGGCGATAGACGAAACGCTGGGCGAGCAGCAGGATCGCCGGGAAGCGCTTTTCGCGCTTATCGCGGCGATAGGCGACATAGCCGCAGATCAGATCGATCGAGGAGAACGCCAGCCAATAGGCGATCATGCGCAGGACGTCGGTTTGCGTCTGCGCCCAGCCATGCTGCTGCACGCGGACGATGGTGCCCACGATCGAAACCACCAGAGCCAGATCGATCGCGGGAGAAATGACCGCGAAGACGATCTGGAACAGCCATGCCTGCGGCACGCCGATATAAGCGAGCCCGCCGGGTTTGCCCTTGCGCACGATCTTGCGGTGCTTCCACAGGCATTGCAGCGTGCCGAACGACCAGCGGAAGCGTTGCTTGGCGAGGGAGCGGAAGCTTTCCGGTGCTTCGGTCCAGGCGACGGCTTCCTCGTCGTAAGCGATCTTCCATTTCTTGCGCTGAATGGCGATCGTCAGATCCTGGTCTTCGGCCAGAGTGTCTTCGGGGTAGCCGCGAACATCGTCGAGCGCGGCGCGGCGCCAGGCGCCCACCGCGCCGGGCACCACCATGATCGCATCGAAGCGGGTCAGCGCCTTGCGTTCGATATTCTGCGCGGTGACATATTCCACGGCTTGCCAGCGGGTGACGAGGTTGAAGCGGTTGCCGACCTTGGCGTTCCCGGCCACCGCGCCGATCTTGTCGTCGATGAACCAGCGCACCAGCCGCAGCACCGTCTCGGGCTCGAACTGGGTATCGGCGTCGAGCGCGACGATGATTTCGCCGGAGGCTTGTTCAAGCGCCTGGTTAAGCGCCTTGGCCTTGCCGCCGTTGACCAGGGTCATCAGCTTGACGCGGGGGTTGTTGCCATAAACGGTGGAAACGATCTCGCTGGTGCGGTCTTTCGAGCCGTCGTCGACGACGATCACATCGAGGTAGGGATACGTGCTGAGGAGAATCCGCTGCACCGAGGATTCGATCACCCGCTCCTCGTTGAAGGCGGGAATGATCACCGTCACTTTGGGTCGGAAGGTGGCATTGGGGATCGGTGGTTTGCGTCCGCCGGGCAGAATGGCGAGCACGGTCAGCAGCACTGCCCGCGAAATGCCCAGCGCGATGGCGAAGAAGAACGTCCAGTTCAGCATCAGGATGATGAAGCCGAGCGCGGTGAAGGCATAGACATCGGCGCGGATGGCGGCCAGATCGACGCCGGTCAAGGGCGGCATCACCTGATCGCGGGTGAGCCCGGCCAGCGTTGCCGCCGGGACGATGGTATAGCCGGCCTGTTGCAACCCGACGATGATCCCTGGGAGCGCCGCTACGGTTTGCGCGCGATTGCCGCCGCCATCGTGGAGCAGGATAACATTGGCCGAGCGTTCGGGCGTGGCTGCCTTCACCTGGGCCAGCGTCTGGTCGACGATCGCCTTGGCGCCGGGTTTGGTCCAATCGCCCGGATCGACGTGCAGACCGACCACGGTGTAGCCATGCTGCTGTGCTTGCAGCGCAGGCACGATTTCATCGGCGGTGGTCGGCTCGGCATCCCCGAAATAGGGCGCGCGGAAGAGGCGGATCGAACGCCCGGTATAAGCTTCGATCAGGCGTTGGGTGAAATTGAGTTCGAGATTGACGCCAGTCGGCGATTCCAACGCAAGGTTGGGGTGAGTGTAAGTGTGATTGCCGATATCGTCCCCGTCGCGAACTTCGCGCTCGAGAAGGCTGCGATTGGCGACACCATTCTCGCCGATGACGAAGAAGGTGGCGGGAACGTGATATTCTTCGAGAATCGAGAGGATTTGCGGCGTCCACACCGGGTCGGGGCCATCGTCAAAAGTCAGCGCCACCTGCTTGGGCAGCGCCCCGGTGCGCTGAACGACGAAAGGGGTTGGTAACGAGAGGTAGTTTTCGCCGCTGATCAGCTTGCTGCGCGGGTCGAATGTGACCTGCCGCTGCCCCAATGTGGGGGAGGCGGTAATGCGCAGGATTTCGCCCTGACCTTCGACGTCAACATTGCCTTCCTGATCGATCGACGACAAATCGGGCTTGCCGCCCGAGCGCCACGCCGACAGCGCATGCCAGAACCCCGGATCTTCCGAGCCCAGCCGCCATAGCGCCACGCCGTTGACACCCAGCCGCGACAGCGTGGTCATCTCATTCCAGGAAGTGGCCGCATCGACCATCCAGACGTCGTGACGGCTGGTGCCGTCCAGGAACGAAAAGCCGGTATTGCCCGAGTTGCGGTCGAAGATCGGGACCGAATCCGAGTCATGCGCGGCGAGCCACGCTTCCTCCACCGACAAGCCGTCGGCGGTGCCATCGTGCCAATCATAGCCATAGCTGCCCAGGGCCACGATGGCCTTGTCGGCCGGCAAGCCGCGTAATGCGTTAGTGATCTGATTGTAGAACCAGGCGTTCGACGCGATCGGACCGGCGGTACCGCTTTGCCAATGCTCGTCATAGGCCATGAGGAACACCTTGTCGGCGACCTGGGCAAATTGCGCGGCGTTCCAATCCTTGTTGCCCATCGGCACCGTCACCGCCACCAGCCGACCGTGCTTGTCGAATTCCTTGTTGGTTTCGTTGATCAACTCGCGATAGCGCGCCATGTCCTGCGGCGGGATCGATTCAAAATCGAACACCACGCCGGCATCGTTGTATTTTTCGAGATAGGCTTCGAGCCCGGCGATGAACGCCTTGCGCTTGACCGGATCATGCAGCAGCGCGGTGGTCGCCGCGCCCGAAAACACGTCGTTGACGACGTTCTGCACCATCGGGATGACCAGCGGGCGACGCAAGCTGCTGGCGACGATGCGGCGCATCACCAGATCTTCGCTGATTTTCAGATTGCCGCTTTGGTCGATGGCCAAAGTGGTCGGAACGACCCAATCGAGCTGGCCGATGTATTTGGCCAGCGACGGTGCACTTTCGTCGGACCAGTTGGTGTAGAAACCCACCGAGATCGGCGGTGCCGGCTGGCCGCGAACGGCCGGACGCAGCGATGCCTTGGCATTCGGCGCGAACAGGGCCGTCAGCCCATGCGACAAGCGCAGAACCTGGGCGCGAAAGCGCAGCGGCGTGCGGCGCTCGAACCCGAGCGGCAGCGGCGAGGGGGTGGGGATGGTGATCACCGTCGAGGCAAAAGCCACCGCCAGCGCTACCAGTGCGATCAAGGCGATGAAAATGCTCCGCCGGGTCCAACGCCGGCGGCGCCCCGAGGGGTCGAAAAAAACCGGTCTTCCCAAGTGTCGTACCCATCCGATTAACGATGCCGACGTTGCCCCCAAATTGCCCAAGGCCCCGCCGGTTATGGGCGCGGTTTCTAGCACCGCTCTTCGGCGCGGCAAAGGGGAGCAAGCCTGGCGCTAACAAGATACTGGAGCATCGTGCAAAAAAGTGGGCACCGGTTTTTTGCGTTAAACGATGCGACAACAAAAACTTGGAGCGGGCAGCGTGATTCACATATCCCGCTGCCCGCTCTAAGGCCCGTGGACATTTAGCGGCATGCGATGATTGTTGCGGCGAGGTTGAGATTGGCGCGGAAGCTCTGGTCAGTTTTGTCGTAACGGGTTGCGATTCCCCGGAATTCCTTGATTTTGGCG